>DATGQI010000177.1:0-38989 GCA_035304285.1 Woeseiaceae bacterium
CCTGTTGCAGCGTCTCCCGGCGCTCTTCGAGCTGGTTCAGGCGTGAACGTCCGTCTTGAACCAGCTTTCGCGCACTATCGAAGCGTGCCTGCAACTCGCGAATGTCGTTCTTCAAGCGCCGCATCTCGTGTTCTCGCCCGAGAATGCCGGATTTCGGATCCGTGTCCCGACTGACTCGCAGCCATGATCCGCTGAGCCAAAGGCCCTCGCTGGTAATCACCGACTGATCGTCGGCGAGCGTCGGACGCAGCGCCAACGCAGCATCGAGCGTATCGGCGATGCGCACCGAACGAAGCATGCTGTCTATTGAAGCCGGCGCGTTACGGACCTTCTCCGCGAGGGTCCCTGGCTGTGCCGCACGGACAACGGCATCTTTCTGCAACAGCGTGATATTGCCGCTTCGCAGTCGCGAAAGACTGGCAGCGACCTCCTGGACATCGTTCACGCAGACGGCCTGCAGGTACTGGCCGAGTACGGTTTCCACCGCCCGATCCCAGCCATCATCGACGTCCAGCAGCTTTACCACACGCGCGTTGTCCGCCAGACCAGCAGATTGCAGCCAGCCTTGCACGGTTTCGTTGCTTTCGCCGATCGCCGCCTTTTGCACGGCTTCCAGCGACGCGTACCTGGACTCCGCTGCCTGCAGCGAGGCATGACGCTCATCTACCAGGCGCGTAAGCTTCTGGTCCTGTTCCCTTAGTTTTCGAATCTTGTCGCTGATGTCGGTCAGCGCCCGTTCGAACTCGTCTCTCGCCTGTCGCTTCCGCAGTTCCTGCTCAGCCAGCTTGTCGAATTTTTGCTTCAGCTCGTCCGGACTTTCAGCAAGTCGCGACTCCTCAAGCTTCTTGCGCCGTTCATTGAGGCTCTTCAACCTCGACTCCAGTTGCTCTGTCCGCGTCTGCTCGACGTTCCGGATCTGCTGCGAGTCGTTGGCTTGAGAAGACCAGGTGTTCCAGCGCTCCTGCCAATCCGCCAGGGCTTTCTCTGCGCTTTCCAGGGACGCCAGCGACTGGCGCTCGCTCTCGCGTGCTCGCTCCAGGTCAGGCACCAGCTCGTTGAGCGACAGTTCCAACTGCTCGATCTCGCTCTGGTCCTTGTTGATGTGAGAGGCAATCTCTTTCGCGCCTTCAATCGCCTGCTCGAGATCCTTTTGCTGCCTCGCCCGAAGCTCGTGCGCATGCTCGATGGCCTGTTCGAGACGGGCGATCTCCGATCCTGCTTTATAGAAGCGTCCCTGCACTACGCTGCACTCGTCCGAACGCTCGGTCTGGACGAGCCGCATCCGCTCTATTTCCGCTTCAGTCTTGCGCTGCTCCGCAACGATCGACTGCAGCGCCGTTTCCCGCTCCGACAGCAGCGAGCCTGCCTCCGCGGCTCCCGCGTCCAGGTCCCGGAGGCGCAAGGCCAGTAGCTCTGCGGATGTTCTCCTTTCGGAATCTTTCAGGCGCCCATAGCGCTCCGCGGTCTTCGCCTGCCTGTCCAGGTGCTTGATCTGCTTCTCGACTTCATCGAGAACGTCTTTCAGGCGGTCGAGATTTTCCTTCGTATGCTTGATCCTGTTCGACGTTTCGCGCCGTCGTTCCTTGTACTTGGAGATTCCGGCCGCTTCTTCCAGGAAGACCCGCATTTCTTCCGGTTTCGCCTCAATCAGGCGGGAGATCATCCCCTGCTCGATGATCGAATAGCTCCGCGGGCCCAGTCCGGTGCCGAGGAAGACGCCGGTAATATCCTTGCGCCGGCAACGCGTGCCGTTTAAGAAGTAGCTGGAAATACCATCACGCGATACCTCCCGCCGAATACCAATCTCGGTGTACTTGGCGTACTGGCCTTCGAGCGTCGAGTCGGAATTGTCGAATAGCAGCTCCACGGACGAGGAACCAACCGGCTTCCTGGAACCGGAGCCATTGAAGATGACGTCGGTAATGGAATCACCGCGAAGGCGGCTCGCAGAACTCTCGCCCATTACCCAGCGAACCGCGTCGATGACGTTGGATTTACCGCAACCGTTCGGCCCCACGACACCGACAAGGTTGCTGGGGAAGGGAATGATGGTGGGGTCTACAAAGGACTTGAAGCCGGCGAGCTTGATCTTGCTTAATCGCATCAGAAGGGATTACGCCATGCGCCTGTGAAATTTGCGGCATAGTGTAAAGTAATTTTCCGCATAAAACGATTGTCGCTGTGGCGAGACAAGACCGCGAATAGCGAGCCTTAAGTCGTCTTTGTTTTCTTTCTTCATCGCTGCAATTCTGTACCGAAGAGGTTGGTTACGTGATCTCGACAGTCGATGCCCGCGCCGGCCCCCGGTACCGGCGTTGACCACTTAAGCCCGGCTTTGCCAGCGGCTCGGGGGGAAGCTTGCAAATGCCTGCGGCAACGGGAAAAAACAGGTCGAAATGGGCTTCCATGTTCGGGCAACCGATGTATAATTCCGCGTTTTTCTCGGACCGGCAGGAGTGGAAGATGCCCGCAAAAAAGGCCGCGAGTAAGAAACAAAAGCGTGCTGGGGGCGGCAGGAAGACAACTGCATCCCGAAAGTCGGCTGCCAGCAAAAAAGCACCAGCCAAGAAGCGCAAAGTGAGCGCGAAAAAGTCTTCGACCAAAAAGGCGTCGAAGAAGAAATCGGCCGCCCGGAAGAAGCCGGCGACGTCGAAAAAATCCACAAAGAAATCTGCCCGGAAGTCGACGAAGAAGTCCGCTTCCAAGAACTCAGTGAGGAAGAAGGTCACGAAAAAGGTAAGCAAAAAGTCGAAGGGTGCCGGAAAGACGGCCGCACGCAAGAAAACTGCTGCAAAACCCTCCGCAAAGAAAACTGCCGGTAAGAAGTCCAGCAGCAAGAAGTCGGTCAAACAGTCATCCAGCAGGGCTGCCAGCACCAGGAAGACAGCCGCAGCCGCCAGGCAGCCTTCCCGCAAGCCTGCGGCGCCGGCGGCCAGGACGAATGGCGCCGCGAAGCGAGCTTCCCGACAGGACCTGCTGGCCGGGCCTATTCATGGAATCGAGCCTTATTCCGTACGCCGCGGCGAGGAGTACATGAGCGCCGAGCAGCTGGAGCACTTTCGATCGATCCTGACCGCCTGGAAACGGGAATTGATGAACGAGGTCGATCGCACCGTGCACCACATGCAGGACGAAGCCGCGAACTTCCCGGATCCGAACGACCGGGCGACCCAGGAGTCGGAGTTCGGCCTCGAGCTGCGAACCCGCGACCGCGAACGTAAACTGCTTCGCAAGATCGATGCAGCGCTGGCACGAATCGACGATGGCACCTATGGCTATTGCGAGGAAACCGGAGAGGAGATCGGCCTGAAGCGGCTGGAGGCTCGTCCGGTGGCGACATTGTCGCTGGAAGCGCAGGAACGCCGCGAGCTTGCGGAACGCCAGTTCAGGGATCGGGACGACCGTTACCGATAAGACTAACGGAAGGACCGGGGAGTACATCGGAAGATTTGCTCCGTCACCCACCGGTCCTCTGCACTTCGGCTCGCTGGTCGCGGCGGTCGCAAGTTACCTTCAGGCAAGATCCTGTCGGGGTCGCTGGCTGCTTCGCATCGAAGACATCGATCCGCCAAGGGAGCGCAAGGGCGCGGCTGACGCCATCATCCGGGCGCTGGAGGCGTACGGCTTCGAGTGGGACGGGCCGGTGCTCTACCAGAGTCGCAACACCCCGCACCACCACGAGGTAGTCGAGCGCCTGCTCGAGGAAGGGTTGGCGTATCGGTGTGGCTGCTCGCGCCAGCGTCTTGCGACTGCTCCTCAAGGGCCGCTGGGGCGCATCTATCCCGGCACCTGTCGCGCCGGAAGCACCTCGCGGTCGAGCGCAATTCGTCTCAGGACTGACAACGAGCCGGTAGCTTTCGTCGATCTCGTGCAAGGTTCAGAAGAGCAGCGGCTGGAGTCGGAATCCGGCGACTTCGTCATTCGCCGGCGCGACAACCTCATCGCGTATCACCTGGCGGTGGTCGTGGATGATTTCAAACAGGGTGTGACCGAGGTCGTAAGAGGTGTGGACTTGCTGGAGTCGACACCGAGGCAGATCTACCTGCAGCGAAAGCTGGGCTACTCCACGCCACGATATGCGCACATCCCGGTCGTCGTGAACAGGGCAGGACAGAAGCTCAGCAAAACGACAGGCGCGGGAGGAATATCGCTCGACAGACCTGCACAAACACTGTGCGCCGCACTGCGCGCACTCAGGCAGTCGGTTCCCAGTGACCTTGCCTCGGCTGGACAGCCGGCCGTGTGGGCCTTTGCAATGGAAAGGTGGACGCTGGACTCACTGGTTAACCAGCGCAGCGTGCCAGAGCCGCCAGAAGCCTATGGTTGAACCGGAAAATCCGCTATCTTAGCCGCGAAGCAGTACTGAGACAGTGAATGAGTACCCGGCGCGTCATCAACAAGTACCCTAATCGTCGCCTTTACGATACTGAGGAAAGCCGCTACATCACCCTCGCGGATATACGGGACCTGGTGCTCGGGGAAGTGGAGTTCGTCGTCATCGACAAGAAGGACGGACGCGACATTACACGGTGCATCCTTCTGCAGGTGATCAGTGAGCGGGAGCAGCAGGAGGACCCGGTCCTGGGCAGGCGCTTCCTCCTGCAAGTCATCCGGTTGAGCGATGGCGGTGGAGCCGCAGCGCTCTCGGCGCATCTCGAAGAGAACCTCGAGGCGTTCCTGCAGCATCCGAGCCGTACCGCGAAGCAGCCAGCGCCAGCCTCGAATAGAGTGAGAACCAGTGTTTGCCACTGGAAGCCCCAGCTTCCGGCGGAGCGCAAGAAAGCTGGATAAGGCTCCAGCTTTCCGCTGGCTGCCAAGGCCTGGCGAGAATTCGCCGACTCGGGAACAGAAGCGTGCAGGATCACGCCCCGCGGGCCACATCCCGCTAGATTCGCGCTGTCGATTGTCGCCGGCGAGACCGGCTCCTAAAGCGGTCTGGTCCAACCATCGCACAAGCAGAAAAGCGGCGGCGACCTTTCGAAGATGCTTGACAGGCAGGTAGCGAATATCCTACTTTGTGCATTGCAGCAGGGATACGCTCCCCCGCCCCCTGTTGCAGATGCCTGAAGGAGTTAACACTCCACGGCCGGCCCCCTGCGCAAGCAGGGGGCCATTTTTTTTCCTGCGGTACCGCCAGGCATTGTCCGCTGTTCGGGTACCATGCAACGGGAACATCAAGAAGGCGAACCGAGCACCGCCCGTGGATACCGGAAAGCCCGCGGAAAGAATCCGCCCAAGCGATTTTCGGCCGGCACCGTGGCTGCGGAATCGTCATATGCAGACGGTGTTTCCATCTTTGCCGCTTCTCCGGCTGCCGCGACCGCCCCTTTTCCGGGAGATGCTTGAACTGCCGGACGGCGACGTGACAGTGGTCGATTGGCTTACGGAAATACCCAGCACGACCGAAACATCACCTCTCCTGATCGTCTTGCACGGTTTGGAAAGCTCGGCGAAGTCTACCTACGCCCGGCAGCTGTTACACGCGGCCGCCGGCTGCGGATGGCGGGCAGCCGTACTCCACTTTCGAGACTGCGGTGATTACCGTAACCGGCTCCCCCGCCGCTACCACGCCGGTGAGACAAGCGACCTGCGTTACTTCCTCCACAAGTTGCGGACTGACGGTCACGACGGGCCGCTGCTGGCGGCGGGCTATTCGCTGGGTGGCAACGTGCTGCTCAAGTACCTGGGCGAAAGCGCCGCCGAGACGCCGCTCCTCGCAGCGGCGGCCGTCAGTGTGCCCCTGAACCTGCACGAATCGTCGAAGGCATTAAGCAACGGCATATCAAGGTTTTATCAGACTTACCTGTTGTGCCGCATGAAGCGATCCGTCCTACGTAAGTTCAACCCGCACACGGCAGCGTTTGACTGGAACAAGGCGATGACCGCCACCACCTTTGCTGAATTTGACGACGCCGTAACGGCGCCGCTGCACGGTTTTGCCAGTAAGGACGATTACTACGACCGATGCAGCTCGGCCCGTTTCCTGAAGACGATCGAGCGTCCAACCCTCATCATCAACGCGCTGGACGATCCATTCATGACCCCGGACGTCATCCCGGATGAAAGCCATATCTCGGATTTTGTGACCCTGGAGGTGAGTGAACGCGGCGGGCACGTCGGGTTCATAGACGGCGGCACGCCGTGGCAACCCAGCTACTACCTGCCCAGGCGGATCATCGGGTTCCTTAAGGGGGAACTGTCAACGCAGCAAACGGAGATGGTCGCGATTCCCGGCCTTTGAACGATCCCCGGCCTTTGAAAAAGACAAGGGATCGGCTTTTTGGCCGATCCCTGTTCACTTCTCTGTCGGCGCAGGACGCTAGCCCGGACTAGGCGGCTTCCACTTCCTTCATGGAGAGACGCACGCGACCCTGGCGGTCTACTTCAAGCACCTTTACCTTGACGACATCGCCTTCGGCCAGCTTGTCGCTGACTTTCTCCACACGCTCGTTGGAGATCTGCGAGATATGCACGAGGCCGTCTTTGCCCGGCAGTATGGTCACAAAAGCGCCGAAGTCCATGAGGCGCGCAACTTTGCCTTCGTAGATGCGCCCTACTTCAACATCCGCGGTGATCAGCTCGATGCGGCGGCGCGCCTCTCTGCCCGATGCCCCGTCGACAGACGCGATACGCACAGTGCCGTCGTTCTCGATGTCTATCGAGGCGCCGGTTTCTTCGGTCATAGCGCGGATGACTGCGCCGCCCTTGCCGATAACGTCGCGAATCTTTTCCGGGTCAATCTTGAAGGTGATGATGGTCGGAGCCCACTCGGACATTTGGTCACGCGGCGCGGGAATGACGGCGTTCATCTCCGAAAGGATATGCAGGCGCGCATCCTTCGCCTGGTCCAGCGCGCGGCTCATGATCTCGCGGGTGATTCCCTGGATCTTGATGTCCATCTGCAGGGCGGTGATCCCCTCGCTGGTGCCGGCAACCTTGAAGTCCATGTCGCCCAGGTGATCCTCGTCACCGAGGATGTCCGTGAGGACGGCGAAGTTGTCGTTCTCCTTGACCAGTCCCATCGCGACACCGGCAACCGGCGCCTTCGTCGGGACCCCGGCATCCATCAGCGCCAGGCTGGTGCCGCACACGGACGCCATGGAACTCGAGCCGTTGGATTCGGTGATTTCCGACACGACGCGGATTACATAAGGAAACTCGTCGGGCTTCGGCATGACGGCCTGGATGCCGCGGCGCGCGAGCTTGCCGTGGCCTATTTCGCGCCGCTTCGGCGAACCTACAAAGCCTGTTTCACCAACGCAGTACGGTGGGAAGTTATAGTGCAACATGAACGGCTCTTTGCGCTCGCCTTCGATCGCATCGATGATCTGCGCATCTCGTCCCGTGCCTAAGGTCGTCACCACGAGAGCTTGGGTTTCACCTCTCGTGAACAGGGCCGACCCGTGCGCCCGCGGCAGGACGCCGACCTCGATATGAATTGGCCTCACTGTCTTCTGGTCGCGGCCGTCGATGCGAGGCTCGCCCGCTATGACGCGATTCCGTACGATTCGCTTTTCGAGCTTCGACAGGGCCGTCTTGATCTCGTCCTCGCTCCACCGGGCGTCGTCGCCGCCGGGCAATGATTCGATGGCGGCTTTCTTGGCTTCTGCAACCCTCGCCTGGCGCTCCTGCTTATCGGTAATACGGTAGGCATCGGCAAGTGCTGCTTCCGCAGCTTCGGTAACAAGAGACTCCATCTCGGAATCTGCAACCGGCGCCTGCCATTCCCACGCCGGCTTGCCAGCTTCAGCCACCAACTCATTGATGACATTGATCGCCTTCTGCATCTGCTCGTGGCCATACATGACGGCCCCCAGCATCACGTCCTCAGGCAGGCCCTTGGCTTCCGACTCCACCATCAGTACGGCGTCCGCGGTGCCTGCAACGACCAGTTCCAGTTGTGATTCAGTGAGTGCAGCGACGCCGGGATTCAGGATGTAGTTGCCATCCCTGTACCCGACCTTGGCGGCCCCAATCGGGCCCGCGAAAGGCATACCGGAAATGGCGACTGCTGCTGAAGCGCCGAGGAGCGCCGGAATATCCGGGTCCACATCGGGATTCAGCGAGATTACCGTCGCGATGACTTGCACTTCATTGGTGAAGCCCTTGGGGAAGAGCGGCCGCAACGGCCGGTCGATCAGGCGCGACACCAGGGTCTCTTTCTCGCTCGGACGCCCTTCACGCTTGAAGAAACCGCCGGGAATCTTGCCAGCTGAGTAGGTTCGCTCCTGGTAGTTGACCGTGAGCGGAAAGAAGTCGCGGCCAGGATCTGCTGTCTTCCTGCCGACGGCGGTAACGAGAACGACAGTCTCCGCCATATCGACGAGCACTGCGCCGTCTGCCTGGCGCGCCACCGCGCCGGTTTCCATAGTTACCTGGTGTTCACCGTACTGAAACGTCTTTTTGATAGCTTTCACTTGTTTACTCGGGATAGAAATAAGAATGGCGCCGAAGGTTGGCAGTACCGCGATAGCGGCTCATATAACTGCCGGGCAGCCGACGACCAAGCCCGCACTCGGGCCGATCCGTCGGTTCAATCATAGCCAGTGGCGCCGCTTGTCGTGCTAGCGGCGGAGACCGAGCCGATCGATCAGCTCGCGGTACCGGTTCGGGTCCCGGGATTTCAGGTAGTCAAGCAACTTCCGCCGCTTGTTCACCATTTTCAAAAGACCCTGCCGGGAATGATGGTCCTTTACGTGCTGGCCAAAATGCCCGGTAAGCTCGGAGATGCGTGCAGACAGCAACGCAACCTGTACTTCAGGCGAGCCGGTATCAGCATCTCCTCGCGAATATTCCTCGATGATGCTGCTCTTCGCTTCACTCGACAGTGACATCTTCAACTACTCCACTCTTTCTCTTGACCCGGCCCTTTTGGCAGCGCGCTATTCTAGCCTCAGAACAGGTCCAGTAACAGCCAAAAAGGCGTAAAAATCAGGGATTCCGCACGCTACGACCACGTTTGCGGCTCGTCCGTTTCATCTCCCTGCCCTGAAAATGCGGCGCGGTATGAGCATCCCGTCGCCGGACAGCTCCCCCACCCCCAGAAACCCGCCATCGCCTGCATATACCCGCACGTGCCCGGCTTCGCCATTCCCGCCGGCGGCGCCCACGATGATGGACTGGCCATCGTTGAAACGGCGCGCCGCATCCGGCCCGATGCGTTTCTCGGGCCATTGCTGCAGCGCCTGGTCCGCCGGCATCAGGTGCTCGCGGAGCGCGTCCGGCCCCCCTGCTGCGATCCTTTCAGCCGAGGGCATGTCCAGCATGTCCGCTGCCGCGAATTCGCCGACTGTCTCCCGGTGGAGCGCTGCGGTGTGCGCCAGGGTGCCAGCCGCTTTCGCAAGATCCTCGACCAGCGTCCTTACGTACGTTCCCTTGGAGCAGCGAACCCGGAACACGAGCCGGCTGCCGTGGACTTCCAGGAGCTCGATTTCGTGGATGCGAATCTTGCGAGCTTCCCGCTCCACGACCTGCCCCTGCCGCGCAAGCTCGTATAGTCGCTTGCCATCCTTCTTCAGCGCCGAGTACATCGGCGGTATCTGCTCGATCTCGCCGGTGAACTGCGTGAATATCTGCTTCCAGTCGCCGGCCGAGAGTTGTGGTACTGCCTCGGTCCCTATGACGGTTCCATCCGCGTCCCCGGTATCCGTCGCCTCTCCCAAACGGGCCGTCACCCTGTAGGACTTGTCCGCCGCAAGCAAGTACGCGCAAATCTTCGTCGCCTCGCCGAAACAGAGCGGCAACATTCCGGTTGCCGCGGGATCGAGGCTCCCGGTGTGACCGGCCTTCTTCGCATTCAGCAGCCGCTTCACCTTCTGCAGCGCCTGGTTCGACGTGAGGCCGGCAGGTTTGTTCAGCAACAAGAGTCCGGTCACGGCTGCCGGGCGGCGTCGTTCGATCGTCGCCGCGGTCATTCCGGATCACCTTCGCCGGACTTCGTGGCGCTGTTGATCAACCTGTTCATCTCCGCACCGTGAGCGATACTGTCATCGTGCACAAAGCGAAGCTCCGGCACGTGGCGTATCTCGAGCGACTTGCCGAGCCTGCCACGGAGAAAGCCGGAGGCGCGCTGCAGCCCTTCCTGCACCGGCTGCGGATCGTCATCGGGGTTCAGGAGACTGTAGTAGACCTTTGCCACACCGAGGTCCCGCGACAGGTCCACGGCCGTCAGCGACACGGTCGCGAGGCTCGGGTCCTTGGTTTCAAAACGCAGCAGTTCGCTCAGGGTGCGCAATACCTGCGCCCCCAGCCTCTGGCTGCGTGAAAACTCGCGTGGCATAGCTTTAATCCGCGACGGGAAGGAGCGACGAACAAGACGTGCCGTTCAAACTGTAGAGGTTGCTGCTTAGACTATTCAAGGGTACGGGCAACCTCGACTCGCTCATAGCATTCGATCTGGTCGCCGACCTTGACATCATTATAGTTCTTCACGCCGATGCCGCACTCGGTACCGGCGCGAACTTCGTTGACGTCGTCCTTGAACCTTCGCAGCGATTCGAGTTCGCCCTCGTAAATGACGACATTGTCGCGAAGCACACGAATCGGGTTGGCGCGCTTCACATAGCCTTCCAGCACGATGCAACCGGCGATATTCCCCAGTTTCGGCGAAGCGAATACTTCCCTGACCTCGGCGAGACCGACGATTGTTTCCCGGATCTCCGGTCGCAGCAATCCACTGATCGCTGCTTTGACGTCGTCGATGGCCTCATAGATGATGCTGTAGTAGCGGATATCGACGCCCGATTCCTTGATCGCCGCGCGGGCCGCATTGTCTGCCCGCACGTTGAACCCGATGATCACTGCGTTCGATGCGGCGGCCAGGGTAGCGTCAGACTCGGTAATGCCGCCGACGCCGGAGCTGATGACCTTGACCTTGACTTCATCGTTCGAGAGCTTGGTCAACGCGTCCCGCAATGCTTCGGTGCTGCCGTGCACGTCCGACTTGATTAGCAGCGGGACCACGGCGCCTTCGGCTTCCGTCATCTGGCTAAACACGTCCTCAAGTCGCGAGGCCTGCTGTTGCGCAAGCTTCGTCTCGCGCGACTTGCTCTGGCGGAACTCGGCAACCTCACGGGCCTTGCGCTCGTTCTTGACCACCAGGAAATCGTCGCCGGCACTGGGCGTTTTCGACAAACCGAGTACGACAACCGGCGTTGACGGTCCGGCCGAGTCGATTGTCTGTTGCGTCTCGTCGAACATATTGCGCACGCGGCCGTATTCTTCGCCCGCGATGATCATATCGCCCTGCTTTAGTGTGCCCGACTGAACCAGAAGCGTGGCAACGGCGCCGCGCCCTTTCTCCAGGCTCGATTCGATGACGATGCCCTGTGCAGGACCCTCGGCGACCGCCTTCAGGTCCATGACCTCGGCCTGTAGCAGGATAGCGTCGAGCAGCGATTCGATGCCTTCGCCGGTCTGCGCCGACACGTTGACGAAGAGTGTGTCGCCGCCCCAGTCCTCGGAGATAACCTCGCGCTGTGACAGCTCATTCTTCACGCGGTCGATGTCAGCGCCTTCCTTGTCGATTTTGTTGATCGCTACGACGATCGGCACTTGGGCCGCGCGCGCGTGCTCGATGGCCTCGATAGTCTGCGGCTTGACGCCATCGTCGGCAGCAACGACGAGAATGACGATATCCGTCGCCTGCGCGCCACGTGCCCGCATCGCGGTGAACGCGGCGTGTCCGGGGGTATCAAGGAAAGTCACACCGCCCTTCTCCGTTTTGACGTGGTAAGCGCCAATATGCTGTGTGATCCCGCCAGCTTCTCCTGCCGCGACCTTCGTGCGACGGATGTAGTCGAGGAGCGACGTCTTGCCGTGGTCGACGTGGCCCATGATAGTAACCACCGGCGCCCGCGACACCTGCTCGCCCTCGGTCTGCGGTTCGTCGGCGAGAAGGCTTTCGTCCCTCTCTGCCCCGCTGACCTGCTTCGCGGTGTGCCCGAGTTCCTCGACGACCAGCGTCGCGGTGTCCTGGTCAATCACCTGGTTGATCGTGACCATCGCACCCATATTGAACAGGATCTTGATGACCTCGTTCGCCTTTACGGCCATGCGCTGAGCCAGTTCAGAGACTGCGATGCTCTCCGGAATCTCGACCTCGCGCACCACCGGCGCCGTCGGCCTTTCAAAGCCGTGCTGGCCATCCGAGGTGATGGCGACGCGGCGCCTGGTCGGTTGCTTGCGCTTCCGGCGGCCGCTCTTGTCGCCGGCAACGTGCAGTTCCTTGCGGCCGTAACGCGTCTCGGGCTGCTTGCCTTTTACTTTTTCCTTCTGGCGTCGCTCGCGAGCGTCTGCCTCGGCTTTCTCGAGTCGAGCCTTCTCGTCGGCCGCCGCGGCTGCCGCCTTTTGCGCGGCCTCCCGGGCCTCGTTCTGCGCCTGCTGCTCCGCCTCGTCGTGCTTGCGCTTGCTTTCTTCCTCGAGCCGCGCCTGTTCCTCTTTCTCTGCCTTCAGCCGTTCCTGTTCGCGCTTCTCGGCATCGATCCGGTCCTGCTCTTCCTTGCGCTGGCGATCCAGCTCTTCCTGTTCCTTTTGTGCCTGCTGCTCGAGCACGTCGCGCTTTATGTAGGTACGCTGGCGGCGCACCTCGACGTTCACCGTCCGCGAGCGGCCCTGCGCGCCCGCCAGCCGCAGTTCCGACTGCGATTTACGCTTCAATGTGATTCGGCGCGGGGCACCGGTTGCACCCGATGAATCCTGCTGTCCATGGCTGCGCCGCAGGTGCGTCAGCAACTCGAGCTTCGCATCCTCGCTAATATAGTCATCCGACCCACTGACCTTGATCCCGGCTTCATCGAGCTGCGACAGCAGGCGCTCGACCGGAACCTTCAGTACATTGGCGAATTGTTCGACGGTGACGTCAGCCATTCTTTAACTCCACAAATTTCATCGATCAGGCTTGCTGCTCCGCTTCGAACCAATGGGCTCTTGCTTTCATGATCAGGGCGGCAGCGGCGTCCTGGTCCATCTCGTTGATGTCGAGCAGATCGTCCACTGCCAGTTCGGCGAGATCTTCGCGCGTGACCACCCCTTCGCTCGCAAGTTTGAACGCCAGCCCCTTGTCCATGCCTTCGAGGCTCAGAAGGTCTTCGGCAGGCTCGGCCTCGTCGATCTTTTCTTCCTGGACGATCGCCTGGGTCAGCAGGACATCCCGGGCGCGGTTCCGGAGCTCGTTGACGATGTCCTCATCGAACTCCTCGATCTCGACCAGCTCCGAGGTTGGGACGTAAGCGACTTCTTCAATCGTAGAGAAGCCTTCCTGCACCAGGATCAGCGCGACTTCCTCGTCAACATCCAGGTTCCTGGTGAACAGTTCGAGCAACTCCCGCGTTTCCGACTCACTCTTTTGCTCGGCGTCGGTTTCGGTCATGACGTTCAATTCCCAGCCGGACAACTCGCTGGCCAGCCGGATGTTCTGGCCGCCGCGTCCGATGGCCTGCGACAGCTTGTCTTCCTCGACCGCGATATCCATGCTGTGCGCATCCTCGTCGACGACGATGGAGAGCACTTCGGCGGGCGACATGGCATTGACCACGAACTGCGCCGGATTCTCGTCCCACAGGATAATGTCGACCCGCTCGCCGGCAAGCTCGTTGGAAACTGCCTGGACGCGCGAACCGCGCATGCCGACGCAAGCGCCGACCGGATCGATTCGTGGATCGTTGCTCTTGACCGCGATCTTGGCGCGCAGGCCGGGGTCACGGGCCGCACCCAGGATTTCGATGAGGCCCTGGCCGACTTCCGGCACTTCGATCTTGAACAGCTCGACCAGGAACTTCGGCGAAGTGCGGGTCATGAAGAGCTGCGGGCCCCGGGGTTCCGAGCGGACCTCCGTCAACAGTGCCTTCATGCGATCCTGTGGCCGCGCGGGCTCACGCGGCACCATCTGGTCGCGCGGCACGAAGCCTTCAGCGTTGCCGCCCAGGTCTATGTAAACGCCGTTGCGGTCCACCCGCTTGACCAAACCGGACAGCAACTCGCCTTCGCGCTCCTTGTATTCCTCGACGACCTGCTCGCGTTCTGCTTCGCGAACTTTCTGCACGATGACCTGCTTGGCGGTCTGGGCTGCGATGCGGCCGAATTCGACCGACTCCATCGGCACCTCGACGTAGCCTCCAGGCGTTGCGTTTTCGTCAATTTCCAGCGCATCGATCATGCGCAGTTCGCGGTCCGGAAACTCGAGCTCTGTGGAATCGTCCGAAAACACCAGCCAGCGGCGAAACGTATCGTAGTCGCCCGACTGGCGGTCAATGGCGACGCGCACGTCAATGTCCTCGCCGTGACGCCTGCGAGTCGCGGACGCAAGTGCGGCTTCGATGGCCTCGAATATGATTTCCTTGTCGACGCCTTTCTCGTTCGAGACGGCCTCGACCACCATCAGAATTTCTTTGCTCATTAGCCTCTTTACTCCGCTGAAATCAGCTGCCGTTTAAAGCGACGGCACCAGGCGTGCAGTGTCAATTGTCGCGAGCGGCAGTTCGTGCGACTGACCGTCCACTTCGATCTCGATCGTCTCCTCGTTCGCCGACAGTAATTTGCCGCGAAACTTTTTGCGTCCCTCTACGGGGAAACGCAACTGGACACGAACGTCATCCCCCAAGTAGCGCTGGTAATGCGCTGGCTTCGTCAGCTTCCGGTCAAGTCCGGGCGACGAAACTTCGAGCACGTAATGCCCCGGTACAGGATCCTCGACGTCCAGCAGCGCGCTGACCTGACGGCTGACGGTCTCGCAATCCTCGAGCCCCACGCCTTCCGGCTTGTCGATGAACACCCGAATGACGCTGTCCCGACCCGCGAGCCGCAGCTCGAGATCGGCCAGTTCATAACCCAGCCGTTCAACGGTGGGTTCCAATAGCCTGGTCAGTTCTTCACCAGTCATTTAACTTTCCCGCTCAACTGGCTGTACTTAAACAAAAAATGGGCCTTCGGCCCATTTGAATTCTCGGAGATTCCTGCTACCCGAACCTGGTCTCCGGGCAACAAAAAACCCCATAGCGGGGTTTCACTGGCTACCAAGGGTCTGGTAGTGGGGCAGGAATTTCGCATGAATCATGCGGAATACTGGCCTGAACCCCTGCTCGCAATCGCGGGATTATAGGGAAACACCTGCGGGGGCGCAATGCCCGGTCCGCGCCCCGGCTCCTAACCGACCATGTAGTCCAGCATCGGGTAACGGCCGCTTCTCGCGAGAACGGCCTGCCGCTCGAAATCCGCAGCCCCGTCATGGCTATGAGGACGCTCGGTGTTCATGCGCTGGCGCAGACGCTCCGCCTGCTGGCGCGCAAGTGTCATGAGATGCATCGTAGCCTCGGCACAGGCCCGGTCTTCCGAACCGACTACGTAACAGTAGAGGTCAAAATAACGAGCATACGCAGCTTCGTATTCTTCGAGCAGCTTCTTGCTCCTGGGGTCGCTCATGACGTCAATCAGGTGATCGGTCGAGACGCGGCTCGACACCGCCAGCATGTACTGGCGATGCTCAGCCAGCACCGCATCCTGGAACTCGCGAGGACCATAAAAGACCTGGAACAGCCGCTCACGATCCTTGCCGCGAAGCTGGTGTTCCCGGATGTGATCGAACAACGCCCGACGGTGCACGAGCCGCACCTCGAGGTCTCTCAGCGCGATGACCTGCGGAACTCTGCCGTTTTGCTCGGCAACCGGACGCACCAGTTCCGCGTGGCGCGCTTCCCACAGTCCATGGGTTTTCGTGTCGCTGATTATTTGCTTCGCAATCCTTGCGTCAGTTCCCGAATCTTGTTGCGCCGCCGCGTGCAGCGCCTGTTCGGACTCGTCCATGAGGGTTTTGTGCCGGCGCGACAAATATCGCAGCATCTTTACCTTCTCATGTTTCTCGCGATCGGATGATCGCTCTTGGTTATGACATAAGGTACTGCGAATGCGGCTTTTTCTTCAAATGAAGTTTCTGAAACACTTGGCGCGAACGCAGCCGTCGCGGGACGTTCTTTCTGCGCAACAGGAGCAGCGGTAGGTATCGGTTAACTTATTCTTGTGCAGTTATCGCCGCTTACTTCCGCTTTCGAGAAAGCACGTTAACCGCCGAAAAAAAAGCCTTGCCTGAAGCTCGATTGCGGGACCGGACAGCTCCCTGCCCGTTCCTTCGTTCCTTTTGCGCAAGTTTTCGGCGATGACATGCGGCTGCTGTTCCCCCAAGTCAGCAGCAGTAGACGATCTCGTGTTACATAATCGTCTGCCGCACGCTCAACCGTTTATTATAAATTGACTGAGTTCTCGCCCGCCGGAGACTTTTCTTGTCGATCCGAAACCTCGATGCGTTGTTCGCACCTTCGTCCATTGCGCTCATCGGTGCGAGCAATCAGCCCGGCTCGGTCGGCTCCGTGTTGGCAAAGAACCTCTTTGAAGGCAGATTCAACGGACCGATCCTGACGGTGAACCCCCGGGAACGGGCGATACGCTCCTCGCTCAACTACCGCTCTGTCAGCGATTTGCCGCTCGATCCCGACCTCGCGGTGATCAGTACCCCACCTGCACCCGTGCCTGGCCTCATAGGCGAGCTCGCGGCCCGCGGCTGCCGCGCCGCCATTGTTATCACCGCCGGGTTCGGCGAGGGAGAACAGGCCGAGGGACAGGCCCTGATGCAGGAAATTCTCAACGCGGCAAGACCCACCCTGCTGCGTATCGTCGGGCCCAACTGTCTAGGCGTTATGGCGCCGCAGAACGGTATCAATGCGAGCTTCGCCCACCTCGCTCCGACGCAGGGCGACATCGCTTTCGTCACACAGTCGGGTGCCGTGGCGACCTCCGTTCTCGACTGGGCATCCTCCCGCGGCATCGGCTTCTCCAAGGTGGTTTCGCTGGGGTCAATGAGCGACGTCGACTTCGGCGACATGCTCGATTACCTGGCGCTCGACCCTTACACGAGCTCGATTCTGCTCTATATAGAGGCCGTCACCCACGCCCGGAAATTCCTGACCGCGGCGCGAATGGCCGCCCGCACGAAGCCGGTATTCGTCGTCAAGGCCGGCCGCAGTGCCGCCGGCGCGCAGGCCGCGCTATCTCACACCGGCGCCCTGGCCGGCTCGGACGCAGTGTACGACGCGGCATTCCGGCGCGCCGGAATGCTGCGCGTACGGACGCTGGACGAGCTGTTTCACGCCGTCGGGACACTCGCGACCGGTGTGCGGGTGAAAGGAGACAGGTTGGCGATCCTGACCAATGGCGGGGGCATCGGCGTACTGGCTGTCGATCACCTGGCGGACGAGAGGGGGGCGCTGGCCGAACTTTCCGAAAAGACCCTGTCGCGTCTCGATGCCTTGCTGCCGGGACCGTGGTCGCGCGGCAACCCCGTTGACATCCTGGGTGACGCGAAAGGTGACAGGTACGCCGGAGCACTCGAGGCCCTGCTGGCAGACCAGGGCGCCGACGCCATCCTGGTCATGAACTGCCCGGTGGCGGTCGCCGACAGCCTCGAAGCTGCCCACGCGGTGGTCGACACTGTCGGCTCGCGACAGCATGCGCCGGTACTCACATGCTGGCTTGGCGAAGGTACCGCCGCTGAAGCAAGGCGCCTGTTTGCGAGCCGCAGGATCCCTTCCTACGACACTCCTGAGCAGGCGGTCCAGGCGTTTCGCCACCTGGGGCGCTACCGGCGCAACCAGCAACTCCTGATGGAAACGCCTCCCGACGTGTCGGACCTGATATCCATCGACGGCACCAAGGCGAATGCCATCATAGACGAGGTGCTGGCTGACGATCGCACCGTGCTGACGGAGCCTGAAGCCACGGCGATCCTGGCTGCTTACGACATACCAACAGTGGCCTCCACGACTGCAAGCGACCCCGGTGATGCAGGCAGGGCAGCAAAGGAGCTGGGTTTCCCGGTGGTCCTGAAAATCCTGTCGCGCGACATCTCGCACAAGTCCGATGTCGGCGGCGTACGGCTGAACCTCACCTCCAGCGACGCCGTCGTGCAGGCAGCGGAAGAGATGCTCGCCTCCGTCAGGGACGCTGCAGCGGATGCACGGATAGACGGATTCAATGTGCAGCGCATGATCCGGCGTGGCGATGCGCACGAACTGATTGCCGGAGTCAGCGAAGACCAGGTTTTCGGGCCCGTAATCCTGTTCGGCGAAGGCGGCACTGCCGTTGAAGTGATCGGTGACCGTTCCGTAGGCCTGCCACCCCTGAACCCGCTGCTCGCCAACGAAATGATCCGCGCCACACGCATCTCACGCCTGCTGCAGGGATATCGTGGCCGCCCTGCTGCTGACCTCGAGGCGGTCAGCCTGACGCTGGTCAAGCTTTCACATCTCGTCACGACACTTGGTCGAGTGGTGGAACTGGACATCAACCCGCTGTTGGCCGACCGATCCGGCGTCGTGGCGCTCGACGCCCGCATCGTCGTCCGGCCAGGCGGCCGTGAACAAACACCTCTCGCAATTCGGCCGTACCCGCAACAACTGGAACGGGAGATCGAAACGCGAAGCGGCCAGCGACTCACGTTGCGCCCCGTCAGACCGGAGGACGAAGCGGCAATGGTCGACATGCTGCGCCGCTCTTCGAAAGAGGACGTGCGCATGCGTTTCTTCGGCACTCTGAAGGACTTCGATCATCCCTTCGCCGCCCGGCTCACGCAGATCGACTACGACCGAGAAATGGCTTTCGTGGCCCTGAAGCCCGGTTCCTCCGAGGTGCTGGGTGCGGTGCGGCTGAGCGCGGACCCGGACCGTGAAGACGCGGAATACGCAGTGATGGTGCGAAGCGACATGAAAGGCAGCGGCCTCGGTTATGCGCTGATGTCGGAGATACTCGATTACGCGCGCGCGACGGGAATTCGCCGTGTGTTCGGCGATGTGCTCAGGGACAACGACCGCATGCTGCGGATGGCGCGGGAGTTCGGCTTCGCAGTCAAACCCGCGGAGGCCGGATCGGACGCAGTGATCGTCGAGTTGCTTCTCGATAAACCGAAAGCGCGCGGCATCGCTTCCGCCTCCGATAGCCGACACGGGACATCCAATGAATAGTGTTGCGGACAGCGGGTACCCATCCGGTGAAGATGGCGCGGAGCTGCCCTGGCACGCCCGGAAGATCGACGAGGTGCTCAATGCCTTCCGAAGTACTCGCGGCGGACTGTCGGAAGAGGAAGCTGCGCGCCGCCTTAAGGATCATGGGCCAAACGAATTGCCCGAGAGTTCGGGACCTCACCCGCTCATCCGCTTTCTCTCGCAGTTCCACAACGCGCTGATCTACTTCCTGCTTGCAGCGGTGGTCGCGACGCTGCTCCTTCGTCACTACGTCGATGCCGCTGTGATCCTGGCGGCTGTGCTCGCGAATGCCATCGTCGGCTATGTGCAGGAAGGGAAAGCCGAAAAAGCGCTCAACGCCATCCGGAACTTGATAGCCCCGCGCGCGCGCCTCGTCCGAGACGGGCGGCGCGAGGTATTGCCCGTGAGGAACATCGTGCCGGGCGATGTCGTGCTGCTGGAGGCCGGAGACCGCGTGCCGGCGGACCTGCGGCTGATAAAGGCGCGGTCGCTGCTAATCGAGGAAGCAATCCTGACCGGCGAATCCGTCGCGGCTGAAAAGCACGCGGCACCCGCTCCCGCGGCCGCTTCCCTGGGTGATCGCCATTCAATGGCCTACTCCGGTACCTTCGTCGCCGCAGGACAGGCGGCCGGGGTGGCGGTTGGAACGGGCACGAATACAGAGATCGGCCGCATCAGCACCCTGCTCGGAAGCGTAGAGACGCTGACCACCCCGCTGCTGGGGCAGATCAACCGCTTCGGTACGCGCTTCACGTGGATAGCGCTCGGGATCGCGGCTGCGCTGTTCGTAGTCGCAGTCCTCTTGCGCGGATATCCATGGCAGGAAGCGCTGGTTGTGGTGGTTGCGCTGGCGGTCGGTGCTGTCCCGGAAGGCCTGCCCGCGGTGATCACGATCACGCTTGCCATCGGTGTTCAACGGATGGCGCAGCGGAGTGCGGCAATCCGGCGACTGCCCGCGGTGGAGACGTTAGGCGCAATCACCGTGATCTGTTCCGACAAGACCGGAACCCTGACGCGCAACGAGATGATGGCGCGGCGCGTGGAAGTAGCTGCGGGTCGAATCTTCGTCACCGGATCCGGCTATTCTCCGGAAGGAACGCTGGAACCTGCACCACCATCGGAAGCCCGTGAGTTACTGGCAGCCGCGAGTCCACTCCTCCGCGCCGCCGTACTCTGCAACAACGCCGAACTTCGGGAGGCGGAAGGACAGTGGAAGGTATCAGGGGACCCCATGGAAGGCGCCCTTCTTGCGCTTGCGATGAAAGCAGGAATGGAGCCCGGTTCGCTGAGAGAGGAATGGTCGCGGATCGATGCTATTCCCTTCGACGCACGCCACCGCTTCATGGCGACACTGAACCGCTCGGGTGACGGTGACGCTCAGATATTCGTCAAAGGCGCGCCCGAGCGAGTCCTTCGCATGTGCCGGACGCAGGCTCGCAACGGAAGCCAGGAGCCGATCGACCCAGAATACTGGACCGGCCGCATCGCAGAAGCCGCTGCGGAAGGAGAACGTTTACTTGCGTTCGCCATGGAGCCCGAACCGACCTCCGTAGACGACATCGGCTTCCACGATGTCGAGGAAGGCCTGGTGTTTCTCGGCCTGGCAGGTTTCATCGACCCACCGCGCGCAGAAGCGATCGCCGCAATCGGAGAATGCCATTCGGCAGGGATTGCGGTGAAGATGATAACCGGCGATCACGGGACCACCGCTGCAGCGATCGCCCGTCAGCTGGGCCTGGATGAAAGCCCCGTAGTGATGACCGGCGCCGACCTCGACCGGATCGACGATGACCAGCTGCCGGACCTCGTTGGACGCACGAGCGTTTTCGCGAGAACGAGCCCCGAACACAAACTGCGCATCGTGCGAGCGTTGCAGTCACGGAACGAAATCGTCGCAATGACGGGAGACGGCGTGAATGATGCGCCATCCCTGAAACAGGCGGACGTGGGTATCGCCATGGGCGTCAAAGGCACGGATGCAGCCAAGGAAGCGGCGCAGATGGTCCTGCTGGATGACAACTTCGCTTCTATAGTTGCGGCCGTGCACGAAGGGCGCGTGGTCTACGACAACATCCGCAAGGTCGTGGCATGGACCTTGCCGACGAACGGCGGCGAGGCGCTCATCGTCATCAGCGCTATCGCGTTCGGCTTCACGCTTCCGATATCTGCCGTGCAGATTCTATGGATCAACCTCCTCGCGGAGGTAACGCTCGGGCTGGTGCTGGCGTTCGAGCCGGCCGAGCCGGGCGTCATGCGCCGCCGTCCGAGGACGCCTGGCGCAGGGCTGCTGACGCCGTTCCTGGTGTGGCGCGTGGTGCTGGTATCGTTTCTTTTCCTCGGCGTCGCTCTCGCGTTTTATTTCCATGCGCTCGGACGAGGCCTCGACCTCGCCACCGCGCGAACCCTGGTAGTCAACGTCATCGTTGTGCTGGAGATCTTCTATCTGTTCAACGTCCGTTATCTCCACATGACGTCGCTCAGCTGGCGGGGAGTACTGGGAACACCGGCGGTGCTCATCGCCATAGCCGTGGTCGTTGTCGCACAACTTGCATTCACTTACCTGCCTGTCATGCAGCAACTGTTCGACACTCGCGCGGTGAGCCTCGTGGACGGGCTGCTCGTTGTCGCCGCCGGCGCGGCCGTGATGGTTTTACTGGAGATCGAGAAGGTTATTCTGCAACGGTCGGGGCGTCTGACAGTCGAGGGCTAAAATAACTCACTGAGTACGAACTAAAGCTGCTTCTGGGGGCGTATACATCTGTGTTAACCGGGAGAATCGATGATCGACGACCTGCACGCCCACATTTCGAGCTTACGCAGGTACGCGTTCGTACTATGCCGAAACCCCGCAGATGCAGATGACCTTGTGCAGGAATCGCTGGTGAAAGCCATAGCTGCTGCAGATACCTACCAGGCCGGGAAAGACTTGCGCGCCTGGCTCTTCAGCATCCTCCACAATACTTTTGTCTCGCACAAGCGGCAGTTTGCGCGGCGTGCGCGGGCGGCCAGGTTTCTGGATGCGACGCTGCAAGAGGCAGGAGTGCCGCCCGTACAGGAGAAACACGTGGAGGCGCAGCACACGCTGAACATGCTGAGCCGGCTCACTCCGGAGCAGCAGTCGGTCCTGGTTTTGATAGCAGTTGAAGGCCTATCCTATGCAGAGGCAGCAGAAGCGCTCGATGTCCCGATTGGAACCCTGATGTCGCGCCTGGCGCGAGGTCGCGAAGAACTTCGCCGGTTAATCTCTGGCAGCAAGAGCAGGCAATTGAAAGCGGTGAGATAGAATGCACAAGGAAATCGATCTGGAATTCGAGTTGCACGCTTATGTTGATGGCGACCTCGATGACGAAGCGATGACGCGTGTCGAGGAGTACCTGGCCGACAATCCGGACACGGCGGCTAAAGTCCGCGCCTACCTGCAGCAGAAGGACGATCTTCGTCGCTATGCCCGCGTGCAGGTTGCAACGGACGAGCCCCCGGCCTTGCGCGATCTCGGGAAGAAACTGGCTCGACGCCTGAAGCCAGGACATTTCTTTCCCTGGCGCCTTGCAGTGGTCATGCCGCTGGTATTCGCAGCCGGATGGCTGGGCCATATATTCTATGTTCCGCTCGCGCAGGGACCGGGCTACGCCAACGAGGTGTTCCAGGCGCATCTGCTGACTTCCTCGGATCCGAGCGAGATCTTGCCGCTTTCGCCCGAGCGCATGCACAAGTTGTTTGCACGCATTGACGAAATCGAGCGGCTGCCCGACCTGCATCAGTTCGGGTTCGAGCCTATCGGTGCTCAACTGCTGCCAACAGACGACGGAGTGGTGCTTCACATACCGTACAGGAATGCTTCAGGTGCCGTGGTTTCGTGGTTCCTGTCGCACGACATGGAAGCGGCGGAAAAAGCCCCGCGCCTGCTGCACAGGCAGGATGTTTCGGTTGTCACGTGGCAGCATGCTCAATCCCGTTACGCACTTGCAGCCTCACTTGACGATGCCGAACTGACACACCTCGCGGAATACGTCGATTCCCACTGGGACGCCTATTGATAATTCGATGGGATTAAGAACCTCCTTAGCGCGTATATAATGCATAGGAGCGCCCGCCCTCCCGGCGGCAGGCTCCCTTTGTCAGGAGGGACGCATGATTCAGCGTGGACCGGCGGTTTTCTTATTGCTGTGGATTTGCCTCGCTCCCGCACCGGCGTCCTCCGAGGAGTGGCTGAGCGGAGGCGACCTGGAACATTCCTGCGACGTGCTTCTCGGCGATGCCGCGAGTGCTGAGGGCCTGCTATGCCTGGCATTCGTCCAGGGTTTCATAGCTGGTGCCGATACTTCTGTCAGCGCCGCTGGTCCCCGAGGTGCCGTCTCCTCTTCTGGAAAAGAAACCTACGCAGGTCGCGCTGCGCGCACGCGACTCGGTACCCTCCGACTTCAGCAAATTCAGTCAACGTATGGGCGTTATTGCATCGGCAACCAGGTCACCGCCGTCGAGGTTGTCGAACAGGTTACGGATTACCTCGAGAGCCACCCCGAAGCGTCCAACGTAACCGCACACGATGCCGTCAGGGAAGCGCTGGTCTACAGCTTTCCCTGCGAAACTTAAGTAATGCCCGACATCGCATCATGGCCGGTCGCGGCAGCCCTTCTTGTGCCTGTCGCCGGAGCGTGTGCGGTGCTGCTGTTACGGCGTTCCCCTAATCTGCGCGAAGCGGCGTCGCTCGCATCGGCGGCAGCACTGTTCTTTTTCGTCCTGTCGCTGGTGCCAGCGGTTGCGGCTGGGGCAAGGCCCGGATTTACCCTCCTCGAATTCCTGCCGGGAATAAGCATTGCCTTCAAGGCGGAACCGCTGGGCACGGGCTTCGCCCTGGTCGTGGCGTTCCTCTGGTTCATCACGGTGATGTACGCGATCGGGTACATGCGGGCCCACGAGGAACAGAACCAGTCTCGCTTCTATGCCTTTTTCGCGCTGTCAATCACGGCTACTGTCGGCGCAGCATTCGCCGCGAATCTAATGACGCTGTACCTGTTCTATGAGGCACTGACGCTCGCGACCTATCCGCTGGTCACCCACGGCGGTGCTGAGAAAGATCGTGCGGGCGGCCATACTTACCTGGTCATTCTTCTCACCACGTCGCTTACGTTCCTGCTGCTTGCGCTGGCTTGGACATACGCGATCAGCGGGACGCTGGAGTTCGTCGAGGGCGGCATATTCAGCGACGGTGATGAACTGATCGGCGCGATGACTCCCGCCTTACTGGCACTTCTGTTCGCGTTGTTCCTGTTCGGCACTGGCAAGGCGGCGCTAATGCCGTTTCACCGTTGGCTTCCGGCCGCGATGGTTGCCCCGACACCAGTCTCGGCGTTGTTGCACGCCGTGGCCGTAGTCAAGCTCGGTGTCTTCGCGATACTCAAGATCACGGTCTACACCTTCGGCCTGAAAACACTCTCTGACTTTGGCGCAGCCCTGGTCATGCAGTATGTCGCAGCGGCAACCCTGCTGATCGCAGCCATCTACGCTATCCGGGAAAATAACCTGAAACGACGCCTCGCCTACTCCACGATCAGCCAGCTCGCGTACATCGTTCTTGCGGCCACCCTTGCAAACGAGCTGTCCGTGATGGCAGGCGGCATGCATATCCTGGCCCATGCATTCGCCAAGATAACGCTGTTTTTCTGTGCCGGGATGATCCTCGTATCGTTGCACAAGACCACCGTTGACGAGATGCGCGGCATCGGCCGAACCATGCCGATTACCCTGACAGCGTGGGTGATTGCCAGCCTGTGCGTAATCGGATTACCCCTGACCGGCGGCTTCTGGAGCAAGTGGTACCTCGCCCACGGTGCACTCGCGGCCGGAGAGCCACTGATGATGGGCATCATCCTGCTCGGGTCGCTGCTGGCCATGGGTTACCTGCTGCCTCCGGCCATCCTCGCGTTCTATACGCCGCGTGATTCTGCGGAGACGGGTGTCGTACTTCAATCGGAAGCCCCATGGCCGTCGCTGCTGGCGCTTTCCATAACGGCAATCATGACGGTGCTACTGTTCTTTGCGGTGCAGCCGGTTTTCGAGCTGCTTGCGGGGTTCGCGAGACGATGACGAACGAAGCAAGAGGACCGGGTGCAGGCGGGCCTCACGAAGAGCCGCTTTTCTGGGTGAGCCGAAAGGGCGCTCGCATCGCGCTAACCACGCTGCACATCGCCGCATTCGTCGCGGTGGTCGTCGAACTCCTGTGGCCGTTCCCGGACGACGCGCACGCAGTTGAGCGCATACACGCCCTCGACTTTCCGGCCTCGTATGCAATTTACGGGTTCGTCTCCTGCGTCCTGCTCGTACTGGTGGGCCGAGTGCTGCGCCGCCTCGTGATGCGCGACGAAAACTATTACAGGGAGAACGGGTAATGCTGGCCGAACCGTTCCCCTTACACCTGGACTGGGCGGGCGCTCCGGCGCTGCCGCCAGCCTTTGTTTTTTTTGCCGGAGCTGTCCTGTTGCTGCTGGTGGGCCGCAGGCAACGGCTTCAACAGGCAGTGCTGCTACTGGTCCCGGTTGTCGGCGTCCTCAACCTCCTGACGCTGCAGGCTGGAAGCTCGTATGTCTGGGAGGTAGTGCAATTCGACCTCGTACAGCTGCGGGTTGACCGCCTGAGCATCCTGTTCGGTCTCCTGTTTCACCTCGGAGCATTCCTCGGCGTCATCTATTCCCTGCGCGTTCATGACAGGGCGCAACATGTTGCGGCACTCGCCTACGCCGGCTCGGCGCTGGGCGCGGTATTCGCCGGTGACCTCATCAGCCTCTTCTTCTACTGGGAAGGAATGGCGGTTTCGTCGGCCTTCCTCGTCTGGGCCGGGCGCACGCAGGAATCGAATGGGGCTGGCCTACGCTACCTGGCAATGCACTTGCTGTCGGGACTGCTCCTGCTCGCAGGCGCCGTGATGCATTACCAAGCCACGGGGAGCATTGCGTTCGACTTCATCGGTGCGGGCACGCTGTCCGGTGCATTCATCCTGCTCGCGTTCGGCATCAAGTGCGGCTTTCCGCTGTTGCACAGCTGGATTGTCGACGGCTATCCGCAGTCCACGCCTGGCGGCACCGTTTTCCTGAGCATGTTCACGACGAAAGTCGCCGTGTATGCGCTTGCCCGAGGCTTTCCCGGAACGGAGATACTGGTACCGATTGGCACCGTCATGGCGCTGTTCCCGATTTTTTACGCAGTGATCGAGAACGACCTTCGCCGCGTGCTCGGCTACAGCATGATCAACCAGATCGGGTTCATGGTCGTCGGTGTGGGCATCGGCACGGAACTCGCGCTGAACGGCACGGTCGCTCACGCATTCAACGAGGTTCTGTTCAAGGGCCTGCTTTTCATGACTATGGGCGCTGTACTCCTGCGGGTCGGTCACGTGCTCGGCAGTGACCTGGGCGGGCTCTACAAATCGATGCCCGTGACGACGGTCTGCTGCGTAGTCGGCGCAGCGTCGATCTCGGCATTCCCCCTTTTCAATGGCTTTATCTCGAAGTCGATGATCATGGCGGCAATGGTCGAGCAGGGACACACCATCGGATGGCTCGGCCTGCTGTTCGCCTCCGCCGGGGTCTTCCATCATGCCGGCATCAAGATTCCCTACTTCGCCTTCTTCGGCCACGATTCAGGCCTCAGGGTTCCCGAGGCGCCGCGCAGCATGCTGCTCGCCATGGTCATCGCAGCAGTGCTTTGCGTGCTCACCGGCTCCTTCCCATCCCTGCTGTACGGCCTCTTGCCCTGGGAGGTCGACTATGCGCCTTACACTTACCCTCATGTGTTGGTTCAGCTGCAACTCTTGCTGTTTTCCGCACTGGCGTTCGCTTGGCTGAATCTCGTCGGCATCTACCCGCCGGAGTTGCGGTCCGTAAACCTCGACGCGGACTGGTTGTATCGGCGACTCGGCTTGCGCATATCGATGGCTGCGACGAAGGCGCTGGAGACCGGTTCAAGGCTCATTGCGAAGTCTCTGCGCGCCAACACCAGCAAACTACGGCAGGTAGTCGGCCCGGGCAGCGCCCTGGCGCGCTCCGCCGAAACGGGAACGGCCGCCCTCCTGGTGGGAGTGCTGCTTGCCGGCTACCTTCTTACCTACTATCTCAGCTCCTGACTGCTGCATGGAGGAATGACCAGTGCGTTACGTCATCGCCACCGCCATTTTCGTTGCCGCCTGGCTGCTCTGGTCCGGACACTATTCGCCGCTGTTGCTGTACCTCGGGGCGATATCCTGCGGCCTTGTCCTGCTGCTGGCGGTACGGACCGGTTTCTTCGACGTCGACGTTTATGCGTTCCACCTTGGGCCGCGTTTGCCGGGCTTCTGGGCATGGCTCCTCAAGGAAATCGTGAAGGCAAACCTCACCGTCGCACGTATCGTCCTGAGCCCCCGCATGGCGATACAGCCAACCATCGTCAGTATCGACGCGAGCGATCTTCCACTGGTGACGCAGGCCACGCTTGCGAATTCGATCACGTTGACACCGGGCACCGTCACGATCGACGTGGACCGGGGCATGCTGGAGGTTCACTGCCTTACGACGGCCTCCGCGGCCGAATTGAAGGGTGGCGAAATGCTTCGCCGCGCTGCGCTGCTGACGGAGGGTTGATATGTACATCGCCGCAACCACCGCGATACTGATCACGATGTCGCTGGCCCTGGCTCGCGCCCTGCTCGGCCCCACCGTTTTCGACCGTGTGCTCGCAGTCAACATGTTCGGCACCAAGACCGTGCTCTTGCTGTCGGTCATCGCGTTCCTGTATGGGCGCCCGGACTTTCTCGACCTGGCACTGGCGTACGCGCTGATCAACTTCATCGGCGTACTCGCCGTACTCAAGTTCGTTCAGGACTACAGGGTGCGGCACGGCGCGACGGACATAGAGCACTGATGATGGAACTGCTGCTCGACATAGCCAGCTGGTTTCTGCTCATCATCGGCGGCGCCTTCGTCTTCATCGGCGGCGTCGGCGCGCTGCGCATGCCGGATTTTTATACCCGCATGCATGCCGCCAGCCTGACGGATACCCTCGGCACCATCCTCGTGCTCACCGGCATTATCCTGCAGGCAGGCCTGACGCTTGCCACCATCAAGCTTGTCGCGATCATGGTGTTCCTGCTGCTGACCTCGCCCACGGCGGCATATGCGCTGGCCAACGCCGCTCGGCTTTCCGGACTGGCTCCTGAGCGTGAACTGTCCAACGAGAAGAGGCCGTAGCGATGATTACCCTTTTCGGCGTTTTCCTGCTCACACTACTGGTCATCACCGCCTTCGGAATCGTGCGGGCACAACACCTGTTCGTGTCCGTCATGCTTACCGGCATTTTCAGCCTGCAGATGGCGGCGATCTTTTTCATCCTTGATGCAGCTGACGTTGCTTTGACGGAGGCAGCAGTGGGCGCCGGCGTCGCAACGGTCCTGATGCTGAGCGCACTGGCGCTGACGGAGAATCGCGAGCGCCCCACACGTCCGAGGTGGGTTCCGGTGATAGTGGTCTCCGCCACAACACTGATGGTGATCTACGCCACTTTCGACAAGCCTCTCCTGGGCGATCCCGACGCTCCGGTGCACCAGCACGTTGCGCCGTGGTACCTCGAAAATACGCCCCGGCTAATCGACGTTCCGAACGTGGTAACTGCGATCTTGGCAAGCTTCCGCGGCTACGACACATTGGGCGAGTTGTTCGTCATATTCACTGCGGGAATCGGCGTCCTTTTCCTCATGGCAAACCCTTCGAAGCCGGGCGCGGTGAGCCTGTTTGCTGCCACGGAGGCGGAGGGTTTGCGGCATCACCTCGTGCCGCGCGTCGTCGGTCGCCTGCTGGTTCCGTTCATCGTGCTGTTCGGGCTTTACGTGCAGTTTCACGGCGACTACGGGCCGGGAGGCGGCTTCCAGGCTGGTGCGCTTATCAGCGCCGGCGTGATCCTGTACGCACTCGTTGACGGTGAAGGTAAGGCACTCGAGGCGATCTCACCGCGTTTCCTGAGAGGCATGATCGCAGGTGGCGCACTGCTGTACGTGGGAGTGGGAATTGCCGGCATGCTGCTCGGCGGAAATTTCCTCGACTACTCGGTGCTGGCACAGGATTCCATCGCGGGACAGCACCTCGGCATTTTGCTCGTCGAAGCCGGTGTAGGGCTTACCGTGACCGGCACGCTGCTGACAGTGTTCCACTCCTTCGCCGCAAGGGATCAGCAGGAGCGCTAATGGAGTTCCTGGGACTCTACAACTACTGGGTGTTCGCCATCCTGCTGATGACGGGCCTGTACGCGGTGATCTCGCGAGCTAATCTCGTCAAGAAACTCATTGGTATGTCAATTTTCCAGTCAGCGGTTTTCCTGCTGTACATCTCCATGGACAAGGTCGAGGGCGGCACCGCTCCGATCATACAGGCCAACGCTCCGGACCAGCTCTACTCAAACCCGTTGCCGCAGGTGCTGATCCTGACCGCAATCGTGGTGGGCATCGCTACGCTCTCCCTCGGCCTTGCCATAGTCGTTCGCATCAGTGAGGCCTACGGTACGATCGAGGAGAACGAGATGCGGGAAATGGACGAAGAATGAGCCCGCTGAGCGTACATCTCCCCGCCCTGCAAGTTGTCGTCCCCCTCCTGACGGCGCCGCTGGCGATTCTGCTCGGACAGCGAGGCCTGGCCTGGGCCGCTGCAACCGCAGCGTCGCTGTTCTCATTCGCAGTTGCGGTAGCGCTGGTTCTCCAGGTGGGCGATTCCGGCGCAACGAGTTACGAGATGGGCTCCTGGCCGGCCCCCTACGGCATCGAACTGATCGTCGACGAATTTGCGGCTCTCTTGTTGCTCATCGTCACCGGCGCCTCCAGCCTTGCCCTGCTCGTTGCCCACAACAGTCTTGTCAAGGAAATTGCCGAGGACCGCCAGCACCTGTTCTACACAGCGTGGCTGCTGGCCCTGGCCGGACTCTGTGGCATCGTCGTCTCGGGCGATGCGTTCAATATCTTCGTGTTCATGGAGATCTCTTCGCTTGCGACGTACATCCTCGTTGCCGGCGGCCCGAAGCGACAGGCGCTTTCCGCGGTGTTCAAGTACCTGATCATGGGGACGATCGGCGCGACGTTCTACTTGATCGGTGTCGGACTGATCTACATGTTGACCGGAACGCTGAACCTGGCCGACATGGAGGCGCGCATCCATGAGGTATCGGATCTGAACCCCATACTGGTTGCGGGTGGATTCATCACCATCGGGCTGGCTTTGAAGGCTGCGGTCTTTCCACTGCACGGTTGGCTACCGGGCGCCTACACGTACGCTCCCCATGCTGTGACCGTCTTCGTCGCTGCCTGCTCCACAAAGGTCTTCCTCTACGTACTCCTGCGCTTTGATTTTTTCGTTTTCCAGGGGAACCTCCCCGGCCACATCGCCCAGTTTTCCGGATTCATCCTGCCGCTCGCGATAGCCGCCGCGCTGGTCGGTTCCGCAATAGCCCTGTTCGAGAGGGACTTGAAGCGCCTGCTCGCCTATTCCTCGGTTGCCCAGATAGGCTACATCATGTTCGGTGCGAGCCTCGTATCGGCGACGGGGCTCACCGCCGGAATCGCGCACATGTTCAACCACGCGTTGGCAAAGGGGACACTGTTTCTCGCTGTTGCCTCGCTTGCAACCACCTATTCGACGCTCACCATAGACGGTATCGCCGGTGCGGCAAAACGGATGCCCTTCACGATGGCGGCGTTCGTCGTTGCCGGACTGAGCCTCATCGGGATACCAGGCACCGCCGGGTTCGTGGGCAAGTGGTATCTCGTACTCGCCGCGGTGGAGGGAGGTGTCCCTGGCGCCCTGCTGGTTGTGCCGATCCTCGCAAGCTCGGTGATGGCGGTCCTGTACATCTGGAAGATAGTCGAATCCGCGTATTTCTCCGCGCAAGCACCGAACGCCGAGGTGCAGGGGAACGGCCGCTCGGAAGCACCGTGGTGGGTGCTCACGGTACTCTGGGGGGCAGTTCTCCTGAATGTCTACTTCGGGCTCGAGCCTTCATTACCGCTGGAACTTGCGAGGGAAGCCGCTGCGGCGCTGCTGGCGCGACCGTGAAGAAAGCTTCTCGAAGGTCCGGCTGCTCACGATAGGTCGTCCGTCCAACCCGGGCACCGTGTGCCTGGCGTCCGGCAGAGCGTACCTGGTCGACTACCACCTGGTGCCGAAGCGCCAGGAGCGCGTATCCAACCGATCACTGGCAGTGATTTTCGGCGCGATGGCGCTGAGCTTGCCGATCCGGAGCCTGCCCAGACGAATCTCCTGATACCATTCAAGCCGTTTTTCGACTTTGGAGGAAAGATGTGTCTGTGGCAGAGCCGGCCGACTTCAATTGTCGGCTATGTGCCGGTGATGAGCTCGAGCTTTATTACCGCCAGGGTTCCGAGGGCCAGTTTCGCTACTACCGCTGTGCAAACTGCCAGCTCGTAAACCTGGATCTCAAAGCTGGACTGGACCAGGCGCAATACACCGAGCGGTGGGTTGATCCCACCGACGATAGTGAAAGTCGAAACCGAGACAACGATGCGACGTATGAATTCATTCGCCGCAGGATTGCAACCCCGGGGCGGCTCCTCGACCTCGGCTGTGGTCACGGTCGCCTGCTGTATCGCGCCAGGAATGACGGCTGGGAAGTAAAAGGCGTGGAGCTGTCGACGGAGACGGCTGCTCGTGCCCAGGCCGAACTGGATGTCCCGGTCGTGGCCGGAAACTTCCTCGAGATGAAGCCCTCGGAGATTGACCCGGGCCGGTTCAACCTGGTGTGCCTGCGGCACGTGCTCGAGCATCTCCCCGATTCCCTGCTCGCGATGCACAAGATTCGCGAACTGCTGGCCCCTGGCGGCATGGTTTTACTTGAGATGCCGAATATCGAGGGTATCGACACGAAGCTGAAGCGGTGGATGGATGATATGGGGATTCATCGCAAAAACTACGCCGCGGACTTTGTCGCCGGCCACTGCAACGAATTTTGCCGCGAGTCTTTTGAACACCTTGCGTCGAAAACCCGCTTTCGACTGCTGAGGTGGGAAACGTATTCGAAAAAGCGACTCACGAACATCATTTACAACCACATCCCGATCGGGAACAAGGCGCGGGTGCTGATACAGCGCATCGACTGACTTGAACGATCCGGAATAGTGGTGTGAGTCAGGATTCGTCTCTGACTCAGGACACTAGAAGTCCACTTCAATGCTGAGTTTGAGCGTCTGGTCGGGTGTGTTCCCATTTAGGCCTGCGAGCAGCCCCAGCCCAATCGTAAGGGTGGCGCCCTCTTCCTCACCGTCGCCCGGTGCAAGTGCCGATCCCCGCCGTCCCGACCCGAGGCCCAAAGAGTAGTAAACCACCGGCCCCGCGCGGTGCTGGTCGAAGTCGCCGAACAGTTCCGCCGCCTCGGAAGGGTTCCCACTGTTGCCCAGGCGGTCGACGGTGCCGTAGCCTTCAAACGCCAGCGCCCAGTTGTCGGAAAAGGTGTAGATAACTTGCGTTGCGTACGCGAAGTCCCACTTGTCGTCGACTTCTTCTCCTTCCTCCGTATCACCACCGAAGGCGTACACGAACATGGGAACGGCCGCAGCAAACCACCGCCCCGACTGGAACTCGAGGATAGGGCCAAGGGTCAGGTTGTTCGATTCTTCCTGGTCGATCGGTCCTTCGAGTTCCGCAACCAGCCCCAGCCCGCCGCCATCTCCCTCTCGTGGCGCGACCACGACGATAATCTCGGCGCCGACCTCGGTGAGGTCGAGGCTTCCGAAGTCATTGGCCTCCTCGATGGTGGCAGGATCATCGAGCCGTTCCTTCTCGAACTCGACGCCGACGCGCATCTTGACGGAGTGCGTCAGACCCATCTCCAGCTCAAGTGCGTGGCGCTGGCGAACGACGGAGTTCTCGTCGAACTCCAGGCCATCGGCCCCGCTGGCAATCTGCCGCGGCGGCTGGTCCCACGACCACGCATTCTGGCTCTGGAACTCGTACATTCCCGGCTCGCTCTCGAGGTTCTTCAGCTCGAACTGGCCGATGAAGGGTTCCGCCGCGGCTGGCGATACGGCGCACCACGAGGTGACCAGGATCAATGCTGCGGTGCCAGCGATTCGCGAATGGTGGTTCAAGGGGTGACCCAGGAGGTTATCAGCCAGCCAATGGTGACCCTGGCGGGGTACTCATGCAATCGCCGCCCAAGGAGCAAAGCTGGAGAGACGCGCGACTAATCGCCGCCGCAGCCGGGTGCTGGAATTTTCCTGGGAACGCTACGCCGACGCCCCGGTCGCGGTACCCGGCCTGGTGATGGTCAGCGCTTGCGAATGGTGATCATCGGATCGAGTGGCCTTTTGCCGGGCGCCTCGGCGCTGTACCTGAAAATGCATCTGTCGCAGGTTCCGGGCAAAGCTTCTCGACCTCCGCCTCAGTCGGCGCTTGGATGATAATAAGGTTGTCATAGGAGTCGTTCGCACGGCTCAGCCAGTTTCCCCGCCCAGGTTTATCCGTATTCCCCACTTGGCGATCGTTCTCACCGTTCCCCGCGCCTGCCGTGGCGTACATCCCAAACATGCAATTGCATGTGTCAGGGAATCCGGACAGCTAAGCGTGTCAACGGTCCTGGCAGTTGCGCGTTACTCAGAAACCCGGCAATGTCGGGGTGCGCCACAGGGTATCTTGACAGGAACAGGAGAAGAACCGCATGACTATGCGCGCATCATCGTGGATCGTCCTCGGCCTGGCAGCCGCGCAGCACGCCTGGGGGCAGGAGCCGGCAGAAGCCGCCGCTCCTCCGGAGCCGGATCCCTGGCTGGCCAAAGCCACCCTCGGTTATCTTGCGACGAGCGGCAATACCGAAAGCTCCAGCCTCAACTCCGGCTTCTCCATCGCCTACGCATCCGGCCGCTGGCTGCACGCCCTGGAAGGGCTCGCAATCTACTCGGCGCAGGACGAGGTCACCACGGCCGAGGCGTACGCACTCGGCTGGAAGAGCGAATACCACTGGACCGAGGCCAACTATCTCTTCGGTCGCGTGGACTGGCGCAAGGACCGCTTCAGCGGCTACGACCAGCAGTTGTCGGAGACGATCGGCTACGGGCGGCGGCTGATCGATACGGGCACACACGTGCTGAACGCGGAAATCGGCGCGGGTCTGCGGCAATCCGACCTGGCTGACGGCACGTCGGAAGATGAAGCGATCCTGCGTGCCGGCATCGATTACCTCTGGCAATTCAGCGAGACGGCGCAGTTCACGCAGGTCCTGGCCGTCGAGTCCGGCTCGGAGAACACCTACCTCGAATCCGTATCCGCACTGACCGCCCGCCTGGTGGGCTCCCTTGCCATGGTCGCGTCCTACACGATCAGGAACAACAGTGACGTGCCTCTTGGACTCGAGAAGACGGATACGTTTACCGCGTTGTCGCTGGAGTACACATTCTGACGCAGTGCCGGCAGCGTCCGGGCCGCTCATCGGCTCTTGTACACACCGAAATGTACGTATCTCTGCGACGTACCCCGGCCCGGACGCCTTTCCGGGTACCCTGTCGTGACAAAGGCTGCTAGGGGTGACGATAAAAACACACGGCACGGATTCGCTTGATTGCAGCCCCGGCCTTACCTGCGCGATGTGAGCAGCTTGAAGCTTTGTCGTTATAGAGGTTCAGGAGCGAGAACGCCGCTTTTCAGGGGCAGGCGCGCTCCGTTGCGACCGCGGGCAAATACTACCCGTCTTACCAGGCGTACTCGACGATCAGGCCGAGCAGCGGCAAAGTTTCCTCCTCCTCGTCGACAATTTCCCCGGTAAGGATGTTGAACTCGGGCTGCAGGCCGGCAGGACCGCCGTAAACGTTCAGCACGTCCGCGAACAGCACAAGATCCACCCGGCCGATCGGACGACGGTAATCGACGCGGACGTCGAGTGAATGGAACGCATCGCCGCGAACTGCATTCAAATCGAACCTCTCTTGCGAATAGCGGGCGGGCGGGTTTGGCGCCAGCACGTCTTCGTGCACGATGTAGCGGTACGTTGGTTGCCCGGAGCCATACCTCCAGCGTGCCCCTACCTGCCATCGATCGTTGATCTCCCAGCGTCCGCCGACAGCGACGAAGTGCTCGCGGTTGAAGTCCCAGTCGTACTCGCCACGCCCGTCGTTATCGTCCACCTCGTAGCGATTCCAGGAATAGACGAAGTCGGCCGACCAGCCCTGATCGAACCTGCGCGTCAACACCAGGTCCACGCCGGTATTAGTGCCCTCACCATCATTTGAAATTCGACGGTTCGTGCGGCCGCTCTCCACGAGCCGGTTATCGATATCCTGGTAGTACGCCTCTACGAGCAGGTTCAGGTTGTCGTTCAGCCGATAGTCGATACCTAAGCCGAAATGCGTAAGCTCTTCGCTCTCGAGATTGAAGTTCTGAGGGTCCGCCGCACGCGCGAGGTTGCTTGGTGACTCATAGAAGATGCCAGCCGTTGCCGACAATCTCAGCCGGGGTGAAACCGCATAATTGAAGCCGAATCGCGGCGACACGAGGTCCTCGTCGCCAAAGCCATTGTGTTCGTAGCGAACGCCCGCGCGCAGGTCGGCATCGCCCCAGTCGAACAACTGCTCGCCATAAACGGCGTAATTGGTTTCGCTTGCGCTATAGATCGAGTTGATCTCATCTGGTTGCAACACGATGTAGTTTGCGCCCGGCGGCCGCGGATCGTCGGTCTCGTAGAGATAGCGTATCCAGTCCTCCCGAAGCTCAGTCGAGTAGTCGAGATCGTTGCTCGTAAGGTGCAGCCCGGCACGCAATATCCCAAGACGGTTCCCGAACGACACATCGCTGCGCCAGCCGAACTCCGACTCCTTTTCCGTGACGGTCAGAAGTTGTTCGCGCACCGGAACCTGGTCGGCTGGCGTACCCGGCGGCACCAGGTCCGGGAAACCCTCGCCCTCGGACGACACCCGGTCGCGTTCGCGGTAGTAGACACGGTTTGTCCATTCGCCATCGTTGCCAAACATCCGCCGCCAGGTGCCACCGATGAGCGCGAGGTCCTGGTCTTCGTTCTGCAACGTGACGTCCTCGATGCCCTCGTCCTCCTCGGCGGCGAGGATGTGGTTGATGTCCCGCGTGTACTCCTCAGGCGTGTATAAGGCGAGAAACTCGAACTCGTCGTCATTATCGAGACGTGTATGTGTCTTCAGGATCACGTCCGTGGAAACCGGCGCACCCAAAGCCTCTTCCTCAATAAGCTCGAAGAACCGGCCGAAGTCGAAGCGCCGCGCCTGCAGGAACATCGACGTGTTGTCGTGGAAGCCGCTTGGTCCCTCGTAGAGGAGTTCGGCGCCGGCGAAATCGAGACGCAGGCTGCCGACAGGCGACGGCGCGCCATCCACGACCTCGAATTGCAGGAGTGACGCGTTGCGGCCGCCGAACTCCGCGCTCCAGCCGCCAGGCGAGAACTCTGCCCCGGCAACGGCATTGGGTGCAAAGATGGAGTAGCGGCCACCATTGATGATTTCTGTCTCCTCGCCCAACGTCTGCTCGAAGTGCGCGACTTGCTGGAACGGGAAACCATCAACATAGATGAGGTTGCTTTTGGACCCATGGCCCCGCACGGAGAACGCCGCAAACTCGCCGTTGGAGACGACCCCTGGCAGGCCGCTCAGCGCGCGCATGACATCGCTGCCGCTGCCAGGCGCGTTACGCAGCTCGTCGCGGCTCAGGAACCTGTTCGATACGGCCCCGAAGGGGTCTGCCTCGCGTGCACGAGCGACAACGACAATCTCATCCAGCGAGCCGGACACCGGCTGCAGTTCAAAGCGAAGACGGCCTGTCCGTTGTTCCAGTACCCGGACCGTGGGCTCGACCGCCGTGACGTATCCCGCCGATTCTGCACGCAGTTGAAAGAAGCCGTCTTCCAGGCTGTCGAGCAGCGCCCTGCCGTTATCGGTCGTTGCCGAGTGCACCTCGCCGTCACGCGACTCGGCCGTAACCGTCACACCATCGACAGGCCGGCGCGTCACGGCATCGACAACCTCTACCGATATCGCGCCTACGTCGGCAACAGCGGGGGTTGCCGCAAGTAGCAGCAAGAGGGCTTTTTGCATTCCGAAAATAGCTTGATAGAAATTTCGCAGCATGACGGCACCTGGTGGAAGTGGTGATCTGGAAGTAAATCTTGGGCTCTGGGCAGGGCAGCCCTATGGGCTGGAGTATTCGAGCCGCTGGCACAGTGGGACGCTCATGCCATTCCATGGCGACAGCTTACGCCGGCGATTCCTGTCCGGACGGAAAGGAATGCAACAAAATTGTACCTGACGGACCGGCAGCGCGCGGACGTGTTCGCCGCGTTGCCCAGGGCGGTGGAGGCTCAGCATCTTAAGCTGCCGATCCTGCCCTGCATGTCGCCGGGCGCCACCGACAGCACACACCGTCATCCGATATACTGCCGTTTTCACTTCCCCCAGACCTCCAGAAAAACTTGTGATGTTCAATTTGTGATGTTCCAAGGGTAGCGTGGTGACTGTGAAAGAGATGTCGCCGAAGCGTGACCTTGCCGTCGATATGCGGAACTGACGGCCGGTTGAAGAACGACACGCGTCGTCGCCGTACTGCGAACGGATGGAGAGGATGCGGTCGTTCACGTTTTGATCACGTTGCGGCGACCGATTGGTCAGCCTTCGCGCGGCAACCTAGAACGTGTCGGCAACGTCCACGGGAGGACGGCAACGATGGCACAGGCTCTGCGTGAAAACTGCATCCGTGTACTGGTGGTCGAGGACAATCGGGACATCTGCGAGAACATAGGTGACTATCTCGGTGCCAGAGGTCATATCACCGATTTCGCACACGACGGTATCAGCGCAATGCATCTGGCGCTGACGGAACCGATCGACGTGATCGTCCTGGACCTCATGCTCCCGGGCATGGATGGCTTGACGTTTTGCCGGAAATTGCGCCTTGAGGCGAAACGGGATACGCCGGTCCTGATGCTGACAGCGCGCGATACGTTGCCGGATAAACTGGCGGGATTTGACGCCGGCGCCGACGACTACCTGGTGAAACCGTTTGCACTCCAGGAGTTCCATGCGCGCCTCGTGTCCCTCTACCGGCGCAGCCAGTCAAAGACCACGCAATTGCTGAGCGTCGGCGACTTGACGATGGACAAGCAGACCCTCGAAGTCCGGCGAGGTAATCAAAAACTGAGTCTTAATCCTGCGTGCCTGAAGATCCTGGAGCGGCTAATGGAAGCTTCACCCGCTGTTGTGATGCGCGCCAGCCTGGAAACCCTGCTTTGGGGTGATGAGCGACCCGATAGCGACGCGCTTCGTTCCCATCTGTACAAGTTGCGCCAGGCGATTGACAGGCCCTTTGACCGGCAGCTATTGCACACCGTGCATCGCATTGGTTATCGGCTGGCAGAGTCGGACGACGATGTTCCGACATAGCCTGCGTACCCGCGTTCTCTTCGCGTTTGGATTGTTTGCGGCGCTGCTCGGCATCACCAGTGGATTTGGTACATTCGCGGCGATGGTAGTCACCGAGGACCGCATAGTCGGGAAACAACTTCGCCTGTCCGTGACAGACTACATCGACCGATCCGGGGTCGATCCCGACGCGCCCCTGCCCTACTCGGCTTATGTGAAGAGCTATCGCGACCCCGTCGACCTGCCAGCAGCGTTGCGGCATTGGGCGGCCGACATGCCCGATGACGGATACTACGAATTCGAGAGTGATGAATTGCACGTCGCTGTAGTCAGCACCGGCGTACCTCCAAGACCCCTGTACGTCGTAGCCGACGTTTCGGGTATAGAGGCCTCCGCGACCGAAGAAGTATGGTTGATCACCGGCCTGGTCACGATTGTCTCGATGTTGACCCTGCTGGCGATCGCCCTGGGTGCCTTTATCGGCCGTCGCGCCATCGATCCCATAATACGCTTGGCCGACGCGGTTGGCGGCATAAACCCGGAACAGTTGTCGGACGAGGATTGGCGGCGCGTC
>DATGQI010000178.1:0-13477 GCA_035304285.1 Woeseiaceae bacterium
CTGCCGCCTCCTCGACGAGATGCGGCCGCGCGCGTCCGGCTCGTATGCCGAACTGATCGAGTTCGTGAAGGACCGCCCCGGGCACGATCGTCGCTATGCCATCGATCCGAGCAAGATCGAGACGGAGCTCGGCTGGACCCCGGCCGAGACGTTCGAGACCGGCTTCCGAAAGACGGTGGCCTGGTACCTCGAGAATCCCGCCTGGGTCGAGCGCGTTCGGAGCGGCGAATACCGCAACTGGATCGAACAGAACTACGGCGCACGCGGCTGAAGGCGACGGCAAACGAAGCTCCGAAGGGAATCCATGGCCAAGAAGCGCAAGGGAATCATCCTCGCCGGCGGTTCCGGCACCCGGCTGTACCCGGTCACCATGGTGACCTCCAAGCAGCTGCTGCCGGTCTACGACAAGCCGATGATCTACTACCCGCTGACGACGCTCATGCTCGCCGGGCTGCGCGACGTGCTCATCATTTCGACGCCGGCGGACACACCCCGGTTCCGCGAGCTGCTCGGTGACGGTTCCCGCTGGGGCATGAGCTTCCAGTACGCGGTGCAGCCCTCGCCCGACGGGCTCGCGCAGGCGCTGCTGATCGCCCGCGAGTTCCTCGACGGGGCGCCCTCCACGCTGGTCCTCGGCGACAACATCTTCTACGGGCACGATCTCTACTCGCAGCTGCAGCGCAGCGCGGCGCGCGAGACCGGGGCGACGGTGTTCGGATACCGGGTCAACGACCCCGAGCGCTACGGCGTGGTGGAGTTCGACCAGGAAGGCCGGGCCGTCAGCATCGAGGAGAAGCCGAAGCAGCCGAAGTCCAACTACGCCGTGACGGGACTGTACTTCTACGATCACCGGGCGCCGGAGTACGCCGCCGAGATCAGGCCCTCGGCACGCGGCGAGCTCGAGATCACCGACCTCAACAACCGCTACCTCGCCCAGGGCGAGCTGTCGGTGGAGGTCATGGGCCGGGGCTATGCCTGGCTGGACACCGGCACGCACAGCTCGCTGCTCGAGGCCGCCACCTTCATCGAGACGATCGAGAAGCGGCAGGGCCTGAAGGTCGCCTGCCCCGAGGAGATCGCCTACCGCATGGGCTTCATCGACGCGGACCAGCTGCGCGAGCTCGCCCAGCCGCTGCTGAAGAACGACTACGGCCAGTACCTCCTGCGCATGGCCGACGAATACGAGCCGCCCAAGCGCCGCTGACGGCCTCGCCCGGATGCGGCCCGCGGCCGCCCTGCCCCCCGCCGAGACGACGACCCCATGAACATCGTCCCGACCGCCCTGCCCGAAGTCCTGATCCTCGAGCCCAAGGTCTTCGGGGACGACCGAGGCTACTTCTTCGAGAGCTTCAATGCCCGCCGGTTCGCGGAGGCGACCGGCATCGATGCCGCCTTCGTCCAGGACAACCAGTCCGGTTCGGTGGCGGGCGTGCTGCGCGGCCTGCACTACCAGATCCGCAACCCCCAGGGGAAGCTGGTCCGGGTCGCCAGTGGCGCGATCCTGGATGTCGCCGTGGACCTGCGGCGCTCCTCGCCCAACTTCGGGCGGCATGTGGCGGTGGAGCTCACCAGCGCCAACCGTCGCCAGCTCTGGATCCCGCCCGGCTTCGCCCATGGATTCGTGGTCAAGTCCGAGTTCGCCGAGGTGCTCTACAAGACCACCGACTACTGGTACCCCGAGCACGAGCGCTCGCTGCTCTGGAACGACCCGGCGCTCGGCATCGACTGGGGGGTGGCCGAGCCCACGCTCTCCGCGAAGGATCGGGATGGGAAGCCGCTGGCAGAGGCGGAAAGCTACGAGTGAGGGGGTGACTCGTACCGGTCTTCGCCTGAGCGTTATTGACGGCCCCCAGCCACGGTCCCTGCCGCACCACTCGATATCCACGAACGCCTGCTCGTCCACGTTCGCCGCGCCCCAGTATGCCCAGTCTCTCTCACCGGTGCGCGCCGGCAAGTCGGCTCGATCAAGGCTGATACGCGGCGCATAGACGACGCCTCGGCCAGGCCCGACTTACCCCACTGTCGCTCCCCGGTTCCCGCGGTACCACTGGCCACTCCGCCATCCTCGGTCGAGCGGTCGCAGAGTCGTTCGGCTCAACTCCAAGTCGGCCCCCGTTCCCCTTCCCGAGGCTTTCTCGAGCCCCGGTCGGCGCACTGGCCTAGTCGTCCGGGGGCGCCGCCCAACCGAAGGCTCGAGCATCTTCTTGCGCCATCCCTGCGTCGAATGCCGCCGCTACCGACTTTGCAGGCCGCTCGAAAATCGACCGGATAGCCTCCTCGCGAGCACTGACCAGCCGGCCAGTTGCCAGGGTCGAACCGTATCGGAGCACTCCCCGCCTGACGGTGCCGAAGCAACTGTAGAATGCCGGTATCAGCGCATCAAGATACCGGCAAATGACTGCAAACCGCACGAAACAGAGGTGTCCCATGCTGGGAGCACTGCGAGGTGCAAACCGGTGATTGGAGCCCTGTTTGATTTTCTCAAGGCACGCAAAGAGCTAAAACGCTTCAGATCCATTCCGCGACCCGAGCGTCAGATTGTTTTCTACTCCGAAGGGCCTGGTTATTGGTCGCATTTCGAACCAATCTATTCGGCATTACAGAAGGCCGGTCAGCGCGTACTTTACGTCACTTCGCGGCACGACGATCCGGTGTACCAGGATCCACCGCCAGGCATACAGGCGTTCAATCTGGGCAGCGGTGTGGTGTGCACCCTGTTTTTTGCCACGCTGGATGTCGACGTCCTGGTGATGACCATGCCCGATCTGAACACTTTTCACATCAAGCGTTCACCATACGGCGTGCACTACGCATACCTGCATCATTCGATCGTCAGCACTCACATGGTGTATCGGCCAGGAGCATTCGATCATTTTGATAGCGTGTTTTGCGTCGGGCCGCACCATGTACGGGAGATCAGGAAACGCGAGGAACAGGAGCAGCTGCCGCCCAAAATCCTGCTCGAGCACGGCTATGGACGCCTCGACGGAATGCTGCGGGACGATGATGCAAGACCGTCGCATGAAGCAAGGTCGATTCTGGTCGCCCCATCCTGGGGGGAGAACAGTTTACTCAACCTGTGTGCGACCGAACTGATTGATAACCTGCTGGATGCGGGTCATCACGTTATCCTTCGGCCTCATCCACGAAGCAGACAACTCAGTCCAAAGTTGCTCGAAGGAATCCAACGACGCTACAAGCAGCGGTCGGCTTTTGCCTTGGATGAAGACATGGACGCCCACGCCACCCTTGCGTCGGCCGGGGTGATGATCAGTGACTGGTCAGGAGCAGCCTTGGAATTCGCCTTCGCTTATCGGCGCCCCGTCCTGTTCATCGATGTTCCGCGTAAGGTTCGAAATCCCGACTATGAGAAACTGGGCATCGAGCCATTGGAGGCCAGCATCCGTAACGAGATCGGACTCGTACTTGCACCGGCGCGCCTGTGCGACGCGAGTGATGTAATAAAAGAAATGCTCGCGAATGCCGGATCCTGGGAAGAGCGGATCCTTGCCGCGCGTCGTCGGCATATATTCAACCTTGGCAACAGCGGGACAGTGGCTGCCAGTTTCCTGATGCAGCAATCATCGCGTCACCGGGAACGGAGCCGGTGAACCGGGATCATCCCATCTCGTCGAGGATAATCGACGCATTTCGAGCACAGGCATGGGCGCATGCATGAAAATGTCCACTGAGGCAGCCGTACGCGAGCTTGCAGAACAGACCGCCTGGGATTCCACTGCCATGTCCAGGCTGGAATTCCTCCTGTCCAAAGCGGAGATCTCCGGACGCCTGTACCGCTCCTACCATGAAGGTGGCAAAAGAGCTACGGAAGAGCTGATCCCCAGAGATACCGCCCTGGAAGCAGTCGGGCTGTTTCGGAGATTCTTCGATCAGTGCCAACGGGAAGCGCTGAAAGCCAAGGCGGTCAATGCGCTGCTCAAGTTGAACGACCGGTTTGAGCTGGCTATATCCCGGGACGATCTTCCCTCATTCCAACGCAGGCGGAGCAGCCCCGACTCCAGTACCGAGGAAATTCCGCTCATACGACCTCGAGCCAGACGCAGGATCGACCTGGTTGTCTTGTTCTGGGACAGTCCGATAGCGAGAGCATACCTGTCGGTCGTTGACTATCTTGGCTACGAACCGAGAAAGATCCTTCATCTCATTTCCTCGAAAGACCTTTCCACAGGAAGAAAGGTATTTTCCATTTTTCCCGGAAAACTGAAAAAGGAAAGTCTCTCGGCCAGACACTTCAATAGCATGAACTACTGGCCCAGGAAGCTTTCCTCCATGGAGAACAGGCAGTACCAGAATTTTCGCAACAAAGTATCCCACCGCCTTTCGGATGACTGCTCGTTTTTCGACACCGCATACCAGCGGACTGATCTAGGGCGTTTCAGCGCCAATGTAGAGCACCTGATCGTCGAGGGTATCAACGACCCGAAGGTCGTCGACAGCCTCAAATCGGAAAGCGGTCATGTCCTGTTTACAGGCGGCGGCCTGCTTGCCAAGGAGTTTTTCGCCCTCCCTGCAATCCGTTTGCTTCATGTCCATCCTGGCTATTTGCCGGATATACGAGGCTCGGACGGGGTGTTATGGTCGCTCTTGCTCAAAGGCAAGCCGTCGGCCAGCTGTTTCTATATGACGCCCAATATTGACGACGGCCCCGTCATTCATCGCAATTACCTTGATCTGGACATCGACCTTTCTCTGTTCGCTTCCGACAAGACGATAGACAGGTACAGGATGATTTTTTCGTACCTCGACCCATGGATCAGAGCGATTCTTCTTGGGGAAACATTGGTCAAGACAGACGGACTCAGGAATATCACGGCCACTGACCAGGACGAGCGGTGTGCAACAGTGTTCTATACGATGCACAAAGGGTTGCAGGAAGGACTTTACAACTGAGCGGCGGCGCATCCGAACGGCGCCTGTGAGCGCATCGTCCGTCCGCATGAGAAGCGACCGAGCCGAACTGTGAACGGGACTGGTGTTGAGGACGCTTGACTTGGGAATGGGATCCATGCTGGACCACGTCGTACTTCTCTCTGCCGGCAAGCCATATTTGGACAATCAACCGGCCCTGCTGACCGAGGTCAGTGGGAAGAGCATTTTTGATTGGCAGATCAATGCCGCGGGAGCGGCAGCCAGTGTCCAGCTCGTGCTTGGTTACGAGGCGGATCGCTTCGCGGGCTTCGCCGACCGCCACGTCAAGCTTGTCTTGAATGAACACTGGGAGCGTTCATCCAGTGCCTACAGTTATCTGTGCGCCGATCTATCCGGGAAGTCGCAGTTGGTGTCTTATGCGGATATTCTTTATCGTCCGGACCTGGTTGCGCGCCTGAGAGAATGCCCCGAGGACGTGGTTCTAGCGTACGACAGTGCCTGGCGCAAACGATATGTCGGACGTACCGAAGCGGACCTCAAGCGTGCGGAGAAGGTCCTCGTAAATGACGGCACGGTACTTCGTGCTGGCCCTTCGGTGCCGATGTCCTGGGCGAACGGCGAGTTTATTGGTCTGGTGCTGTTCAACGAAACAGCATTGCGCAAGTTGCGAGTGATCCAGCAACAACAGCAGACAGCCGACTTCATGTCCCTTACCCTTTCGGACCTGGTTGAATGGCTACGCCTGCAGGGATTGCGCGTCGCTGCCGTCGATGTGTTGGGTGACTGGGCTGAACTGAACGATCCCAAGGATCTGGCGCACTTCGTACTGGGCACCAAGGCGGAAACGCTATTGCGCTTGAGCAGACTGGTGCGTCATTCCGTCGTCCTGCCACAAGTGGCATTTTCAGTCGCCCAATGGCGAGAGAACCCGGCCGCTCTGGTCAGCCACATTCTGGACACTTTTGCCGACGAAAGACTGGTCGTGCGGTCCAGTGCAAAGAGTGAGGATGCCTTCACCCAGTCCAACGCCGGGGCATATACCAGTCTACTGAATGTGCCTCGCGACAGTTCAGCATTGCATCATGCCATTGAAACCGTCATCGCTTCGTACCTCGATTGTCGTCCCGATGATCAGGTATTGATTCAACCCATGCTGGCCAGGGCGCGATCAAGTGGCGTAGCCTTTACGCGGACGCTGGAGCATGGAGCACCGTTCTATGTAATCAACTATGCCGAAGGCGGTGATACCGAAAGCATCACTTCCGGCAGCGCCCGCGAGCACCGATCGCTATATTTTCGCAAGGACGCCGCTTTCTCCCTGATCGAGGATGACTGTTTACGCCGCATACTTCAAGCGCTTGCAGAAGTCGAATCCCTGCTGAACTATGATGCCCTGGATATAGAGTTCGCCGTGGGCGATGACGGGCAAGTGGTGCTGTTGCAGGTCCGTCCGATCGCGGTCAGTGCGGGCGATCAGCTGGTCAGGAACGATCATGTACTGGAGTTGCAGCGCGCTGCCTGCAGGAACTGGCAGACGTTGCAAGTGGCAGCCCCCCATATACAAGGGACGAGCGCCTTGTTCGGCGTCATGCCGGACTGGAATCCAGCGGAGATTATAGGCACCAATCCGGGGCAGCTGGCTATCAGCCTGTACCGGTATTTGATCCTCGATGATGTGTGGGCGCAGGCGCGAGCGGAATACGGTTACCGGGATGTGCGCCCCCAGCCGCTGCTGCGTGTTTTTGCGGGGAAACCCTATATCGACATACGCGCCAGCTTCAATTCGTTCCTGCCTGCAGGGCTTCCTGACGACTTGGCCGCTCGACTGGTCGATTTCTACATGGCCTGGCTGCGCGCCAATCCGTGGCTGCATGACAAGGTCGAGTTTGAAGTGGTGCCAACTTGCTTCGGCCCCGGCTTTGCAAAGTGGGAGCAACGCTTGCGAGAGCACGCGAAGCTTGGTGCTGCAGATATCGATTCACTGCGCGAGGGATTGCGGAAGATCACCCAGCACGCGCTGTTTCGAGTTCGAAGCGACCTGCAGCAGCTCGAGGCTCTGGAGCAGCGCCGTACAGCGATCCTGAACCGCCCGACGTTGCCTGTAACAGAGAAGGTCCACTTACTGCTGGAGGATTGCAAGCGCTTCGGCACCCTGCCTTTTGCACACCTGGCCCGCAGTGCGTTTGTTGCGGCCACCTTGCTCCGCGAAGCCGTTGAGTGTGGCTGGCTAAGCAAGCAGGCCCGTGATGGCTTCATGGACTCCTTGCGAACCGTATCCCATACCCTGTCGCTGGATGCCTGGCGCACCGCGCAGGGGAAGCAAAGCTGGGACGAATTCGTCCAACGCTACGGCCATTTGCGTCCGGGCACCTACGATATAACCAGCCCCGCCTATTGGGACAACGCCGACTACTACCTGCGCCCTTTGCTCAAGCAGGCTACCGAACCGCGTCCGAATGCTGCACTGGCGCGCCAGTGGCAGGAGGAGAAGGCGGGCTACTTCGAACGACTCCGCAAGTCGGGCCTCGAAGCATCGGATGAGCAGTTTGAATGTTTCTTGCGAGACGCGATCGAGGGGCGTGAGAAGGCGAAGTTTGTTTTCAGCAAGAGCCTCTCGGCCGCCCTGAGTCTGCTCGCCAAGGCAGGAACAGGTCTTGGGCTGACACCTGCCCAGCTGGCCAACCTGCCGTACCATGAAATACGCCATGCGTTGTGTTCCGATCTGCCGAATTCTGTAAAGCTTGAACGGCTGAGCGTCCTTGCGAAGCGGAATAAATACGAACGAGCCGTCAGTCTGGCATGTCAATTGCCGCCCCTATTGACTGATGAAAAGGATTTCATCTTCTTCACGCTGAGGGAAGACAAGCCCAACTTCATTGGCAGCAGGTGCATCAGGGCCCCGCTCCTGAAAGTCGGGGCCGGCGCGGTCACTCCGGAATCGGCGGCAGGCTGTATCGTGCTGATACCGCAGGCGGACCCTGGTTACGATTGGCTGTTTGGGCAAAAGATTGCCGGCCTGATAACCATGTTCGGCGGGGCCAACTCCCATATGGCTATTCGGGCGGCCGAGTTTGGATTGCCAGCCGCCATTGGCGTCGGGGCGCAGCTGTATACCAAGCTGCAGCAAGCTCGCACGGTCGAACTGGACCCTGCGGGCCAAACCATTCGAGTACTGCACTGATGAAGCGCATTCTGATCAGCCAGCGCCGCGATGCCATTCCAGGGCGGAAAGAAGAGCGTGATGCAACGGACACACGTATAGGCAAGATCCTGTTTGAGCTTGGATTCTTGCCGATATTTTTGTGCAGCGATATTGTCGAGCATGATCGCTATCTTTCGGCGCTACAGCCGGACGGCTTCCTGCTAGGGAGTGGGAATGACCTGGGCGAATTTCCGCAGCGTGATTCGCTGGAAGAGTCCATGCTGAATTACGCCCGGTTGGCTTGCCTGCCAGTTTTCGCCATCTGCCGTGGTGCGCAGATGCTGAACCAATTTCAGGGAGGCACCGTGCGCCCCGTTACCGGACACGTTGCTACCCGTTTGCGGCTTGTCGGTCCCTGGGCTGCCGACCTCGGTTACAGCGAGATCAACAGTTACCACAACTTCGCGATCACACCTGAAACTCTCGGCCACGACCTGCGGGCTCTGGCAAGTACCGCTGACGGCGTGATCAAGGCAATACAGCACCGAACCCTACCGTGGCTGGGCATTATGTGGCACCCCGAGCGTGAACCCGAATTGCTCCGTGCCGATGCACGCCTTATCACCAGAGTTTTCGATCGCGAGATTTGACATGAAAGTAATCATCCTGGCTGCGGGACAAGGCTCCCGTCTTCGCCCATTGACGAACGACCGCCCCAAATGCATGGTGGAGCTGAAAGGCAAGCCGCTCTTGCACCATCAGCTGGAGGTCCTGGAAGCGGTTGGTATCCGCAAGGAGGATATTGCCCTCGCCGCTGGCTACCTGCAGGAAGCACTTGTTGCCCCTGGAATAACCCAGATCCGTAACGAGCAGTATGCGAGCACCAATATGGTCGGGACGTTGTTTGCTGCGCAGGAGTTCATGCGACCCGGCGAGGACCTGATCGTTTCCTATGGCGACATCGTGTACCGCGCCGACGTGCTGAGGAAATTGCTGGCGACCCGAGGCGATCTGGTCGTAGCAGCCGATCTGGACTGGTATGAACTGTGGAGCCAGCGCATGGAAGATCCGCTGGAGGATGCCGAGACTTTCAAGATGACCGCGGAAGGTCGCGTGCTGGAGCTGGGGAAGAAGCCGCAATCAAGGGACGAAGTGCATGCCCAATATATCGGCCTGATCAAGATCGCGGGCGACAAGGTCGCCGACTTTATCTCCTGTTATCACTCCATGGACAAGTCGGCGCGATATGACGGCAAGGATTTTGACAACATGTATATGACCAGCCTGATCCAGTACCTGATCGACAATGGTTGGGAGGTGCAGGCGGCGCTGATCAACGGCGGTTGGCTGGAAGTGGACAGCATCGAGGACTTGCAGGCCTATGAGGCGCGCGAGGACTTGGTTGCTGCAAGTACGCACACGTCCGCCACCCCTGCGGGAAATGCCTGATCGGATGGCCGAGGGCACCCGAGTTAGCCAGGAGTCCCCCCGGCACCCGGCACCGGCACCCGGCACCCAAGAGCTCTTGCCCTCGGTGATTGGCCCAGGGATGCAGGAAGATTGTCGGCGCATTCGATGATCCCTTCGCACCCTGAGCTTCGGCGACGATGCGATTGCCTGCGGGCAGCCTGAACCCCGTGTCCGCATCCGTGAGCCCGCCTGCTCCGGTGCAAGGACCGCTCCGACAGCCGGGACGGACAGCCACGCCAGCGATTTGGTCGGACGCTAGCCCTGTATTAGACTCGCCGTCACATTTCCGACGTCCTTGGCTGCTAGCTATCGCCAACCACGAACCGCTACCGGAGCGGATAGTGCGCCCCTCGATAGCGAGGCAAACATTTGCGACCGAGTCATGCTTGTCCACGCGACTTCGATTGTGCCTCCCCGGCTTGCCCACACATGGCCGGCTCCTCGATGCGTCGAAGCAACTGGCCCGGTCTCGGTGGCGGGTTCCTGAACGCTAGGGCCCTTGTCTGTCGAACTGCATGGCACAGCGACGACGACGTCCGGATGCGCCTGCGCGGACGGGCGTCGCCATCTACACAGGAAGGAGCCACACCGGCATGAAGTACTGCGTGATCTTCGCCCTCGCCCTCGGGTTTTCATCTCCCGCGTTCGCCTACCTCGACCCCGGCTCAGGTAGCGCAATCGTGTCGGCAATCATCGGCGCTTTCGTTGCCGCGGGCCTCGTAATCAAGACCTACTGGTACAAGCTCAAATCCCTGTTTTCAAGGAAGAAGACGACGGCCAGCGAGGAAGTCGGCCGCGAATGAGCGCATCCGGTCTCGAAATGCCTGACCGATGAGCCGGCACGCTCGCGAGCGAGTGATCGCTTGGCTCGCGCTCATAGTTGTCCTGGCGTTGCCGTACGGCCGGCCCGTCGCACAGTCAGGGGCATCGCCATCGGGGCCCGTGCACATCGGCTTGCCCGCCCATGAAGCGATCGATCTCGATCGGCAAGTGGCGCCCGGTAGCATGCCGATTGCCGAGCCGCATCGCTTTCACGGCCTTGCCCGCTACCTGAACGGGCTCAGGTACTTCCGAGTTGCGCCTGATGGCATAAGGCAACTCCAGGAAGGGGAATCCGTCACTCTCGCAGCGGGCGAATGGTTCGCCGCAGTCGGACGCTTCCATGTTCTCGCGCTCCAGGACGAAGGCATCCGTATCAGAGTAGGCGCGCGCAGGATCCAACTCGCTGCCCCTTCTGACGCGGCTGAACTTTCCGCCGTCGTCGCATCGAAGCCCCAGCTTCACCTACTCGACCCCGCGCTCGACAAGCTGCGTTACGCGCATCTGTGGGGTCCGCTCGCCGCCCTCTCGAAGCTCGTCGAGTCCATGATCGTCTTCATCGAGCGGACCGTCGGCGCCGGCTGGGCGGTCGCCCTCATCCTCTTCGCCGTCATCGTGAAGCTTGCCTTGCTGCCGGTGTCCCTGGCCACGGCTCGCTTCCAGCGCGAGGCGAGCGCGCATCGAGCGGCCCTTGCCCCAGTGATCGAATCCATCAAGCGCGAGTATTCCGGCGAGGAAGCGCACAACCGGATCATGGCGGCCCACAAGGCGCGGGGAATCACGCCCTTTTACACGCTCAAGCCGATGCTCGGGCTTTTCGTGTTGGTGCCTGTTCTGGTCGCAGTGTTCAATGCTCTTGCCGAAATGCCGCAGTTCGCCGGCGCAAGCTTGCTCTGGGTGAAGGACCTCGCCTACCCCGATGATGTCGCGCGGGTGCACTTTACCCTGCCTTGGCTGGGGGACACCTTCAATCTCCTGCCCTGGCTAATGGCGACGGTATCCGCCGTCACCGGCCTCCGCTTTCGCGACCCGAATGCCTCGGCTGCCGACGTGCGGCGCAAGCGGCGCGGGCTCCTGCTTATGTCCGGCGCCTTCCTGGTGCTGTTCTATCCATTCCCGGCGGCCATGGTGTTGTACTGGCTCTTGAATAACCTGTTGCAACTGCTACAACAGGAAACCCTCCCCTGAGCGCCTCAAGCCAGGCCGCCCATCGCAGTACAAGGCGAGCCCTGAAAGGGGCCCCAACGCGCCCGAAAGGTATAATCGGCGTCCACTCAAGCCCACGGCTGATCGGCGTGGAATGCAGGGTAGCCGGTACGTTTCGGTCGGTAGCGTCCAGCGCAGAGTCGTCCCAACCGATGCCCGCACGATCCAGATTCTCAATCATCATCCCTTGCTTCAACTCCGCGCCTGTCATCGACGCAGCCATCGAGTCCGTGCGCCGGCAGGACTGGCCCGCGGAGATCATCGTTGTGGATGGCGGCTCCAGCGACGGCACACAGGAGCGCGTTCGCGCCCATGGCGATCTCGTCGCCACCTGCATCTCCGAACCGGACCGCGGTATCTACGACGCCATCAACAAGGGGCTCTCCCGCTGTACGGGTGACCTCATCGGCATCCTCGGCTCGGACGATCGGTATGTCCCCGGCGCGTTCGCGCGCATCTGGCAGGCGTCGACCGTCCACAAGGCGGACCTGTACGCAGGCGCCACGCGGATGGTCTCGCCGGACGGCTCGACGACCCTTCGGACCGACGAACCCTACGGCCTCAACGCGCTGGTCAGCGGGATTCCGTTCGGCCACAACGCCATGTTCGCCACGCCGGCCGCCTACACCCGTGTCGGCCCCTATGACCTGAAGTACAGGATCTGCGCGGATTCCCATTGGGTCCATCGCGCCGTCCGGCTCGGACTGGCCTGCCACACGATCGCGGACGTGGTGGTCGAGTTCGCGCTGACCGGGACCTCGTCGAGGAACGACGAGGAGATCATGGCGGAGACTTTCGAGACCATCGCCGAGAACTTCCCGGGGCTCGGCCGGGACGAGGCAAAGACGCTCCTCTATGCCGCGCGCGGGTGGGGACCGTCCGAGCCGGTGGCAAGTATCCTGGAAGCCCGGCCGGGCGACGCCCTCCTGCGCCAGGCCGTCGAGGCGGCCATGCCCGATCTGGTCCGCGGGCGCGGCGGTTCCAGCAATAAGGGCCTGCTGCGACGGCTCCTCACCAGTATGCTCCGGTGATCCGACACCCGCACGCCTCCAAGGCACCCGAAACGTGAAAATCTCTTTCGTCATCCCGGCCTTCAACGCCGCCGCCACCCTTGACCGCTGCTTGTCGTCGATCGCTGGTCAGAGCTTCAGGGACTACGAGATCGTCCTCGTCGACGACGGTTCCACCGACGACACGGCCGCGCTCGCCCACCGGCACGCCCAGGCGGACGATCGGATCCGGGTCTTCTCGCAGCCGAACGGCGGCCAGGGGGCGGCGCGCAATTTCGGCATCTCCGAAGCGCGCGGCGACTGGATCTGGTTCGTCGACAGCGACGACTGGCTGATCGAGGAGGCGCTCGTCCGGATCGCGGCCATCCTGGATCGGCAGCAACCCGACGTCCTGGTGGCCAATTTCCAGTTCGTATTCGACGACAAACCCGCGCAACCGAGCTCGGTCGTGCCGCCACAGCTGGCAAGCCGCCTGGTCGATCCGCGCCAGGATGCCGAAACCTTCGCCAGCCTCTCCTGCTGGACCGCCCCGCCGTGGCGCCTGATTTCGCGGAGGAGGTTCCTGGTAGAAAATGGAATTCAGTTTGCTCAGGGGGTCTTCTACGAGGACCATCCTTTCGCGATCCAGGTGATGCTCCATGCCGATCGGGTTTTCGTGGACGCTCCGGTCTCGTACGCGTATTACCAGAGGGCAAACTCGACGACCCGAGTCAATGACCGGCGCGCATTCGATTTCATTCCGGTCCGACGCACTTGCCTCGAGCTGATGAAGTCGAATGGTATCTATGAGCGATTCGCCCCGGTTGCCGCGGGATACATCGCGCCGGTGAACTTCTATGAAACGCATGTGGGCAGCGAATTCCGCAAGGAGTTCCTCGAGAAGCTCGATGCTGACCTGTCGGCCGAAGAGGAACAGTTCGCGCGCCAGCATGGCTCGCCC
>DATGQI010000179.1:0-23941 GCA_035304285.1 Woeseiaceae bacterium
GGCGAAGGGCTGGATGCGGATATCGGCAACTGGGATCTCGAATAATCCGTCATGCGACCTGCCGTTCGCTCCAGGTTCAAAACGAGGGGCGGCTTCACGCTGATCGAAGTCCTGGTGGTGGTGCTGATCATGGCCATCATCAGTGCGATGCTGTTGATGTCTTTCGGCATCCTGGGCGACGACAGGGCGTTGCAGCAGCAGGCGCGTCGCATGTCGTCGCTCATAGAACTCGCGACGGACGAAGCGATCATGCAGGGCCGCGACTTCGGCCTCGAGTTCATGCAGCACGGCTACCGCTTCGTCGAGCACGATGCGGCACTCGACCAGTGGCACGAAGTCATTGGCGATGAGTTGCTGCGCCCACGTCCGCTGGAAGAAGGCATGGAGTTCGAGCTGTTCCTCGAAGGCAGGCCGGTCTCGCTCGCCGAAGAAGCCGCGGACACCGATTTGAACGAGGATTCCGGGGATCGGGAACGACAGGGCTACCTGCCGCATGTGCTCATCTTGTCCAGTGGAGAGGTAACGCCTTTCCAGCTGCGCCTCGTTCGCTGGGCCGATCGTTCCGAAGTGCTGATGGAAATGACGTTGAACGGCGAATTCGAGATCAATGCGGATGAAACGGCGGCACTTTGACCGACGCCGCTCCGCGGGCTTCACTTTGCTGGAGGTGATGGTGGCGCTGGGCATCGCAGCGCTGTCACTCACGGCGGTAACCGCGGCGATGAGCCAGATGGTGGACGCCGCCAGCAGCATGAGGGAGCGCACCTACGCAAGCTGGATCGCGCAGAACCAGATCGCCGAAATGCGCCTGTCCAATGTCGTGCCCGACGTCAGCGAAGATTCCGGAGAGGTCGAGTTTGCCGGCCTGGAATGGACCTGGCGCAGCACGGTTTCCGAGACCGGCGTTGAAAACCTCTACCGCGTGGATGTTGCGGTCTCCTTTGTCGAATCGGATGCGATCATCCGCACCGTGACCGGGTTCATCGGCGAGCCCGGCATCCCCGGCCAAAGCAACATTGCGTGGACGACCAATTTGCCGCAGGGGGAAAAAGATTGAGCGCGCAACGGACGTCCGGCTTCACGCTGATAGAGGTGATGGTTGCCCTCGCTATCTTCGGCATGCTCGCGGCGATCGCTTATGGAACGCTGGGCCAGACGCTGGCGAATGCAGAAATCCTGACTGACCGGATGCAGCGCCTCCAGTCGCTGCAGCAGACCGTGCGATATTTGAGCGAGGATTTCATGCAGCTCGCGCCGCGGCCGGTGCGCGAGGATTTGGGCGACAATTTCGGACCCGCCCTGCACACGGACGTGGAGTCCGACTTTGCCGTAGAGCTGACACATGGCGGCTGGAGTAATCCCGCCACGCTTCCCCGGAGTACGCTGCAACGCGTCGCCTATCGGCTCGAGGAAGGTGAACTGGTGCGTTACCACTGGACCGTGCTGGACCGGACTTTGAGCAACGAACCCGCCGGACGGGTGCTGCTGGACGAAGTCGACAGCATCCTGTTTCGCTTCATGCAGGACAATGGAGACTGGAGCGAACAATGGCCGCCGGAAAACCGGCCGGGGCAGCTGGGCTTGAGACAACGCCCGCGAGCGGTCGAGATAACTTTGGTGCTGGCGGATGAAACGGAAATTCGTCGGCTGATCGAGGTTGCGCCGTGAACGGCCGAATGGTGCAGCGCAGCCGCAGGAATCGCGGCGTCGCTCTTATCACGGCGATGCTCATCAGCGCTCTTGCGGCGATCGTCGCGTACAACCTTGCGTGGGACAACACGCTCGATGTTCGGCGTACGATGGTGCTCCTGAACCACGACCAGGCGGTACAGGTGGCGCTGGGGGCGGAAAGCTGGGTCATCAATATCCTCCACCAGGATATGGAGGACAGCCAGACCGATCACCTCGCGGAAATCTGGGCAACTGAACTTCCCGGCCTGCCAATCGATGGCGGAGAGGTTTTCGGTCACGTCGAAGACCTCCAGGGTCGTTTCAACATCAACAACCTGGTCGATGAGAACGGCACGGTCGACGAGGAATCCGTCGAACAGTTTCGCCGCCTGCTCGTGGCCCTGGAACTGGATCCGCGTTTCGCCGGCATCGCAGCCGACTGGCTGGATGCGGACCTCGACGCCCAGTTTCCCGATGGCGCCGAGGACCCGATTTATACCGGCATGGTGCCCCCGTATCGCAGCGCGAACCAGAGCATTACCAGTATCAGTGAGCTCGCCGCGCTGGAGGGCATGGACAAGCTCACCTTCGACATTCTGGCGCCGCATATCACCGCCCTGCCCGGCCGTACCCCCATCAACGTGAATACTGCAACGCCGCAGGTACTGCAGTCGATTGACGAAAATATTTCGGTAACAGCCGTGGAGGCCCTCCTGGCGGAACGCGAAGAAGCTGGATTTGCCGATATTCAGACGGCATTCTCATCGCTCGTGCCCCCGGATGTGATAAACAACAAGCTGGATGAGGCGACCAACTACTTTCAATTGCGTGTCATCGTGCGCATAGACACGGTGCGAGTCACGATGTACAGCGTGCTGTTGCGCGGCCAGCGGGGCGACGTAACCCCTATTCTGAGAAGCTTCCGGACGACATGATCGAGTACCTGGTAATCCGCATCGGAGAACACGCGGGCGATGCCGTGCACTGGATGGCCGTGGACGCAAGCGGCGCACGCCGCAGTGCACCGGCGACCGGCATGCTGCACGAGGCTGCGGCCGATGTGGGCGAACGCAGGGTCATCGTCCTCGTTCCCGGCACCGAGGTTCTGACCACTACCGTCGACATACCGGTCCGCGGGGCAAAGCTGCAGGCGGCATTGCCGTACGCGCTCGAAGAGTTTCTGGCCGAGGACGTCGAGAAGCTGCACTTCGCGGCAGGCGCCCGACGTAGCAGTGGACGAGTACCGGTTGCTGTCGTCAGCAAGGAAAAACTTGCGGGCTGGTTGTCGCACCTGAACGCCGCCGGCATCCGCCCCGCATCGGTGATCGCGGAGAACCACGGCCTCGCGCGCATACCGGGAACCATAAGCCTCCTGATCGCCGAGAACAGGATCCTGATCAACGACGGCGGTGACAACGAGCTCGTGATGCAGGACGTGAGCCCGGGTGACGCCCTGGCCGCCATCGGCGCGCTGGACGACGGCGCCGGCGATACCGACGATACAGCCGGGGAAACCACCACCCTGCCCCGACACCTTCTCGTTTACTGCGAGCCCGGCATCGACGAGCGTTACGAGCTCGAATGGATGGCGATGCGCAACGAGCTCGAAAGCGTGGATGTAAACCTGCTGCCGGATGGGGTAATGCCACGGCTTGCCGTCACCGTGGCCACCGGCGCCGGGGTCAACCTTCTGCAAGGCGAGTTCGGCCGGAAGACGGAGTACTCCGGGCTTTTCCAGCCCTGGAAGTACGCCGCCATGCTACTGCTCGGCCTTTTCGTGATAATGCTCGCCGGAAAAGCTGCGAGCTTGTATTCACTAAGTCGCCAGGAAGCCGCTTACCGGCAACAGTTCAACGAGGAATACCAGGAGGTGGCGCCAGGCGCCCCCGCTGTCGAGGACCCGGCGTCCGTTGTCGCCTCGCTTCGTGCGCGCACCGGCCGAACGGCGGCGCCGCAGGTATTCCTGCAGTCGCTGGAACACTTGAGCCGGGCGCTTGCTGAGAATGGCGAAGCCCGAATCGATGCGATCAGTTATCGCGCCGGGGTCGTGGATATTCGTGTCAGCGCACCGAACGTCGCTACGCTCGACAGCATCCAGCGAACAATTGGCGAAAGCGGTCGCTTCACCGCGTCGATCCAGTCCACGGACCAGGACGGGGATCGCATCAACAGTCGCATGCAGATCGCGGCAAGAGGACCATGACGTGCGGCTCATGAAGTTCAAAGGCACGATCAGCCGATGCGAGGATACACGGTGAGAAGCTGGTTCGAATCGCTCGAGGAACGTGAACGGCTGTTCGTACTCGCTGCTGCCGCGATGCTTGTTGTCGCACTTTTCTACCTGGCCGTCTGGATGCCGCTCGATCGGGGGCAGGAGAACCTCGAATCGAGTGTCGAGAACTGGAGAGATTCTCTAACCGAACTCCGCCTGCTGAAAGGAAGCCTGTCAACACCGGATACCGGCGAGTCGCGCCCGGCGGACCGGAACCAGTCGCTGGTCGTCATCATCGACAACACATTGCGCGAACGTGGTCTGTACAACTCGTTGCAGCGGAGCCAGCCGACGGCGACGAACGGCATTCGCGTCGAATTCGAGAAGGTGACATTCGACGAACTGGTAATCTGGCTGGGCGATCTCAGTTCCGGCTATGGGTTGCAGGTACAGTCGGCCAGCTTCTCGGCGGCATCCCGGGACAACGACGGGCGCGTTAATTCCACGCTGACGCTGGAACGGTAGTGTACCCCGTCGTGGATAACGGGCCATTCCCGCGAGTGACTTTTCGTGCTTGGCAAGGCGCGACGACGAGTAATAGCACCGCTATTACGAGGAGTCGCAACGCAGGCAGGCGGGAAAAGGCGCCGCGAGAATGGCTCATTATTCGCGACGGGGTGCACTAACCCGGCAATGGCGAACGGAAAGCGCCTGGTCGCCGCCGGCATCGCGGCGCTCGTCATCGGGCTCGTGCTGACCTTTCCGGCCCGTATTGCGTACCAGTGGTTCGCTCCCGCCCAGGTGGCACTCAGCAGCATATCCGGTTCTGTATGGAACGGCGCTGCCGCACAGGGATCGGCGGCGGGTTTATTCCTGAGCGACATCACCTGGACTTTCCAGCCATTGTCCCTGCTTCGCCTCAAGGCCGGCTACACCGTGACCGCCAGGTTACCTTCGGGATCCCTCCAAACGGACGTTGAATCCGGCGGCGGGAACAGCGTGCAGTTCAACGATCTCACGGCGACGGTCCCGCTTGCGTCTCTACCCGGTTCTCTCCTGCCGGTCAACGGCGTCACTGGAGATTTGAACCTCCGGTTCAGTACGCTCGTACTGACCGACGGTATTCCAACGGAAGCCGAGGGGACCGTGGAGATATCGCGCCTGGTGTTGCAAGCGCTCTCCGCCAACGCGCTCGGCGACTATCGCGCGCAACTGCAAACCGAGGACGGGATCATCACCGGCACCGTCGAGGATGTTTCCGGTGTACTGGACTTGAACGGCAATCTCGTGGTCAACCCCGACCGGGCCTTTTCCTTTATCGGCCATGTCGCAGCGGGAGCGGATGCTCCCTCGGCGGTGAACGAACAGCTGCGCTTCCTGGGATCACCGGACCAACAGGGCCGACGCGAGTTCCGTTTCGAGGGAAACCTGTAACAGGCCTGCCGCACGCCCTGGTCAGTCGAGGGTAACCTCGCGGAATTCCTGCAACAGCGGAAAGTACAGCGCAGTACGTACCTGCACACTGCTATCGTCAACCAGGTTGCGGTACAGGTGCGCGTACCTCGCAAGCTGCTGCCGGTATCGCTCCGACTCCTGCTCGAGAAAGCTGTCGATGCCGCTGCCCTCGTGCGTGCTTGCCTTGTAGTCGATGATCCAGTGAACGCCCGCGTCGTCGATGCGGAGCCGGTCGATCACGATCGACTCCACCCCGCCCTGCCACACCCCGGTCAGCGGCATCTCCGAATGGCCAGGGCCGCGCAGGATCCAGCGACCTTTCTCGTCGCCGAGGATTCCGCGCAGTGCCTCGAGCGCCCGTGTGCAGACGTCGTCGATATCCTGAAGCGGCACGCCCAGTTCCTTCGCGTGTACGCGTGCAACCGGCAACAGCCGCTCTAGGTCCGCAATGTCCGCCTGCAGCGAGCCCGACGTGATCCGGTGCAGCCACCGGTGCAGGATGGTGCCGGCATGGCGGGCAACCGAGCCGACCCAGTAGAAATCCACTTGCGGTTCCGGCCCCGCACTGTCAGCACGCAGCCGAGCTCCTGGCACTGTGGGAGGCGTGTCCAGAGCGAGGCCGACATCCAGCCGTTTAAGCTGTGGCAGCCGGAAAGCGTCGCCATCCCCTGTGGAACCGGCTGCGCTCGCGGAAGAACCGTTATTGAACGTTTCCCTGAAGGTCCTGCTCGTCGAGTGCCAGAGGCTGTGCAAGAGCGTTCCCTTTCTCGGCTCGCAGATTTCGCTGCCGTCCGCGGTCAGCTCGACATGGCCGATCAGGTGCACGGAACGCCGAGCGCGGGTGCAGGCGACGTACAGAAGCCGGTCCTGTTCGAGCCTGCCTTTTTCGCGTTCGGCCGCTTCGATGAAGTTGTGCAGCCGATCGGTTTCCAGGTCCGCGCGCGCGCCGACCGGGCTCAGGAGCATCGATGATCCATCTCCGCTATCCGGCAGGTTCAGCCAGCTGAGGATGGACTTCTCATCGCCCCTGGTCATCCTGCCGAGCCCGTACAGAACGACGTGATCAAACTGCAGTCCCTTTGCCTTATGCATGGTCATGATGTGCAGGCGACAGTCCGCTGCGACCTTGCCGGACACATGCTCCTGGTCGAGCTTCGCTTCGAGTTCCGCGACGTCCTCGATGGTACCCGCGGTGTCCAGTCTTTCGAGAACGTCGAGAAAGCGGTAAACGTTGTCGACCGCCTCTTCGTTATCCAGCAACAGCGGACCGCGCAGCCGGTACCACGCCCGCTCCACCATATCCCGGATGGAGGTGGCACCATGACCGGAAACGAAGGGCGCGAGCGTCTCCCTGAACCTCTGCAATGATGCGCGCCCACCGGCGGACAGGGACTGCAAGCGCTCCTCGTCCTGCAGCAGTTCCCACACGGTGCTGCGCTTGTCGTTGAAGACCAGCGCGTGGAGATCCGACCAGTCGAGTCCCACCCATGCGCCTCGCAAAAGCCCAAGCCACGCGATGCGATCCCCGCGATGCGCAAGGGCGCGTGTCAGCGCGAGCAGGTCGATGATCTCCGGAAGATCGGTGAGCCGGTCGATCTCGATTGCCTGGTAAGCGAGTCGCTTTTCGCGCAGCTTGCGGAGCAGCAGCGGCAATTGCGCGCGACTGCGCACGAGCACCGCAGTAGTCTCTTTACCCACGAGGTCGACACAACTGCGGATGACGTCGACCGCCACATCCGCCTCTTCGTCATTGCTCACGCCGAACAGTGGGTAGAGGTGCCAGGCGCCGGTCCCCCGATGACTTTCCACGGGCACCGAGGCCGAATAGGCAATCGCGCCGGCGGTAACATCGTCTTCTGGTGGGAACATCTCCCCGAACACCCTGTTGTACCAGTGCACGAGGTGCTCGCCGGAACGGAAATTCTGGCGAAGCAACAGCGGCTGCAGGCTGACCGGGCCGATGCCGCGCTCGCGCGCCAGCAGGAACTGCCCGACCTCGGCATCACGGAAACGATAGACGGATTGCATCGGATCGCCGACGCAGAACAACGTGCGGCCATCGCCCGGCTGCCATCCCGCAACGAGTTTTTCGATCAGGCGGTACTGCGCGATCGAGGTGTCCTGCATTTCGTCGATCAACAGGTGCCGGATCGTGAAGTCGAGCAGAAGGCCAATGTCCCCCGGTTCCTCAGCGCTGCCGAGCGCCGCATCAGCGGCCACTGCCACCTCGGTATGGTCGGTGGCGCCAAGTTCGTTGAACAGCGCCTTCAACTCAGCCACCGCAATCGGCAATAGCTGCAGCAACGCCAGCAGCACCTTCCACTGCTCGTCGGTGTAGCGCGGCTCGGGCAACTCCCGTACGCGGCGCAGCTCTGCCGCGAGCGACGATTGCTCTTCAAGCCGTCCCAGCAGCTCCAGCATTTGCTGCTTCTGGCCGTCGTCCCGGGGCGGAAAGCCGACGCTCTTGTTCACCGTTTTCCGCCAGCTGCCGTTCTGCGTCAAAAGCAGGGAAGCCACGGCTCGCCACAACCCGACCTGTTCGGCATTCGCCTCCGGGAACCGCTCGCAATTGGCAAGCCTTGCCACTTCATGTTCATCCGCCGCGAGGTTCTGCGCGGCATAACGGCAAAGGCTGGCCAGCACCGGCAGGTGTTCGTCCGGCAGCAGGCGGCGCACGCGCGCGAGGCTTGCCGTCACCACTTCACCGATGTTTCGCTCGAGCTTTCTACGTGCGGCGTCCAGTTCGCCAGCTTTGCCGAAGCCCGCGCCGCTGATTGGCAGCCACTGATCGCGCTTCGCAAGCATCCGCGCAAGGTGATCGATGTAGGCAGTGGTGTTGTTGTCGAGGTGGGAGAGTACCTGCTCTACGGTGTCATTCTCCTGACCGTCTGTGACCAGCCAGTCGAAAGTGGCGGCCGCAGCCCTGCGGTATAACTGCTGCAGCTCAGCATCCGCCAAGATCTTGCCGCCGCTGCCCAGGCCCGAGCTGAACGGCAGCGAACGCGCGATCCCCGCGTTCAGGGCATCGAGCGTCTGGATACGCATCCTTCCGGGCGACTCGAGCAGCTTCCATTCTCTCGCCTGGTCCCGTTCGAGGACTTTTCGCGCCGCCTCCTGAGTTACCCTGTGATGCTCTTCCTGCTGCGGTTCGCCGCGTTCGGCATCGCGAATCGCACCGATGGCGCGATGGCGCATTTCCTCTGCAGCTTTGATCGTGAACGTGATCGCCACGACCTCTTCCGGATGGTCGACTTCCGCCAGGAGCCTGAGGTAGCGCTGGATCAGCAACTCGGTCTTCCCTGAACCCGCCGGCGCCTGCACGATGAACGACCGCGTTACATCGAGCGCATCGGCCCTCGACTGGAGATCTGCGGAGAGCAAGTGCCCGTCAGCCGCCACGTTTCACTTCCTCCACCCTGCTGAGGACTGCCAGGGGCCTGCTTTCGCCCGCCGGCAAAGCCGTGTTCAGCTTAACGCTTCCCAATGCAATACCGGCAAGCGCATCGTCGACGACCTGTTTCCAGCCATCCAGTCGTCCCTGCCACTGTTCGGGTGGCGAGCGATCCCATTCGGCACCCGCGCCGCGATAGACGATGTCCCGGCCATCGACGTTGATCAGCACCAGGGCGCCGACCGATGCGTTGACGGCTGCGGCGTACACGACCAGCTGCAGTTCCTTTGGCTCGCCGTTCTTGTCCAGGAATGATTTGACGAGTCCTGTCTTGTAGTCCGCGATGACCACGGTCGAGTCTTCGAGGCGGTCGATCCTGTCGATCTTTAGATCGAGGTCGACACCATGACGCAGCAAACGGATAGACTTCTCCACGGCAACCACGGTGAACGGTTGCCGGCGCATTTCTGCGGCCAGAAATTCCTGCAACACGCCTCGCAGGCGTTTCCGTTCCAGTGCCAGCAAACGGATAAGGACGCTGTCGGCACCGCGCATATAGGTTGCGAGGCTCACGTCGATGGCGTTATCGATGCGACCGGCAGAGTCATCATCCCAATCCGAAATTTCGCGGGACGAAGGCAGCTCCCGGTAAAGATGCTGTAGTGCACGATGAATGATGTTTCCGCGCGTGCTCGCCGGCAGCCCGCTTTCAATTGGCTGCAGGTTCCTGACCCCGAGCCGGCCGCAGGCGAATGCCGAGAAAGGGTCGATAACCTGGCGCTGCACGACGGATGCCCCCCGTCCGACTTTCTCTCCCGGGCAGATCGGCGGTACGGGATCTTCGGCAGCAGGCGCCACGGCGTTGCGACCGGCAAGCGAGTGCGCGTACCAGCCGGGATCTTCGCCATCCCCGCGATCGGTGAAAGCCTTGAGCAGAGGACTCGCTTCCAGTTCTACGTCTTCTTCGGTCAGGGGCCAGCTGAGCGTAATCTCTCCAGCGCTGTCGACGAAGCGGGCGAGAAGGCGCTTCGCATGGTCGAGTGTGTCGGCGGGTGTTGCGTTCGGCATCCCGAGCTTACGCTGCAACGCCCGCGAGAGAAGCGGCAGCGGATGTACCGCGGATGGCCACTGGTTCGCGTCAAGGTGACAAACCCAGACGTGGTCCAGTTCGAGGCCAGCGGCTTCCAGCGTGCCGAGCAGCTGGACCGCGCCAGGTTCAGTCTCGGGCTGAAAAACCGTATCCGCGGCCAGGGCCGAGAGGCGCGCGACGGCTTCGCCCAAATCCATCCGCGGCTTGACGACCTCGAGCCTGGAAAACTCGTTGAGCAGATCGCGCCAGCGATTCGCCACCTGGAACTCGACGGTATCGAGCGGCTTTTCGCCCGGCCATCCCGCTTCCTGCAAAACCTGGTCGATTCGCGCCGCCCATCCAGCCGGCGACTGCAGGGTGGCACGCGTCAATTCGAAGCTCGCCAGGCGCTCCACGCGCTGCAGCCAGTCGACAGATTCATCGCCCTTATCGGCTCCCTCAAGCGCCGCAACGACACTTGCCGGGCGCCAGCGCCGGTCCGGAATCCGCCTCAACGCCATCTCGAGGCGAGAGCGTCCGTCGAGCTTCATGCGGCCGATGAACGGACTACGGAGCAGCACGCTCAAGTCACGAGCAGGTAAACCCCGACCGGTCCAGGCGAGCCACAGGAGTGCAACGGCGATGAGCGGGTATTCGGCGAGCCGCCGGCCGTAGGAGACGTTCACGGCCGCCTGGTGCGCCCCGCCCGCGACCTGCCAGCCCGGGGCAAATCCTTCGCGCACCAGGCGCGCGCTGCTGGCAGCATCCTGCTCGAGTCCCGGGCAGACGATGGCAACCGCTGCCGTGGGGTCCTGATCCAGCAGCCGCCTGGCCCACAGTCCTGCAGCCCGCAGTTCCGCGCTCCTGTCGTTGCAGGAGATCACCCTCGCCGTGCGGTTTCGTTGCGCTCGCGGCGCCTCCTTGACCTCGGCGCCGCCGTGCGCAAGCGAATGCAGCAGGCGGGAAGCGGCAGGCGCGAGTCGATCGAAACCGGCATAGACGACGCGTTGCGGAACCGCTATCGCCTTGGCATCCACCATTGTGCTTACGAATGAGGCCACCTGCGCGAAGTCGATCCAGCCGCGCGAGCGCAGTTCCTGCCGATACGCCACCGCGACGTCTGCAAACAGTCGCTCGTCATCGCTGGCCGCATAACGACGTACATCTTCAAGAGGGACGCACCAGTCATTCAGCCGTTGCCAGGTCTGTTGCGCCTGGCGGGCGAGGCCGTGCGCATTCAGGAAGCGATCTTCCGTACTTTCCCGGAGCAGGCGCTCCCAAAGCAGCGCCGCCGCCAGCGGATGAATACGCAAAGGAACTGCCGCGGATGCATCGCACCGTTCGAGCAGGCCGCCTGCCCAGGCGCTCCAGGGAACGATGCGCGGCGTGTGCCAGCTGCGCAATCCCCGTGCGAGCTGCTGTTCGTCGAAAGCCTGCCGCAGCGCACGTGCGAGCCGTTTGTTCGCGGTAACGACTTCCGCTCCGCTCGCGAGCGCCTCACCCAGCCAGTGGTACGGGTCGGTCACGGTTCGGAGCGTCGATCGCCGGGGCGTTCCATAGCGGCTCTCATATAGCGCCAGACTCCTGCAACTCGTCTATCGCGGCATCGGTATAGCCCAGGTCTTCCCGAAGCAATGTGCGGGTATGTTCACCAAGCAACGGAGGCGCCGCACGGTAGTCGACAGGCGTCTGTGAAAAGCGCACCGGGTTCGCGATGGTCGGCACGGAATCCGCAAGTGGGTGCGGCAGGTGCCGGACGAGCTGTGCTTCAGCTACCTCCGGACCGGTAAACACCTCTCCCAGGTCGTTGATGGGCCCGGCGGGTACGCGTTTTCGCCGCAGGTCCTGAAGCCACTCGGCGGTGCTGCGGCGTCGGAAGGCATCGGCAATAATTGCGATGAGTTCCCTGCGATTCTCGACGCGGGATGCATTGGTGGAGAATTTTTCAGCGTCCGCCAGTTCCGCGCTTCCAAGGCATTCCACGCAGGAGCGAAACTGGCGGTTATTACCGACGGCCAGCATCAGGAAACCGTCGCTGGTCTCGAACGCCTGGTATGGCACGAGGTTCGGATGCCCGGTGCCAAGCCGCCGCGGGACCTCGCCCGACACGAGATAGTTCATGCCCTGGTTGGCCAGCCACGCCACCTGGCTGTCGTAAAGCGGCACGTCGATATACTGCCCGTGTCCGGTTTTCTCGCGCGCGTGCAGTGCGGCAAGGATCGCGGTCGTCGCGTACATGCCGGCCATGATGTCGCTCACCGCGACACCCACTTTCTGCGGCACGCCATCCTCTTCATCCGGCGCGCCGGTAATGCTCATCAGCCCGGCGGAAGCCTGCATCATCGCATCGTAACCTGGCTCGGCTGCCCGAGACCCGTGCTGGCCGTAAGCTGTGATTGAACAGTAGATGAGCCCGGGAAAGGCACTGCGCAGGCTTTCCTGATCAAGGCCATATCGAGCGAGGGAGCCTGCGCGGAAATTCTCGATCAGCACATCGCTCTTTGCCACGAGTTCGCGAACGATTCGCTGTCCAGAAGGATGCGAAAGATCAATGGTGATGGAGCGCTTGTTGCGGTTCGCGGAAAGAAAATAGGCGGACTCGCCGGTCTGGCTGCCGTTCCGGTCGGACAGCCAGGGCGGTCCCCAGTTGCGGGTATCGTCGCCGCTCCCCGGGCGCTCTACCTTGATGACGTCAGCACCGTAGTCGCCGAGCAGTTGCGTCGCCCATGGGCCTGCCAGTACGCGGGTGAGGTCGAGTACGCGCAGTCCTGCAAGCGGTAGTGCGGTGGTGTTTCTTGAACGCGAGGAGTGCCCGGTTTCTTGCGCTGCTGTCATCTAGGTCCAAACATCCAGGTCCCAAATAAAAACCCGGCCAACCCTTTCGGGAAGGCCGGGTGGGTCCGCACGGAGATTGCGGATTGCGCGGCTAAATCGGCGGAAACAGGATCTCGCGACCTTGCACCATTCCGACTCAGCCAAGCTCCTCGACCTCGGCACCTTTTACATCCTCCGGTGCCGGAGCCTGTTGTTCAGCAGGTTCTTTACGACCATACCGAATCAGTAACTGCTCTGCCTGCTCTTCGGTCACGCGGCTGATGGCGCGGATCCCGACGGCTTCGCGGCCGAACGAACCGACCACGATCTCGTCCCCGCCATAAGGACAGAGGTGTCCGTCCCGTGACGAAAATTGCAAGCGAAAAGAGGATCTTAGCTCAAATGTTGAATGAACCAGGGTAACGAAATAGGCTCGTTTCGCGGGTCCGTCGATCAACAGATTGCTATCGTCCAGCGGCGTATAGTCTCGGATAGTCGAGATCAGGATGCAATCGCTGCCGCGGAAATCGACGTCGCCACTCTCGCCTGATTCGGGTTCGCCGGTCGTCGCACATCCTGCCATGATACATGAGCTAAGTATCATAACTATTTGTAGAAACGCGCTTTTTGTAAGGTTCATTTTGCAGTTATTCCGTTAGATGAGAGTGCACCGGACCCGAGCGGAATAGGCAGTTTGGACTGACAGGTTTTGCATTAAGTTCAGCTACCCTCCGCGCCCGGCTCCTTCCCTTCCCCCGCCTGGCCGGTCGCCACAGGGCGGTGGGGATCGCGGACCCACTCGCTCCATGACCCGGCGTATAGCCGTGGCAGCGGCCGACCCGCGAGGCCTGCTGAGAGCGCCAGGTGGCAGGCGGTGACGCCTGACCCGCACATCACCGCCAAACGGCTCCTGTCGCCCTGTGGGACGTCATGTGGGGGCCCGAGAGCTCTTTCCCAAGCCTCCAGCAGTTCTGCCGGAGATCGCCATTCCGCCTCCGGCGTCAGGGTGCTGCTGAAGGGCAGGTTCCGGGCGCCGGGAATGTGACCGGCCACCGGATCGATGGGCTCCGATCGGCCCTCGAAACGCGCCGCTTCCCGGGCATCGACCAGCGGCAGCGGATCGCCCGCGCCGAGTGCTTCTTCCACGTCTTTCGTCGTCACCACCATGCCGGGATCGGGCTTTCCGACGTATCTGGTGGGCTCGACATCAGGGACCGCTGCTTCCAGCGGCAGTTCTGCACGCCGCCAGGCCGCCAGCCCCCCGTCCAGCAAGCGCACCGAGGGATGTCCGATCCAGCGCAGCAACCACCAGAGCCGGGAGGCGATAGCGCCGCTAGCATGGTCATACGCCACTACGCGAGTATCCCGGTTGATGCCGAGCCTGCCGAGCGTCAGCGCAAAGGCTTGCGGGTCCGGCAGTGGATGGCGACCCGTCTCTTCGGTAACCGGCGCCGCCAGATCCCGGTCGAGATGCGCATATACCGCACCCGGAATGTGTCCCGCGACGTACTCGGAGTAGCCCTTTTCCGGATTCGCCAGATCGAAGCGACAGTCGACGACGCGCCAGGCGTCATCCCGAAGGTGTTCGTGCAGCTCGCGCGGCCGCAGCAGGAAATCTTGATAAGCCATCGCGCATCCTGTTGTGTTCGTCGGGGACCAGGTCTCCCTGCGCCTTGTACACGCCAATTCCGTCGGAGACAATACGCCGTTTGCAAACGCGGCAGCGCGGATTCTGGAGAGGCATTGGTGGAAAAAATACTGGTCGGGTTGAAGCGCGTCGTCGATTTCAACGTCCGCGTGCGGGTGAAGTCCGACGGCAGCGGCGTCGAAACCGACGGCGTCAAGATGAGCATCAATCCCTTTGACGAAATCGCTCTCGAAGAGGCCTTGAGGATCCGTGAACGCGGTGAAGCCAGCGAAGTCATCGCCGTGTCAATCGGCAGCAGCGAAGCGCAGCAACAGCTGCGGACCGGCCTGGCCATGGGGGCAGACCGCGCCATCCTGGTGACGACGGATTCGGCAATCGACCAGCTGACGGTCGCTCGCGTTTTCCTAGCGCTAGTGAATCGGGAGAAGCCGGACCTCGTCCTGCTCGGCAAACAGGCGATCGACAACGACAACAACCAGACGGGACAGATGCTGGCCGCGCTTTGGGAGCGTCCGCAGGCGACGTTCGCGTCCACCGTAGAACTCTCGGGATCGACAGCGAAGGTGACCCGGGAGGTCGACGCCGGGCTGGAAACGATCGAAATCGACTTGCCGGGCGTGGTGACGACAGACCTTCGCTTGAACGAGCCGCGTTACGTCAAGCTTCCGGACATCATGAAAGCCAAGAAAAAACCGCTCGACCAGGTGAGCCTCGAGGAGTTGGGCGTGCAGCCGGCACAGGGACTCCGGGAAATTTCGTGGGAGGCGCCGCCGCAGCGTTCGAAAGGAGTTGTCGTCAACGACGTAGCCGAACTGGTAGCGGCTCTGAAAGAAAAAGGACTTGTCTGATGTCGAAGATACTGATAATCGCGGAGCACGATGGCGCATCCATCAACCCCAGTACCGCCAAGTGCGTCGCCTGCGCCAGCGGATTGCCGGATGCGGAGGTTGACGTCGCGATTTTCTCCAACGAAGGGTCTACTTTGGCGGCAGCCGCGGCGAGCATGTCTTCGGTCCGGAAAGTGCTTAAGGTCGACCAGCCGGTCAATGAGCACCTGCTCGCCGCTATCCTGGCACCACAGGTTGCGGCGATGGCCGGCGACTATTCCCACATCTTCGGTCCATCGACGACTTTCGGTAAGGACCTGATGCCAAGAGTCGCCGCGTTGCTTGGTGTAAACCAGGTAAGCGATATCATGAGCATCGAAGGGAGCCATCGGTTCAAGCGACCTGTGTACGCCGGCAACGCGGTCCTTACGGTCGAGGCGCCTTCCGACCAGCCGGTGGTTGCCACTATCAGGACAGCTTCGTACCAGGCCGTGGGAAATGAGGGCAGCGCGCAGGTCGAGGAATTCTCCCTCGACGCTTCAATCCCGGATCACACGCGGTTTGTCGAATTGAGTGCCGGCAAATCGGACCGTCCGGACCTGCAAACGGCATCAACCGTCGTATCAGGCGGCCGCGCGCTGGGCGGCGCGGAGAACTTCGACATCATCTACAAGCTCGCGGACGCACTGGGTGCCGCCGTCGGGGCGTCGCGGGCGGCGGTAGACGCGGGTTATGTGCCGAACGAGATGCAGGTCGGCCAGACCGGCAAGATCATTGCGCCCGACCTGTATATCGCCATCGGAATATCCGGCGCCATTCAGCATCTCACCGGCATCAAGGACGCTGGCACGATCGTTGCGATAAACAAGGATGCGGAAGCCCCGATCTTCGAAATCGCCGACATAGGGCTGGTCGGCGACCTGTTCACTATCGTTCCAGAACTGGCGGAAGCGCTGCAGAAGTAGACGAGCTCGTAGGAGCCCGCCATGCGGGCTCCTACAGTTGCTGTCCTACAACTGCGAGAGAATCGCCTCGGCCTTGCTCACCTCGAACTTGCCGGGTTCCTCGACGGCAAGATGCTTGACCACCCCGTCGTCAACCACCATCGCGAAACGTTGTCCGCGCTTGCCGAGACCGAAACCGCTGCCGTCCATCTCCAGTCCGAGCTTGCGCGTGTAGTCCCCGTTCCCATCCGCAAGCATTTTAACCTTGTCTCCGACCTTCCGGTCTTTACCCCAGGCATTCATGACGAACACGTCGTTGACCGCCATGCACGCTATGGTGTCCACGCCCTTGGCCACGATCTCATCGGCATGATCTACGAAACCAGGCAGGTGATTTAGAGAGCAGGTTGGCGTAAACGCGCCCGGCACCGATACAAGCACAACTTTCTTGCCGGTGAAAAGATCGTCGCTGGATATTTTGCCCGGACCCTTGTCCGTCATAACGCCGAATTCGCCCGAAGGCATCCTGTCGCCCACCTTGATTGTCATCAAATATCTCCTGCACTTAAAAAACCGGGGAAATTTTACTGTGTGACACGTATGCCGTTCGTTGCCGACACCGTCACGCACCGCATCTTATGCTGATTGCAGAGCGTAGTCATGAGTCCGGTTGCATCATTCCGATGTGTTCCGAGCGCGTTTGGCCAGGTCAGCCCATCTCGAATTCGATGTACAACTGTCCGCTACTCTATTGATTATTGGAACCTTTCGGAAGGTCCGACCGGGCCGAACTGCGGGGTGTCCCGGCCGCGCGCGCCCTGGTTGCTCCGCGCCACGGCTCGTCGGCAACGTATAATGCCCCGCTCTACGGGAGGGAAAATGAATCTTGAACTGAACGAAGACCAGCGAATGATAAAGGCTGCGGCGCGAGAGTTCGCCCAGAACGAGATCGCTCCGATAGCGGCACGTTTCGATACCAGCGGAGAGTTCCCGGCTGAGACGATCAGGAAGGCAGGCGAACTCGGGTTCATGGGAGTCGAAATCCCGGAGGAGTACGGCGGTGCGGGCTTCGATGCGATCAGCTACGCACTGGTCATCTCGGAGATTTCGGCTGCCGACGCCGCGCATGGCACGATCGTGTCGGTCAACAATTCCCTCTACGGAACGTCACTGCTCGATTTCGGCACCGAGGAACAGAAACGGGAGTTGCTGGAACCTGTTGCATCGGGACGTGTGAACGCCGCCTACGCACTGACAGAACCACAGTCGGGGTCCGATGCGGCGTCAATGCGTTCTCGAGCGACGCTTTCGCCGGACGGCTCGTTCTACACGATCAATGCCAGGAAGTCCTGGATAACGTCCGGGCCCGTCGCAAAGTACATCGTCCTGTTCGCCCGTACAGAACGCGAAAACGAGTCTCCCGGCATCAGCGCTTTCGTCATCGACACCGAACTCCCGGGCTTCGAGCGCGGCAAGACCGAGCCGAAGCTCGGCATCCGTGCTTCCGCAACCTGCGAAATCGAACTGACAGACTACAAGTGCACTGCAGACCGCCGGCTCGGCGCGGAAGGCGAGGGATTTCGGATAGCGATGGCGGCGCTGGATGCAGGAAGGATCGGAATCGCAGCCCAGTCCTTAGGGATAGCGGAAGCCGCCTACGCGGCCGCGCTTCAGTACTCCCGTGAACGCAAGGCCTTCGGCAGCGAAATCGGCAGCTTCCAGGCAATCCAGGCAAAGATCGCCGACATGAAGATGCGGATCGAGGCTTCACGGCTCCTCATCTACAAAGCCGCATGGAACAAGATGGAAGCAAAGAAGAACGGAGCGAAGAACACCCTTTACGGCAGCCTCGCGAAGCTTTTCGCCTCGGAAACGGCGATGTTCGTCGCCCACCAGGCGTTGCAGATCCACGGCGGCATGGGCTACAGCAAGGAGCTTCCCCTCGAACGTTATTTCCGTGACGCGAAGATCACCGAGATATACGAGGGAACCAGTGAGATTCAGCGCATGGTCATCGGCAGGCTTGAAACCGGGCTACGGTAGGCGCATGCGGTGGTCGATGCATGTTTGGAATGCCGGAGAGAGACCAAGCTCTGGCGAAATCGCTTGCAGGGCGAGCTTCTGTGGCGGTTAGCCCTCGTTTTCCGCCACGTGCACGATTAGCCCGTCAAGTTCGTCGTTCATCTCGATCTGGCAGGTCAGGCGGCTGTTCGCCTTCCTCTCGTACGCCGCCTCCAGCATGCTGTCTTCCATGTCGTCCATCTCGGGCAACTTGTCGAGCCAGGCCTCGTCAATATAGCTGTGGCAGGTCGCGCAGGCACACGCTCCCCCGCACTCAGCGACTATCCCGTCGATGTTGTTGTTAATGGCTCCTTCCATTACGGAATAGCCATTTTCGACCTCGACTTCGTGGCGTTCGCCGCTCGGCGTTATGTAGATTACTTTAGGCATCGGATTTAAGTGGTCTGCGCCACGTCAGGCTGAAAAAAGCGCGCCATTGTAAAGACGCAGGCGGGAATGGGTCAACGTGAACGAACCCGTCATAAAACCATGTGAAACGGGAAGTGCCGGCGCATGACCTTGCGGGTCGTGCGCCGGGGCACCAGTCGGGATACGGATGGGCGGCGAACAGCCCCGCCTTACGCCTCGCCTCTACTGAAGGCCGATATCAATGCCGCCCTTGCGTTGTTCCAGGGCCTGCTGTTGCCGCCGCGCAGCGACCTCGGCAAGGCGAATCTGTTCATTTCGCTGAACGTCGCTCTCGATCACATCGATCCACTGCCGGGCCATCGTGCGGGAACGGTCATTCCTGGCCGCAGCGCGGAACGCTGTTATGGCGTCCTCGTAGCGCTTGAGGTTATAGAGGCACATGCCGAGAGATATCTGGGCATGGTCGGGACTTTTGAGACCGCCGACGTTCAACCCTTCCCTCGCCGTCTCCACACATTCCTCGTATTCACCCAGGTTGAGGTGCGTGTTGGCCAGTCGCAGGTACAACTCGCCGTCCCGGTCCAGCCGGGCAGCCTGCTGCAGGGCAGGAATTGCTTTCTCGTCTTCCATTGCCAGCGACCATGCCTGCGAAAGCAGCCGGTAATTCTTGGCGTTCTTCTCGACTCGGCCGCTCTCCATCTCAGCCTCGAGCAGCCGGGCTGCCTTGTACGGCACTTCGTGCTGCATATAGAGCTGGGCCATCGTGACGAGCTCGCTCTCGGTGGTGAGCAATTCCTGCGTGTGAAGGGCGTCGTAAGAAGCGATCAGGTTCTGCTCCGCATTCAGTTCCGTGAAGGCGCCGGCCAGCGTGAACCAGTATCGCTTCTTCGGCCAGTTCTCCAAGAGGATCTTGTGTATGTCCCTCACCTTCGCAAAGTTTTCCTGCTGGAAGTAGGCGAAGTTCAACAGGACGTACCAGTCTTCCTTGATAGCGACGTTGCGGTTCCTGGCAACCTCCATCGCCGTCTCGATCGGTTTCACCATGTCCTGGTAACGGTCAACCTGGTACAGGTTCTGGGCGTAAAGGATGTATGGCTCCGGGCCGGGATTGGTTTCCAGCGCGAACCATTGGTCGAGAAATTCGAGGGCTTCCGCGTACTGCTCTTCCATCGTGCTGAGCTGCGCCAGCGTATAGATGGTCTGCTTGCGCATCTGATCCTCGAGACTGGGGATTTGCAGCAATTCCTTGTATGTCGCGATCGCCTTCGCCGTGTCTTCCATGTTGTAGTAGACGAAGCCGATGTAGTTCAGCACGTTCGTCAATTCGTACTCTGTCAGCTTGCGCTGCCGCAGGTCATTCAGTGTACGGAGGGCACCCTGGTAGTCTTTCGCGTCGACCTGTTCCTGCGCTCCCTGGATCTTGTCATACACTTCCTTGCTGACGGCCTGTGCTTCCTTGGTTTTCTGCTCCGGCTGTCCTTCCTCCTCTTGCGCATGCAGGGGACCCGCGAGAATACAAAGGCTGGCCAGTACAAGGCTGAGCTTTGTCAGGAATCGGCTATTGCTGTTCATGATAAATGTCCTCTCGAGCATCGCGTCGGGATCGTTCGGCCGGCACCCGTTACAAATACCCTATTCCTCGATCTTGAAGGTAATGCGTGTCTTGACGTTGGGCACTTCCACGGGTTGTCCGTCTACAACGCGCGGCTTGTACTTGAACTTCAACACGGCTTGCGTCGCGGCACGTTCGAACAGGCTGCTGGTGGAAAACAGGACTACCGGATCCTTCACAGTACCGGCAGTAGTCACCGTGAATCCCATGTCCACGTACCCTTCGACACCGCGCGACAGCGCACGTGCCGGGTAAACCGGCGCCACGCGCACGATCGGCAGGTAGTCGCCCTCGGCAATGTTCATGCCCCCGGGGCCGCCGATCTGAACGTCATTCGAGACTGAGGGCGGCGGAATGTTGATCGTGGCGGCATTCGGATCGACGTTGTCCATCTCTTGCGGCGGCACCTCCGGCGGCACCTCCGGCGGCGGTGGCGGCTTCTCGGGCTTGACGTCCTCCGTCTGCACGTTCTCGTTGCGCTTCACGCGAACGAATTCGAGCATATGCCGTGCACGCGGCTTGGTTATCGCTTCCTCACCGTAAGCAATCAGCAGGTGCATCAGGAAGAGAAGACTCAGTGTCACGATGACACCGGTGACAATGGCGAATGCGTACCTGCCGATCATGATTTACCTCTCCCGGGCATCGACCCTGCAGCCCATCCTGTCATATATGAGCCGCTCCTAATCATTTAAAGCCGCAATGGATATATTGTAAACACCTGCCGCGCGGGATGCGTCCATCACCGTCACCAGCGTCTCGTTGGTCGACTTCTTGTCTGCCTGGATCACGACCGAACCCTTCGGATTCTCTGCGTGCAGGCGTTCGATGTTTGCCCGCACCGCCCGCGGGTCCACCAGGCGGCGGTCAATCCAGATCTCATCATTGGGACTGATGGCGATGAGAATGTTCGCGTCCTCCACCCTCTCGGCCGTGGGGGCGTCGGGACGATTCACGTCGATCCCCGCCTCCTTGATGAACGACGCCGTCACAATGAAGAAAATGAGCATGATGAACACGACGTCCAGCATGGGCGTCAGGTTGATCTCATTTTCCTCGTCGTCGCCGCCGGCACCTTCGGAAAATCTACGCATGTTGATTACCTTCCAGTCAAAATTCGTTAATAAAAGCTAGTGGTCCATGGTGAGCGAGTCCGCGAGAAACTCCGTTTCCCGCGTAGAGCGCCGCGTCAGCAAAGTGACGAGGAGCACCCCGGAAAGCGCTCCCACCATCCCGGCCATCGTGGGTATGGTGGCCTGCGATACGCCTGCCGCCATTGCCCGGACATTACCGGACCCGGACAGCGCCATGACCTCGAATACCCGGATCATGCCGGTCACGGTCCCCAGCAGTCCCAGTAACGGGCAAAGCGCGACCAGCGTCTGGATCATCGGGATCGAGCCCATCGTGAGCTGGTCGAAGCGGGATATCATTCCCTCCCGGATCTGGTGTGCGTGCCAGGACCTGCGCTCCGCCCGGGATTCCCAGCTCTGCTGCATGTCCGCCGCTACAGCCTTCATGGTTGTGCGAAAGAACAGCAGCCGCTCGATGATGAGCACCCACATCACGAATATGGTGATGGCTATCCAGGTTAACACCGGCCCGCCGAGATTCATGAAATCCCGGATGGCTTCGATGCTGTCATACAACCAGTGCATCGTTATCGCCCTCGCCTAACCACGGCGCTCAGAGTGCTCCGCGACGATACCGGCACTCTGCGAGCTGATGATATTGATGATCTTGCGGCTCTGGCCGCTCACCACGGTGTGGATCAACACCATCGGGATCGCCACCACCAGGCCGAGTACCGTAGTCACCAGGGCCTGCGAAATACCGCCGGCCATCATCTTCGGGTCACCCGCGCCGTAAAGCGTAATCACCTGGAACGTCTTGATCATACCCGTCACCGTTCCAAGCAGGCCCATCAGCGGGGCCACCACCGAAACCACCTTGATGAACAGCAATCCCTTGGTCAGCCCCGGCATCTCCTTTAGAGCAGCTTCACTGAGCTTGAGTTCAATCGTTTCGGTATCGGCATTCCTGTTGGACTCGTACGCCGCCAGGACCCGCCCCAGCGGGTTGTCGGAGCTGGCACGGTCGCTCTTCAGCTGTGCGGACACCTTGCGCGCGGCCAATGTCAGCGCGATCCAGCGCCAGATCGCGATCAGCAGCCCGATGATGCCGAGTGCGATGATCGAGTAACCGACGATTCCGCCCTGGTTCACCTGCTCGCCAATGGTCGGCGATTCCACCAGCAAGGCCAGGATGCTGCCGCGTGTGACGTCGAGGCCGAATCCCACCATGCCGTCTTCGGTGTCGATCATGTCGGCTGTCGACCCCGTGTAACGCGCTTCGTCCGGTTGCCGCTGCAGTTCGCTGATGGCGCCCGACTCCGAAGAGTAGGTCAGGTAACCGTCTTCGTAGACAATATTGAAAACGCCTACCCTCGCGACTTCGGTGTTCAGCTGCTCGCCGTTCGCAAGTGTAATTTCGGCGGGGAACCTGACGTTCCTGCCGGACTCCGTGATCTCACGCTGCAACTCGAACCACAGGCGCTCGATATCTTCAATCGACGCCAGCGAACTTGCACCGGCCATCTTGGCGCCAAGCTCGCTGAGGAACTGGGTGCGGTCCGGGTACTGGATGTTGGTCAGCGATGAGCGAAACCGGCCCTGGGTGTCGCCCGTGACTGTCTGCAGAACGCCGAACAGCTCTTTCAGAGCTCCGAGCCGTTCGTCGAGTGCCGCCCTCGCAGTCGCGATTTCTTCCTGGTTCGACGCGAACAGGTTCTCGAGCCGGCTGCTCTCGGCCTCGAGCTGTTCACGTTGAGCACGGGCCCGGTTCAGGAGTTGTTGCTGTTCGTTGCGGCGCTGGGCGAACTCCGCCTCGCGCTGCCGGGCTTCTTCGGAATCCCGCGCCTGTCCGCGCTGGATCTGCTGCAACAGCTCGGACATGCTACTCGCAGGCTGCTCCTGGTTCTGCGCCTGCGCTACGCCAAATCCGAGCAGGCCGGCGGCGACGATAATTGCTATGCGTTTCATTTAGGAAGTCTCCCCGACTTGTTCTGCCGCCTGTACTGGAATCAGGATGAGTTCCGGCGCTATTAATTGTCTTGCCATGCGCACACCCTTCCTGATTTCGCTCCTGTAGTCGTTGTCCGTGACGAAGACTTCCGTCTCGGGATCGAAGAAACCAGTCACAGCCCCGTCGTCAGACTGGAAGTAAAGGCCCACACGTCCAATCCGCAGCATGTTGTACTCCCTGCTTCCCTCGATGCCTTCGACCTGGAGCGTCTGGCGATACCATTCGCTCGACTGGCCGTAATCCATTTCGATCTGGTAGGCCTCGAGTACCTTGCGAAACTTTTCGGCAACGCTTACATCGGAGCGCGACATCAGTTCCTTGAGCGTGTTGATGCGGCCAGTACGCTCGTCCATCAGAAACGGAATATCCAGCGCGATCGACTGCTCCAGGCCGTCGATCATGCGTTCCATCAAGGGAAAGATCTGCCGGTTGACAACCTCAACCTGGTCCATCGACAGCGCGATATCGTCAAGGGTTGCACGCTGACCGTTGGTCTGCGCAGTCATCAGTCGGTTGTAAACCTCGAGACCGTCGATTTCCTTGTTGATGCCCCGGTACTGGTCAGCAAGGCTGCGGGTTCCTTCCACGACCTGGTTGACACGCTGCTGAGACGCCTGGGCGAGACTCAGGCGCTGCAAATCCGCTTGCAATACCTGGTCAACAGTCTGGGCAAATACACCGCCGCTCACTGCTACTACCGCGGCAATGACTGCAGTTGTCACCTTCCGACTGCTGCTTTTGCACCGTTTCATGGACACTCCTTAACTTCGGGTTGTAAGACTTA
>DATGQI010000180.1:0-13645 GCA_035304285.1 Woeseiaceae bacterium
GGTGTACATCCTGACCAAGGAAGAGGGCGGGCGTCATACGCCGTTTTTCAAGGGCTACCGGCCGCAGTTTTACTTCCGCACCACGGACGTGACCGGTGCGGTGGAGCTTCCGGAGGGCACCGAGATGGTGATGCCCGGCGACAACGTGCAGATGGTGGTTGACCTGATTGCGCCGATTGCCATGGAAGACGGCCTGCGCTTCGCCATCCGCGAAGGCGGCCGCACCGTCGGCGCAGGCGTCGTAGCCAAGATCATCGAGTAAGGATTTGCATCCCCGGCGATCGGACCTGCTGCAACGCAAGGACGATCTGATCGGGCTCACGGGTTAACGAAGATATTTGTGTTCAACCGGACGTTACGACCCCGACAGTCGTTCATCCGCAGGGATGATCTGTTGGGTTGGCACTACCTTTAACTAGGCCAGTAGCTCAATTGGCAGAGCGGCGGTCTCCAAAACCGCAGGTTGGGGGTTCGATTCCCTCCTGGCCTGCCACTTAGAGCTTAGTCCCCGCCGCGGCGGGGCAGGCCGGATTGACATTCGATTTTGATGAACGCACATACGGAAACGAGCGAATCAGGCGTCGTTGACATACTGAAGCTGCTGATTGCGGCCGTCGTGCTGGTGGGCGGCCTTTTCGGTTACTACTGGTATCTTGAATGGTCGCAGCCGGTGCGGGTGTTGCTTGTGCTTGCCGGCACGATCGCAGGCGTCGGCATTGCGATGACCAGCACCCAGGGCAGGCGCCTGTGGGCGTTTATCCAGGGATCACGCATCGAGATTCGCAAGGTCGTCTGGCCGACCAAGCAGGAGACGACCCAAACCGCCATCGCCGTGTTCGTGTTCACTCTGATCCTGGCCTTGTTCTTCTGGGGCCTCGATTCATTTTTGCTGTGGCTGACGAGAACGCTGGTCGGTTCAACCACTTGACGTCTGACACGGAATTAAAGAGGTAAACAGGTGCCCTTACGCTGGTACATCGTTCACGCCTATTCCAACTTCGAACACAAGGTCAAGAGTTCGTTGGAAGAGCGCATTGCGCTCATGGGGCTCGAGGACAAGTTCGGTGAGATCCTTGTGCCGACCGAGGAAGTGGTCGAGATGAAGGAAGGACAGAAGCGGCGCAGCGAGCGCAAGTTCTTCCCGGGCTACGTACTCGTGCAGATGGAGATGGACGATGAGACCTGGCACCTGGTGAAGGAAGTGCCGAAGGTGCTCGGCTTCATCGGCGGGTCCAGCGACCGGCCGGCGCCGATTACCGAGAAGGAAGCGAATGCGATCCTTCAGCGAGTTAAGGAAGGCGTGGACAAGCCGCGTCCGAAGGTGCTGTTCGAGCCGGGCGAGGTTGTTCGCGTCATCGACGGACCGTTCAACGATTTCAGCGGCGTAGTCGAGGGCGTGAACTACGAGAAGAGCCGGCTGCAGGTGGCCGTGCAAATTCTCGGCCGCTCGACACCGGTGGAGCTGGATTTCGGCCAGGTAGAGAAAGGATAGGTTTTTCGCGTATTCGGTCGCCCGCCCCGCGGGCGACAGCAGAACACAGAGAGTTTGAAGACAACGCTGCAGGAGCCCGGCCCCCGGGCGCCCGACCAGCAAGAGCGATACACGGGGAGCCCTGACCAGGCGTCAGTACCCAACACAGTAAACGCAACATCGGGGAGCCTTAGGTCCGGCGTTAGCACCCGAGAGGTAAGATGACATGGCTAAGAAGGTTACGGGTTACATCAAGCTGCAGGTTCCTGCAGGCCAGGCGAATCCGAGTCCGCCTGTTGGCCCCGCGTTGGGCCAGCACGGCGTGAACATCATGGAGTTCTGCAAGGCGTTTAACGCCGCCACGCAGGGCACCGAAGCCGGCATGCCGATCCCGGTGGTTATCACCGTCTACAGCGATCGTAGTTTCACGTTCGTTACGAGGACGCCGCCTGCCGCGGTGCTGCTGCGCAAGGCCGCCGGGGTGCCTAAGGGTTCCGGCACGCCGAACACGAGCAAAGTCGGCAAAGTGACGCGCCAGCAGCTCGAGGAGATCGCCACGACGAAGACGCCCGATTTGACGGCAGCCGATATGGATGCCGCGGTGCGGACGATTGCAGGCACCGCCCGGAGCATGGGCCTCGACGTAGAAGGAGTGAACTGATGGCCAGGCTGACGAAACGCAGGAAGCTTGCGCGCGAGGCCGTGAAGCCGGCGTCGGTTTACCAGATCGACGAGGCATTGGCCCTGGTGAAGCAGCTCGCGAACGCGAAGTTTGCAGAGAGCGTGGATGTGTCCATCAACCTGGGCGTCGACCCGCGCAAGTCGGACCAGGTCGTGCGCGGATCTACCGTGCTGCCGAACGGCACCGGCAAGTCCGTGCGGGTTGCCGTGTTCGCGCAGGGCGAGAACGCTGAAAAGGCGAAGGCTGCCGGCGCCGACATCGTGGGATTCGAGGACCTTGCCGAGAAGGTGAAGGGCGGCGAGATGAATTTCGACGTGGTCATCGCGACGCCGGACGCCATGCGGGTGGTCGGCCAGCTCGGGCAGATCCTGGGTCCGCGTGGCCTCATGCCGAACCCCAAGGTCGGCACCGTGACCGCCGACGTGGAAGGCGCCGTGAGGAATGCGAAGGCCGGGCAGGTGCGGTATCGCACGGACAAGGCGGGAATCATCCATTGCGCCATCGGGCGGGCGGACTTCGAGGTCCCCGCGCTCAAGGAAAACCTGAACGCGCTGCTGGCGGACTTAAAGAAGGCCAAGCCCTCCGCCGCGAAGGGAGCGTATGTGAAGAAGCTGACAGTGTCCTCGACCATGGGTCCGGGCGTGTCGGTCGACCAGGCAAGCATCGAAGCCTGATCGAGGAAGTTTTTGCCCGGCCGGCTTTTCGGCCCGGGTGGAATTGGGACCGGCTTGCCGGTCCTCGTCAAAGACCGTAGGCGACCAGGTCGGAAGACCGGTCTTAATTGCGAAGCGGCCTACGCAGATGGTGTTACCTGAGTCAGAGCTTTTCTGGCGAAGTCACCGTCGCAAAGCCAGGGCGGTTCAACCGGGGTTTGCTCCGGCCGTTGCCCTGGAATGGGTAGGCAAAGAGGAAATTTGCCTTTGTGTGACCGTAAGCCAGTGAAGTCCAGGAGAAGTTCATGGCACTGAGACTCGAAGACAAAAAGCTTTTTGTCAAAGAGGTAAACGCGGTTGCTGGCGACTCTCTGAGCGCTGTTGCAGCGGAATATCGAGGGTTGACAGTTGCGGAAATGACGGCATTACGCAAGGAAGCGCGTAATGCCGGTGTGTACCTGCGGGTGGTGAAAAACACGCTGGCGCGCCGGGCCGTCGAAGGCACCGAATTTGAGTGTATGAAAGACACGCTCAAGGGGCCGATCCTGCTCGCGTTTTCGAAGGACGATCCGGGAGCGGCTGCGAGAATCATCCGCAGCTTTTCCAAGGATCACGATGCTCTAAAGGCGATCTCGCTTTCGGCCGGCGGGCAATTGCTGCCGGCGAGCGATCTGGCGAAGTTAGCCGAACTGCCGACGCTGGACCAGGCGCGATCGATGTTGCTCGGCGTCATGTTGGCCCCTATGGCTAAATTCGTCCGCACCCTCGCCGAACCGTCGGCAATGCTGGCCCGTACCCTTGCGGCACGAGGCGAGCAGGCGGCTTAAAGGCGAATCGTCGTCAGGAAAATCTTTTTATCTGATTCAGATCTACATTTCTAAGGAAATTAAAATGGCACTTTCTAACGAAGAACTGCTCAAAGAACTGAGCGCAAAGCCCATCATGGAAGTTGTCGAGCTCGTCAAGATGCTCGAGGATGAGTGGGGTGTATCGGCCGCCGCCCCGGTTGCGGTCGCCGCTGCCGGCGCCGGTGCCGGTGAAGCCGCAGCCGCAGAGGAAGAAAAGACCGAATTCGACGTGGTAATGACCAGCTTCGGCGCCAACAAGGTTGCCGTCATCAAAGCGGTTCGCACCATCACCGGTCTGGGTCTAAAGGAAGCAAAGGACGCCGTCGAAGGCGCACCTTCCGTGATCAAGGAAGGCGCCTCCAAGGCCGATGCCGAAACCTTCAAGAAACAGCTTGAAGAAGCCGGCGCTACAGTAGAGCTCAAGTAGTAGAGATTGACGCATCTACTCATGATGCCAGCCCGGATGAGATATCCGGGCTCAGGCCCCGCGCGACGGGGCATGACAGCCGTAGAGGCAGCCGGCGGATCCGCGGATTCGCTGGCTGCCTTGCTGTGTGCGCGCCTTTTGAAGGCCGCAGCGGCGAATATGATTCGTAAATGCTGGTCTGCGAACACGTATCGCGAAGTTTTAAATTTTTGAAATCGCGGAAATTTTGAACATTCTTAGTTTCTGCACTGGTTGCTTGCCCGAAGGCAGGCCCAGCCAACCGCTTCCCAAGCGAGGGTAATCCCGAATGGCCTACACATTCACTGAGAAAAAGCGCATCCGCAAGAACTTCGGCAAACGGCCGACGATTCTCGAGGTGCCTTATCTGTTGTCGATCCAGCTCGATTCCTACCGCAAGTTCCTGCAGGTAGACCAGGCCGAGGCCGATCGCAGCGAAATCGGCCTGCACGCGGCATTCAAGACGGTGTTCCCGATCGTGAGCTATTCCGGGAATGCGGCGCTCGAATACGTGAGCTACCGGCTCGGTGAGCCGGTGTTCGATGTCAAGGAGTGCCAGATGCGCGGCCTCACTTACGCCGCGCCGATCCGCGTCAAGGTTCGCCTGGTCATTTATGACAAGGAAGCGAGCGGTACGCCGAAACCGGTGAAGGACATTCGCGAGCAGGAAGTGTACCTGGGCGAAATGCCCCTGATGACGGATCACGGCACCTTCGTGATCAACGGAACCGAGCGCGTGATCGTATCGCAGCTGCACCGGTCGCCGGGCGTATTCTTCGATCACGACAAGGGCAAGACCCACTCCTCCGGCAAGCTCCTGTTCTCGGCGCGGATCATTCCGTACCGCGGCTCGTGGCTGGACTTCGAGTTCGACCCGAAGGACGCATTGTTCGCCCGCATCGACCGCCGGCGGAAGCTGCCGGTCACGATCATCCTGCGTGCGCTCGGCCTGTCGAACGAGGAGATGCTCAGCACCTTCTTCGAGACCAACGATTTCATCCTCTCCGACAAGGAGATCCGCATGGGTCTCGTGCCGCAGCGCCTGCGCGGCGAAACGGCGATATTCGATATCAAGCTCGGCCGAAAGCTGATTGTGGAAGAAGGCCGGCGCATCACCGCGAAGCATGTTCGCGAGATGGAGCAGTCGCAGGTCGACAGCCTGGTCGTGCCGCCCGAGTACCTGGAGGGCAAGATCCTGGCCCACGACATCGTGGACGAGGAAACCGGCGAACTCCTGGCAGCGGCGAATGACGAGCTGACCGCGGAACTTATCGAGGCGCTGATCGAGAAGGGCGTGGCCAACATCCGCACGCTTTACGTGAATGACCTCGATCGCGGGCCGTATATCTCGAACACCCTCAGGATCGATCCTTCCACTACGCGCCTGGAAGCGCTGGTCGAGATCTATCGAATGATGCGCCCCGGCGAGCCGCCAACCAAGGAAGCGGCCGAGAACCTGTTCCAGAACCTCTTCTTCAATGCGGATCGCTACGACCTGTCGGCCGTCGGCCGGATGAAATTCAACCGGCGTGTCGGGCGCGACACCTCGGAAGGCAGCGGCGTGCTCGACAACGACGACATCCTCGATGTGCTGAAGACGCTGATCGAGATCCGCAACGGCTACGGCACCGTGGACGACATCGACCACCTCGGTAACCGTCGCGTAAGAAGCGTGGGCGAAATGGCCGAGAACGCTTTCCGAGTCGGTCTGGTTCGCGTTGAACGCGCCGTCAAGGAACGGCTGACCCAGGCGGAGACGGAAGGGCTCATGCCGCAGGAGATGATCAACGCCAAGCCGGTTGCGGCGGCGGTGAAGGAATTCTTCGGCTCCAGCCAGCTTTCGCAGTTCATGGACCAGAACAACCCGCTGTCCGAGGTGACTCACAAGCGGCGCGTCTCGGCGCTTGGGCCGGGCGGCCTGACCCGCGAGCGCGCCGGATTCGAAGTACGCGACGTGCACCCGACGCACTACGGCCGCGTATGCCCGATCGAAACGCCTGAAGGACCGAATATCGGCCTCATCAACTCGCTCGCGGTTTATGCGCGGACGAACGAGTACGGCTTCCTCGAGACGCCGTACCGCAAGGTGATAGACGGCAAGGCGACGGCGGAAATCCAGTACCTGTCCGCGATCGAGGAAAGCCAGTACGTAATCGCCCAGGCAAACGCCGAGCTGGACAAGAACGGCAAGTTCAGCGAGGAACTGGTCTCGGTCCGGCACAAGAACGAATTTTCGCTCGCCGACCCCTCGACCATCGAGTTCATGGACGTGAGCCCCAGGCAGATCGTGTCGGTGGCAGCCTCCCTGATCCCGTTCCTCGAGCACGACGACGCAAACCGCGCCCTGATGGGCTCGAACATGCAGCGCCAGGCAGTACCGACGCTGCGTTCCGAGGCGCCGCTGGTCGGCACCGGCATGGAGCGGGCAGTTGCAGTCGACTCCGGTGTAACAGTTGTCGCCAAGCGCGGCGGAATCGTCGACTCCGTGGATGCCTCGCGCATCGTCGTACGTGTCAACGATGACGAAACCGTGTCGTCCGAGTCAGGCGTCGACATCTACAACCTGACGAAGTACACGCGCTCGAACCAGAACACCTGCATCAACCAGCGCCCGCTGGTGAAGGCGGGCGACCAGATCTCGCGCGGCGACGTGCTGGCGGACGGACCGTCGACCAACATGGGCGAGCTCGCGCTTGGCCAGAACCTGCTGGTCGCGTTCATGCCATGGAACGGCTACAACTTCGAGGACTCGATCCTGATCTCGGAGCGCGTCGTCAAGGAAGACCGGTTCACCACGATTCACATCGAGGAGCTGTCCTGCGTCGCGCGTGACACGAAGCTCGGGCCGGAAGACATCACGTCCGACATCCCGAACGTCGGTGACGCCGCGCTTGCCAAGCTCGACGAGTCGGGTATCGCGTACATTGGTGCGGAAGTGAACGCCGGCGATATCCTGGTGGGCAAGGTGACGCCGAAGGGCGAAACCCAGCTGACGCCGGAAGAGAAGCTGCTGCGCGCGATCTTCGGTGAGAAAGCCTCTGACGTGAAGGACACCAGCCTGCGCGTGCCGCCCGGCATGGACGGGACCGTGATCGACGTGCGGGTGTTCACCCGTGACGGCGTGGACAAGGACGCGCGTGCTATTTCTATCGAGCGATCCGAGCTGGAGTCAGTCAGGAAGGACCTCGACGACACGCTGCGCATTCTCGAGGAAGATATCTACGAGCGAATCGAACGCATGCTGATCGGCAAGGTTGCCGAGGGCGGGCCGAACAAGTTGAAGTCGGGCAGCAAGATTACGAAGGCCTACCTCGACGAGGTACCGCGCGAGCAGTGGTTCGAAATTCGCATGAAGAACGACGAGGCCAACGAGCAGCTCGAGAGGGCAGCTGAGAGGCTGAAGACCCAGCGGGCCGAGTTTGATCGTCGTTACGACGAGAAGAAGGCGAAGATCACCGCGGGCGACGACCTCGCTCCCGGCGTTCTCAAGATGGTCAAGGTCTACCTTGCGGTGAAGCGCCGCATCCAGCCTGGCGACAAGATGGCCGGCCGGCACGGCAACAAGGGCGTGATCTCAACCATCGTGCCGATCGAGGACATGCCTTACCTGGCAGACGGTACCCCGGTGGACATCGTGCTGAATCCGCTGGGCGTGCCGTCCCGCATGAACGTCGGGCAGGTGCTGGAAACGCACCTCGGCTGGGCGGCAAAGGGACTGGGCCGCAAGATCGACGCCATGCTGAAGGCGCAGGAATCGGTGGTGAAAATTCGCCAGTTCCTGGAGACGGTCTACAACAAGACCGGCGGCGGAGTCGTCGAGGACATCAAGTCGCTCAGCGACCAGGAAGTGCTCGAACTCGCAGGTAACCTCGTGAACGGCGTGCCGACGGCAACGCCGGTGTTCGACGGTGCCAACGAGGCCGAAATCAAGGCGCTTCTGCAGCTCGCGGATCTCGATGACTCGGGACAATCCCGTCTTTCCGACGGGCGCACCGGCGAGCCATTCGACCGTGAAGTCACCGTCGGCTACATGTACATGTTGAAACTCAATCACCTGGTTGACGACAAGATGCACGCCCGATCCACCGGACCTTACAGTCTCGTCACCCAGCAGCCGCTGGGAGGCAAGGCGCAGTTCGGCGGACAGCGATTCGGCGAAATGGAAGTGTGGGCACTCGAAGCATACGGCGCGGCATACACGCTGCAGGAAATGCTGACGGTGAAATCCGACGACGTGCAGGGCCGCACCAAGATGTACAAGAACATCGTGGACGGCGAGCACGAGATGGATGCCGGCATGCCCGAATCCTTCAACGTACTGGTCAAGGAAATCCGGTCGCTGGGAATCAACATTGAATTGGAAACAGACTGATGAAAGATCTTCTGAAACTTTTTAAGTACCAGAATCCCGTCGACGACTTCGATGCGATCCGCATCGGGCTGGCTTCGCCGGACATGATTCGGTCGTGGTCTTTCGGCGAGGTCAAGAAGCCGGAAACGATCAACTACCGGACCTTCAAGCCGGAGCGCGACGGGCTGTTCTGCGCCAAGATATTCGGGCCGATCAAGGACTACGAATGCCTTTGCGGGAAGTACAAGCGCCTGAAGCACCGCGGTGTGGTCTGCGAGAAGTGCGGGGTCGAGGTCACCCAGACGAAGGTGCGCCGCGAGCGCATGGCGCACATCGAGCTGGCGAGCCCGGTCGCGCACATCTGGTTCCTGAAATCGCTACCGTCGCGTATCGGGCTCATGCTCGACATGACGCTGCGCGAGATCGAGCGTGTGCTCTATTTCGAAGCCTTCGTGGTCGTCGAGCCGGGCATGACCCCGCTCGAGCGCGGCCAGCTGATGACGGACGAGATGTATCTCGAGGCGATCGAGCAGTACGGTGACGAGTTCGACGCCCGTATGGGCGCCGAAGCCGTGCGCGAGATGCTTTCGACCATCGACCTGCAGCGCGAAGTGCTGCAGGTGCGCGAGGACATCGGAAGCACCCGCTCGGAAACCAAGATCAAGCGCCTGTCCAAGCGGCTGAAGCTGCTGGAGTCGTTCATCGAATCCGGTAACAAGCCGGAATGGATGGTGCTTACCGTGCTGCCGGTTCTGCCGCCGGACCTGCGTCCGCTGGTGCCGCTGGACGGTGGCCGCTTCGCGACCTCGGACCTGAACGACCTCTACCGCCGCGTCATCAACCGCAACAATCGCCTGCGGCGGCTGCTGGAGCTGAACGCTCCGGACATCATCGTGCGCAACGAAAAGCGCATGCTGCAGGAATCCGTCGACGCGCTGCTGGACAACGGCCGGCGCGGCCGCGCAATCACGGGCACCAACAAGCGTCCGCTGAAGTCGCTCGCCGACATGATCAAGGGCAAGCAGGGCCGGTTCCGCCAGAACCTGCTCGGCAAGCGGGTGGACTACTCCGGCCGTTCCGTGATCGTGGTCGGTCGTACGCTCAAGCTGCACCAGTGCGGCCTGCCGAAAAAGATGGCGCTCGAACTGTTCAAGCCCTTCATCTTCTCGAAGCTGCAGCTGCGCGGCGAAGCGACGACCATCAAGGCCGCGAAACGGCTGGTCGAGCGCGAGGGTGCGGAAGTCTGGGACATTCTCGAGGAAGTGATCCGCGAGCACCCTGTCATGCTGAACCGCGCGCCGACGCTGCATCGTCTCGGCATCCAGGCGTTCGAGCCGGTGCTGATCGAGGGCAAGGCAATCCAGTTACACCCGCTCGTATGTACCGCGTTCAACGCGGACTTCGACGGCGACCAGATGGCGGTGCACGTGCCGCTGTCGATCGAGGCGCAGCTCGAAGCCCGCGCCCTGATGATGGCGTCGAACAACATCCTGTCGCCCGCGAATGGCGACCCGATCATCGTGCCGTCTCAGGACGTCGTGCTGGGTCTCTATTACATGACCCGCTCGAAGGTCTTCGGCAAGGGTGAAGGCATGGTGTTCTCGAACATCGACGAGGCCCGCCGCGCCTACGAGAACGGTTATGCCGAGCTGCAGGCGCGGGTCAAGGTCCGCGTCCCGATGCACGATTCGGACGGGGAAACCGCGACCGTCATGCGCCTGGTGGATACCACCGTGGGGCGTGCGTTGCTGTCGACCCTGTTGCCGAGCGGCCTGAGCTTCGACCTCGTCAACCGGGACATGACCAAGAAGGCGATCTCCAACGTCATCAACGCCTGTTACCGGAACCTGGGTCTGAAGAAGACCGTCGTCTTCGCCGACCAGCTGATGTACACGGGCTTCCGCTTCGCGACCATCGCCGGCATCTCCATCGGTGTCAACGATATGGTCGTGCCCGACGAGAAGGCATCGATCCTGTCCATCGCCGAGAGCGAAGTGAAGGAGATCCAGGACCAGTACGCCTCCGGCCTCGTGACAGAAGGCGAGCGTTACAACAAGGTCGTCGACATCTGGTCGCGCACGAACGACCAGGTGGCCAAGGCCATGATGGACAAGCTCGGCTCCGAAACCGTAGAGGATTCGAGCGGCAAGATCGTCGACCAGGAATCGTTCAACTCGATCTACATGATGGCCGACTCCGGCGCTCGTGGTTCCGCTGCGCAGATCCGGCAGCTCGCCGGCATGCGAGGCCTCATGGCGAAGCCGGACGGTTCGATCATCGAAACGCCGATTACAGCCAACTTCCGCGAGGGACTGGACGTACTGCAGTACTTCATCTCGACTCATGGCGCGCGCAAAGGCCTGGCCGATACCGCGCTGAAGACGGCGAACTCCGGGTACCTCACGCGTCGACTGGTTGACGTGGCGCAGGACCTGGTGGTTACCGAGGTCGATTGCGGCACGCGGAACGGTGTCAGCATGGCGCCGCTGGTCGAAGGCGGCGACGTCGTCGAGCCCCTGCGTGAGCGCGTTCTCGGACGTGTGCTGGCGGAACCGGTACTCATCCCCGGAACCGACAAGGTGGCGTTCGACGCCGGCGCGATGCTGGACGAAGCCAGCGTGGCAAGGCTCGAGGAACTGTCGATCGACAACGTCCTGGTTCGTTCACCGATTACCTGTGATGTCCGGTACGGTGTGTGCTCGCAGTGCTACGGCCGCGACCTCGCGCGCGGGCATCGCATCAACATCGGCGAAGCGGTGGGTGTTATCGCCGCGCAGTCGATCGGCGAGCCGGGCACGCAGCTTACGATGCGTACGTTCCACATCGGTGGCGCTGCGTCGCGTTCCGCGGCTGTCAGCAACATCGAGATCAAGAACAAGGGTGTCGTGAAGCTGAACAACATCAAGACCGTGCATCACCAGAAGGGTTACCTGATCGCCGTATCGCGTTCGGGTGAGATCTCGGTCATGAACGAGCATGGTCGTGAGCGCGAGCGGTACAAGGTGCCCTATGGCGCCACGATCACGGTCACCGACGGCGCGTCCGTCCTGCCCGGCGAAATCGTCGCAACCTGGGACCCGCACACCCACCCGGTGGTAACGGAAGTGGGCGGGAAGCTGCACTACGAGGATTTCGTCGACGGCGTCACCGTGACCGAACAGATCGACGAGTTCACGGGCTTGAGCAGCGTGGCCGTCCTCGATCCGAAACAGCGCGGCAGTTCCGGCCGTGACCTGCGGCCGATGCTGAAGCTGGTGGACGACAGCGGCAAGGAAGTCTGCTTCGCGAATACCGACATCCCGGCCGTGTATGCCCTGCCGACGGGTGCAATCGTCAGCATGAGCGACGGCGCCGAGGTACAGGTGGGCGACGTCATCGCGCGTATTCCGCAGGAGTCGTCCAAGACGCGCGATATCACCGGCGGTTTGCCCCGGGTGGCCGACCTGTTCGAGGCGCGGAAACCAAAAGACCCGGCGATCATGGCCGAGTACACCGGTACCGTCAGCTTCGGCAAGGAAACCAAGGGCAAGCGTCGTCTCGTCATTACGGACGAGGCGGGGGAAAGCCACGAGGAGCTGATCCCGAAGTGGCGTCACCTGAACGTCTTCGAGGGCGAGCAGGTGGTGCGCGGCGAAGTCATCGCCGATGGCGAGCCGAATCCGCACGACATCCTGCGCCTGCAGGGCGTCGAGCCCCTGTCCGACTATCTCGTCCGCGAGATCCAGGACGTGTACCGCCTGCAGGGCGTCAAGATCAACGACAAGCACATCGAAGTGATCATCCGCCAGATGCTCAGGAAGGTGCTGGTAGCCGATCCGGGCGAGAGCAATTTCCTGCGCGGAGAGCAGATCGACAAGGCGCGCGGACTGGAAGTCTCCGAGCAGCTCAAGGTCCAGAACAAGGATTCGCTGACGGTCGAACCAATTCTTCTCGGTATCACCAAGGCCTCCCTGGCAACGGAGTCGTTTATTTCCGCGGCCTCGTTCCAGGAGACAACCCGCGTGCTTACAGAAGCTGCGGTCAGAGGTCTGCGCGACGACCTGCGTGGCCTGAAGGAAAACGTCATCGTCGGACGCCTGATACCGGCTGGTACGGGCTTCGCGGAACATGCGGAGCGCCGCCGGACGCGGGAACAGGATCTGTCGGACCAGCTGAGAGAGCTGGAGGAAGAGACGACGGCGAGAAACCAGCTGATGGCCGAGGACGATTCGGACGTAGAAGAGGAGACGGTCGTCGCCGAAGCTGCAGGCGAGGACGACCTCGTGCAGCCAGCAGGCGAAGCCGCGGAGGCCGAGGAGGAGACGGAAGAAACCGCGACCTCCGACCGCTAGCGAAAGGATCGCCGCAGGAGCCCGCCGGTGCGCACTGAATGGCGGGCTCCTGCGTGCCGGCGGACCACCTGACGTGCGATTTGCGGGGGCGGCGGCCAGCTTGACACTCCGGGCGGGGCATCAATACAATGCCCGCCCTTGCCCGACAGGCCTGCACGAACGGGCCTGACAATCGAACATGAGATCGCGGTGGAAAGCTTATTCAAATCATAGGCTTATCCTTTGCGTACCTCAAACCCGCGAGCTGTCCTTACGATTACGGTACGGCATGCGGGTGTGCGCGCATCATTGCGCGTGCTTTATTTTGAATCTGTTCCACGAACTTTGTGAGTAAAAGGGGCCCATGGCCACAACGAATCAATTAGTGCGAAGCCCGCGTTCATTAAAGCGCGCCAAAAGTGCGGTGCCGGCGCTCGAGGGCAGCCCGCAGAAACGGGGCGTATGCACCCGTGTCTACACGACCACCCCGAAAAAGCCGAACTCGGCGATGCGGAAGGTTGCGCGTGTCAGGCTGACGAACGGCTTTGAGGTCACCAGTTACATTGGTGGCGAGGGTCATAACCTCCAGGAGCACTCGGTCGTACTGATCCGTGGTGGCCGTGTAAAGGACCTGCCGGGTGTGCGCTACCACACGATTCGCGGCACGCTCGACTGCGCCGGCGTCAGTGATCGCAGGCAGGGCCGTTCCAAGTACGGCGCCAAGAGACCCAAGTAAAGCGAAGTAACAGTACTCCGACTCAACCGCTGCATCCCGGCCGCCTGAATTGATCCCGCGGCGGGGACCACAAGAGACAAACGATGTCACGAAGAAGCCAGGCTCCAAAACGCACGATCCTGCCGGACCCGAAATTCTCGAGCGACCTG
>DATGQI010000181.1:0-5262 GCA_035304285.1 Woeseiaceae bacterium
GATCCGGGTCGAACTGGGCGCGCTGAGCAAGGACGACTTCGTGCGCATCCTGACCGAGCCGCGCGCGGCGCTGACCACGCAGTACCGGGAGCTGCTCAGGACCGAGGGCGTCACCCTGGAATTCTCGCAGGACGCGATCGAGCGCCTGGCGGATATCGCCGCCCAGGTCAACGACCGCCAGGAGAACATCGGCGCCCGCCGCCTGCACACCGTGCTCGAACGCCTGCTCGACACGCTCAGCTACGAGGCCCCCGACCGCGGCGGCGAAACCGTGACCATCGACCGCGCCTACGTCGACCAGCACCTCGGCGAACTCCTGCAGGACCAGGACCTCAGCAAGTACATCCTCTGACGTATTCCCTTCTCCCCGCCCGCGGGGAGAAGGTGCCCCGAAGGGGCGGATGAGGGGCGCGCGCTAGTGGCTGAACCTGCAGGCGGCGTACGAAAAGAGGCGAGCGGGACTATTGGTCGAGCACCGTCTCGAGCCGATGCCATTCGCGGTTCCCCACCATGACGAACCGGCACTTGCCGTTGCTGAGCTCCGCCCAGAGGTCGCCGATATCGCGATCGTCCTGGGCGTTGGCCCAGTCCCGCGCGCCCTTGTACTCGACGACCAGGATCCTGTCGTCCGGCAGGGCACAGACGAAGTCGGGATAGAACCGTCCATCGGCCTTCTGCAGGAAGAACGATGAGCCCGGCTTGTTCACCAGGTTGCGAACCCAGAACCTGACCCGGCCGGCTTCCGCGAGCTGGTCCAGTTTGCAGGCGCACTCGAACTCCTCCTTGCTGTCGAAGTCGCCGATGCGGCCGTAGTAGTGATGCCGGAAGTCATACACGCCATATCGGTCGTCGTAGTCCGCGTTGGGCGCATAGCCCTGCGGGTCGAACGACACGTTGAACTCGCCCCCGACAGTGACCCGCTGGTCGCGAGCGTCGCCGAAGAGGGCTTCCTGGAACGCGTCCCCGACTGCAGACTTGCGCAGTTCCCTGATGCGCGCCTCCAGCAGGCCACGCAGGAGGAACTTCTGGCGATTCGCGCGTGACAGGTCGCAACCCGGCTGTTCCAGCAGCGACTGGAGCCACTTCTGTACGAACGCCCATTTCGAGGCGTGTGTGATGCTGGCGTCGGGCAAGTTGCGGCACAGCCACGCCGCCAGCTTGACCGCGTCCCACTGCTCCGGCGCGTAGGCAAAGCCGAGGTCGCGCTGGAGGTCGGCGATGAAGCCAACCTTCAACCGTCCCTTGTCGGTCACGTCGATCTGGCCACCGCTCGCGATCCTGTCGGCCAGCTCGAGTTCCCGGAGGTCGTCCAGCGTCGGGGAAGCGTTGTAGGTCGAGAGGTCGAACGGGTAGTCAAGCACTTCGGGGTCGTCGAACAGCTGCAGCTCGCCTTGGACCAGGACGCCCATGGCGGGAATGGACAGCAGCTCCCCCTTCTCCGCGGGGCTCAGGCGCTCTTCGACTGCGGTGGTTCGGCTGATCTCGCAAGCCCGGACGACGGCTTCGCGCTCCTCGTCGCTTGCCGTCAGCGCCGCAAGCTGCTCGGCCTCCGCGGCCGTCAACGGCTGTCGGATGGTGAGTTCCTTCGCCCCCTTGTCCCACTCGATCTTGTCGCGGAGCAGTTTCGGCAGCTCCCTGACCTTTGGTGCGCTGCGTAGCGGTACGACAACGGGACGAACCACGATGCGGCCTGGACGGGTGCTGAGATCGAACCGCGCCTGCTCCTGCTTCCCCGCGCGCACGAATTCCTGGACTTCCTTGCGCTCGAAGCCCGCACCGGCAACCAGGCGATCACGCAAGGCGCTCGCCGTTGCAGTGAAGTCCGTCGACATCACGTAGGCGTAGGACTGGTTCAGGGCAGTCGCGTCCCGCGCCTTTGCGTCGGGCTGGCGAAGGATGCGGCCGAGCAACTGCTCGACGGCGGTCTCGGACTGCGTGCCTGCCAGACTGACGAGGATGTATGCGGAGGGGCAATCCCAGCCTTCCGCCAAGGCCTGCTGGGTGATGATGAAGCGTACGGGGCAGCGTTCGTCCGCGATGCCGCGCGGATACCGCTTCTCGATCTCCGGGAGGTCGTTGCGCTCACCCGTGGCCACCGCGACGTGGCTCGCGGGAAGCCCCTGGTTGCCAGTCAGCTCGGCGAGCACGCGCTCCCAGTGCAGGGTGTCTCTCGTGGCGCTACGCGCCTGGGCTTGCACGAGGACCAAAGGCCGCAGATAGGGTGCACCTCCGCGATGCTCCGCATCGGCAAGCGCCTGCAACTGGTCGCGCCTGTCGGCGGCATACGCCAGGCACTTCTGCCAGTCCGACTCGGTCTCGAGCAGGATCGGCAGCTTGATCATCTGCTCGGCCTTCAACTCCACCGCGGAGACGCTGTGCAGGACGTTGCTCGGTGTCCGTTCGATGTCCGGCGTGGCGGTCAGCTCGAGGATGCCGCTCGGGTTGAAGGCCGCGAAGGTGGAGAAGGCGAGCTCGGTGCGATTGTTGTGCGCCTCGTCCACGACCAGGAAGGGCCGGCGCAGCCTGAGCACGTTGGCCAGGGAGCAAGGGATGGTGCCCTCCTCGTCGGACAGCAGGTTGCTGCGTTGCGCATCGGCCAGGCTCGCGAAGTGGTGCATCAGCGCCCCGCTGGACTGGTAGACCTTCAGCCCGTCGCGCTCCTCGCGGTTGAACGCCTGCACCGTGGCCACGATCACGACCGTGCTCGTATCGAGCATCGCCGCGGACAGCGACCGCGCCTCCTCCAGGTCGAGTACCGTGACAGGCCCCGCCTCCGACGCCGCTGCGTGTAGCGGCGACCCGCGATCGCGCAGTGCCCTGAGGGTCTGGTCCCGGATCGCCTTGGAAGGAACCAGCCACAGCAACAGGCTGTATTCGCTCCTCAGCAGGAAGGTATTCACCAGTGCGATGCACTTCGCGGCCAGCCACGTCTTGCCGCCACCGGTGGGAACCCGGAGGCAAAAGTAGGGAGTCTCCGGAGCAAAGCCCTCGATGCGGCGATAGGGAAGGCCTTGTCCCCAGAGTTCCTCGGTCGTCGCGGTGAACGCCAGGCACGGGCTGCCGAGTTCGTGGCACTTTTCGAAGTACCTGCGCACGCTGTCCAGCACGCTCTGCTGGTACTGTTTGGGAGCGAAGCCTGTCATGGCGTCACATCCAGGGCATACGGGGTCTGCTTGAACACGATGCCTTCTCGATTCAGGCGGGGCGTGCCCAATCGGCAGGCGGCGGCATAGATGACCCGGGGGCCATCGTGGCCGGGCAGCAGATCCAGCGCCGGGCTGGTCAGCACATTGCCACCATCCGCGGACCTGTCGCCGAGGATCCCGTTGTAGAGCAGGTAGACGGCCCTTCCGTCGTGGACGCCGAGTAGCGGCGACTTGGCTTTCCTCGCTTGGTATGCGGTGCCTGTTTCCACGAACCAGACGAACTCAGCCAACTGTTCGAACGTCACGTCCTCGCGAACCCTGCCGTCGGCGTTGAACAGTGGCTCCTCGCTGAGTTTGCAGAACTGGAAGCCGCCACCAAGCCCTGCCACGGCGTTGCCCTTTGCGTCGGTGTAGCCCTGTGCTACGCGTCGGACGCGCTCCGCTGTGACATTTCCGGCGATGGTCGCGTCCAGTTCGACCAGAATAAAGCGGCGATTGCCGCCGTCTTCGGCGTTCTGTTTGAGCACGGCATGGCCGGTAGTGCCAGAGCCGGCAAAGCTGTCCATCACTATTGCGTCCTTGGCATCGTGCGTAGCCGCACGAAGCAAGTACTGGACCAGGCTGGATGGCTTGGGATAAGGGAAGACCTTCCCCATTTCCTCGGCGAAGATGTCCACCAGTTCCTGGCTTGCATCCTCGTTGGTGCCTATACCGGAGCTCGGGCCCAGCAGGGTCGACGGTGTCTTGGTCTTTTCGGCCTGATCGTGTCTTCCGGAGTTGAGACCAAAGCGCGTGGAAAGTTCGATTGTGGAGCCTTGTTCCAGTTCCTTATCGAGCTTTTCCTGTGTCCAGACGAAGCGGCCTTCCACGATTAGCGTGCTTGTGACCTGGCCATCGTGGACCACAAACGGGTTGGTGAAGCGGAGACCGGTTCCCTCCTTCCCGCGGTCCCCGGGTGCGTACTTTCCATCTTCGAGCTTGGTAGAGACCTTCCCCGCAGGAAACGTCAGCGTCTTGAGCTTGTTGGTCCGTTTGACCAGCGGCTGGAGCTTCTCCGCGTACGCGTCCTCGCCATAAAGGCTTCTCAGCGCCGACTTCTTCCGCGAGTAGCACACGACGAACTCGGACATCTTCCGCACGTGTGCATCGAGATGACTTCCCTTCTTCTTCCGTTGCCAACTGAAGATACCGAGGCGATTGATCGCACCAAATATCTCGGACAGCAGGCACTCAAGGGCGCCAATCTCGAAATCGTCGATCGAAACAAAAATTACCCCATCGTCGCGCAGGAATTTCCGCAACAGCACGAGGCGGGGATACATCATGCATAGCCAGCGATCGTGGCGATCGAGTGTCTCGCCCTCCTTGCCCACGACTTCGCCCAGCCACTTGCGGATCTCCGGGCTGTTGACGTTGTCGTTGTAGACCCAGCCTTCGTTGCCGGTGTTGTAGGGCGGGTCGATGTAGATGCATTTCACCCGGCCTGCGTACCGAGGCAACAGCGCCTTGAGCGCATGCAGGTTGTCGCCCTGGACGATCAGGTTTCCCGGGTCGCTGCCGTCGGTGGGCCGACACCCCAGTTCCGGCACCGGCTCCAGAAGCCGGTAGGGCACGTCCTTGTGGTGCCTGACTACCGCGGCCTTGCCGATCCAGTCCAGGACCGGCATCAGCGCGCGCCTGCAAGCATGGCGGCCGCGGTGCCGACCGGGCCTGCGACCAACCACGAGCAGGCGCGCGGCGGCGGCTCCTGCTGCAGCTGTTCGGGTGCGGCGTCGGACATGGGCGCGGCAAGGCATCAAGCGATAAGTAATCAAAGCATAAATCAATAATTGATTGATGCGGCAGGCCGCGGCCTACCGTCGCGCCCATGAAGAGCGAGCAGGCCCAGTTCGGTGAGCGGTTGCGGGAGGCTTTGCGCAAGGCGCAGATGCCGGAAAGCGCCGCCGAGCTGGCGCGCCTGGTGCCGCAGTACGGCGGCACGGCGGTGACGACGGCCGCGGCCCATCGCTGGATCCGGGGCCAGTCGATCCCGAGGGCGGAGAACATCCGTGCCCTGGCGACCCTGTTGCGGGTGCCGCTGGACTGGCTCTACGGGGTCGGCTCAGGCAAGAAGATC
>DATGQI010000182.1:0-2947 GCA_035304285.1 Woeseiaceae bacterium
TCCGGTCTGCGCGGGAGTGCGCGGACCTGCTTTCAACCACCCCGGGGCGCCAGGAAGGATGCCACGGATCAACCGAAACGCCCGCGAGGGCACAGGAACATCAAATGTCTGAATCTTTTGCTGAACTCCTTGAACAAAGCATCAACCAGGAAGCGCTCCGCCCCGGCGCGCTGCTGAACGCGACGGTCGTCGACATTCGCGGTGACGTGGTCATCGTGAACGCAGGCCTGAAGTCGGAAGGCGTCATTCCCATCGAGCAGTTCCAGAACGAAGCCGGCGACATCGACGTCAAGGTCGGTGACGAGGTGGAAGTGGCGCTGGATGCCGTGGAAGACGGTTTCGGCGAGACCCGCCTGTCGCGCGAGAAGGCCGTGCGCGCCCGCAGCTGGACGCGTCTCGAGAAGGCCTTCGAGGCCGGCGAGATCGTCAGCGGCTTCATCAGCGGCAAGGTCAAGGGCGGCTTCACCGTCGACATCGACGAGGTGCGCGCGTTCCTGCCGGGCTCGCTGGTCGACGTGCGCCCGGTGCGCGACACCGCCTACCTGGAAGGCAAGCCGCTGGAGTTCAAGGTCATCAAGCTGGACCGCAAGCGGAACAACGTCGTGGTCTCGCGCCGCGCGGTGGTGGAAGAGGAGTACAGCGAGGAGCGCGAAAAGCTGCTCGAGAAGCTGCAGGAAGGCCTCATCGTCAAGGGCATCGTCAAGAACCTCACCGACTACGGTGCGTTCGTGGACCTTGGCGGCATCGACGGCCTGCTGCACATCACCGACATGGCCTGGAAGCGAGTCAAGCATCCTTCCGAAGTGGTCAACGTCGGCGACGAGATCGAAGTCAAGGTGCTCAAGTTCGACCGCGAGCGCAACCGCGTCTCGCTGGGTCTCAAGCAGCTCGGCGATGATCCCTGGGAAAGCATTGCCCGCCGTTACCCGGTCGGCACCCGCGTCTTCGGCCGCGTCACCAACCTCGCCGACTACGGTGCGTTCGTCGAGATCGAGGAAGGCGTGGAAGGCCTCGTGCACGTGTCCGAGATGGACTGGACCAACAAGAACGTCAACCCGGGCAAGGTCGTGCAGATCGGCGACGAAGTCGAAGTCATGGTGCTCGACATCGACGAGGAACGCCGCCGCATCAGCCTCGGCATGAAGCAGTGCGTGCCGAACCCGTGGGAAGAGTTCGCCGCGACACACCAGAAGGGCGACCGCCTCTCCGGCAAGATCAAGTCGATTACCGATTTCGGCATCTTCGTCGGCCTGGATGGCGGCATCGACGGCCTGGTTCACCTGTCCGACATCGCCTGGGACCTGCCGGGCGAGGAAGCCGTCCGCAATTACAAGAAGGGCGACGAAGTCGAGGCGGTGGTGCTGTCCGTGGATCCCGAGCGCGAGCGCATCTCGCTCGGCATCAAGCAGCTTGACCAGGATCCGTTCTCGCTGTTCCTTGGCGAGCATCCGAAGGGCTCGATGGTGACCGGCAAGGTCATCGAAGTGGACGCCAAGGGCGCGCGCGTCGATCTCGGCAACGGCATCGAGGGCTACCTGCGTGCCTCCGAGCTGTCCCGCGAGCGCGTCGAGGACGCCCGCAGCGCCCTGAACGAGGGTGACGACATCGAAGCCCGTGTGATCGGCGTGGATCGCAAGAACCGCGTGGTGAGCCTGTCCGTGAAGGCCAAGGAAATCCACGAGGAGCGTGAAGCCATCTCCGACTACGCACGTAGCGACGAAGGCGGCACGACCACGCTCGGTGATCTGCTCAAGGAGCAGATGAAGAAGTAAGCCTGTGAGAAAGGCGGCCGCACGCTGGTGCGGCCGCCTGTTTTCTGATTTACTTGTTCCGTAAGTTCCCGTAGGACAAGAAAAAACAGGCAGGAATCTCCTGTAATGACCAAGTCCGAACTGATCGAAATCCTGTCCCGCAAGCAGAGCCACCTTCCCGCCAAGGACGTGGAGCTTGCGGTGAAGTCGTTGCTCGAGCAGATGAGCAATGCACTCGCCGACGGGCGTCGGATCGAGATCCGGGGTTTCGGCAGCTTTTCCCTCCATTACCGTCCCCCGCGCATGGGCCGCAATCCGAAGACCGGTGAGGCCGTCGCGCTGGCGGGCAAGTACGTGCCACATTTCAAACCCGGCAAGGATCTGCGCGAGCGGGTCAACCAGGACTTCCAGGCGGAAGCCTCCAGTGCAGGCGAGCTCGAACATGCGGGCGAACTGAAGCAGGCCGGCAACGACGTCTGATTCGCTTCCTCGCCCTTCCGGTGAACCAGGAGCCGTTATGCCACGAATTCTCTTGATCGCGCTTCTGTTCGTTCTGCTGCTCGTCGCCGGAATCGGCTTCACCGCGCTGAACGCCACGCCGGTTTCCCTCGACTACTTCTTCGGCCACTGGGAAACCTTGCTGCCCTGGGTGCTGCTCGTGGCGATGCTGGCCGGCTTCCTGCTGGGCATGCTGGTCACGGGCTTCGCGCTGCTCGAACTGCAGCGGCGCAACCGACGCCTGCGCAAGGAGCTGCGGTCGCTCGAGGCCGAAGTCACCAACCTGCGCAACCTGCCCATACGAAATGCCAACGGATAACCTGCTGCTGGTCGGCATCCTGCTGCTGGTCGCCTTGCTGGTGGGCTGGCTCACCGGCCGCAGCTCGCGTCCGCGCACGCGCCGTACAGGCGGCCTGCCGGGCGAATACTTCCGTGGCCTGAACTTCCTGCTGAACGAAGAGCCCGACAAGGCGCTGGAAGTGTTCATCCGCATGGTCGAGGTCGACTCCGAGACCCTGGAGACGCACTTCGCGCTCGGCAGCCTGTTCCGGCGCCGCGGCGAAGTCGACCGCGCGATCCGCATCCACCAGAACCTGATCGCGCGCCCGAGTCTTACGCGCACACAGCGCGACCAGGCGTTGTACGAGCTCGGCGAGGACTACATGCGCGCAGGCCTGCTCGACCGCGCCGAGAGCCTG
>DATGQI010000183.1:0-2495 GCA_035304285.1 Woeseiaceae bacterium
GAAATCTCGAGCTGTGTCACGTCGTGGATGTAGATATGGCCGGAGCGCGCCTGGTGCAGGTCGCCGATGCGGTGCGTGCCACGGTCCGTGAGAAGCTCTCCCAGGGGGCCGATGTCCGGCGCGCGCCATCCCGGCCGATGCGCTACGACGATGTGCGACAGCTGGAGGATCTCCCGCCAGTGAGACCATTTCGGCAATCCCAGGAACGCATCCATGCCGATCATGAGCGCGAGCGGTGTGAGCGGGAATTCAGAACGCAACGCCGTCAGCGTGTCCACCGAGTACGACGGGCCATCCCTTTGCAACTCCCGGTCGTCGACGACGAAGCCCTGCTGCCCCTCCGTCGCCACGCGGACCATCCTGAGTCTCAACTCCGGGTCGGCGACCGGCTGGCCGCGATGCGGCGGGCTGCCGCAGGGCATGAACCGCACTTCATCGAACCGCAGCGCCTGCAGCATCTCAAAAGCCGAACGCAGGTGACCGAAATGTATCGGATCGAAAGTCCCGCCAAAAATTCCCATCGGGCCCATACTTTCAACTCTCCCTTACCCGGACATGACCTGGCAGAATCTCCCTACGCGGCCTTCGTGGCCGCGGCTGCCAGCCCGAACACGATCTCCGTTATGAGCTGCCAAGGGTCCACCCGCACCTGGCCCTTGGCCGCGGCATCCGCGCGACGGGCGATCTTTAACAACCGGTAGAAGTCGGACGCGCCGTGGCGCGCCACGCAATTCCTCACGCTTCCCTGGCGCGTTCGCCATACGCCTGCGCGCTGCAATGCGGAGCCGAGATCACTGCCCGCCTGCACCAGGTCCGCCACCTTTGCCAGCGTGCGCAGTTCCCGTGTCAGTGCCCAGACGACGATAACCGGCTCCACGCCTTCTGCCCGCAGCCTGCCGAGCATCCGGATTGCACGTGCGGCTTTGCCTTCCACGGCGGCGTCCGCCAGCTTGTAAACATCGAAGCGGCTGCTGTCCGCCACCGCATTTTCCACATCGGCCCCGCTGACCGCTCCCTCGCCGAGCAACAGTCGCAATTTCTCGATCTCCTGGTGCGCGGCCAGGAGGTTCCCTTCGACGCGATCGACCAGGAGGGTAACGGCATCCCGATCCGGCTTCAGTCCAACCGCTCTCGCTCGCGCCGCGATCCAGCCTGGCAACTCTCGCGGCCCGATCGGCCACACCTGCACGTGAGCTCCTGTCGCCTCGATCTCCTTGACCCACTTCGAAGACGCTCCGCTCTTGTCGAGTTTGGGCGCCTCGACCAGGACCATCAGGTCGTCGCCGGTCTGCCGCATGAGGTCGACGATCGCTGCCGATCCGTCACGGCCAGGCTTGCCGGTCGGCACCTTGAGTTCGAGGATGCGCTTCTCGGCGAACAGCGACAGGCTGCCAGCCGCCGCCGCGATCTCATTCCAGTCGAACCCGGTGGTTACGACGTGAACTTCACGCGCGCCAAAGCCGCGCCTCCTCGCTTCCGCGCGTATCGCGTCCAGGGCTTCCTGGGCGAGCAGGGGCTCGTCACCACTAACCAGGTAACAGGGCAACAGGGATTTTGCGAGGGCTGACGAAAGCTTTGCGGCCGGAATTTTCACGCGAGGATGTATGTCTCGAATGGCAACAGGATGGGGTTCAGAGGCCTTCCAGCTGCCCGAGGCTTATCCCCTCGGCTTCGAGGAGGACCGGAATGCCGTCCTTGACGGGGTACAGCAATTTGCTGTCGTCGGTGACCAGCGCTTCCTTCAGGATGGCATCGACGGTGCTACCTTCTCGGTTTACGACCTTGCCGCTGCCAATGGCGGTATTCACCTTCTTCAGGAGGTCCGGGCGCGCGACTGAAAGACCCTTGTGGGTTACGGGGCAGCAGAGTATTGCAAGAAGTCGTTTGTCCATCGTCACCTGTTGTCAAACCCAAGATACTGTTTTCAATGCCGTTGCGCACCATTTTGTTATGTTATACCATTTTGTTTCCCGAGCGACTGACGTGTTGCATCCACATTCGCTCACCCCCCGAGCATAACGGCTACTGACGATGGTTAACAGCGCCCTCAAACCGGCGGTGACGCTCGATCGGGTTGCAGTGATACTGTCCGGGCTATGCCTGTTGCACTGTCTCGCGTTGCCGTTCCTGCTCGTGTCGTTGCCTGCAATTTCCGCATTCTCAGAAGGCCACCTGCACGCGCAGATGCTGATCCTGGCCATCCCAGTCAGCGTCATTGCCCTGACATTCGGCTTCCGCCGTCACGGGAGCCGCTACATCGTAGCCTTCGGTGTTCTCGGGATGCTGCTGCTGGTGATCGGCGGCACCGTCGCCCATACCTACTACGGGCTCGTTGCCGACCGCGCATTCAGCATATCCGGCGCACTGGTGCTTGCTGTCACCCACTACTTCAACAGCCGGCGCATTCGCCACTGCCGCGCAGTTGGGGTAGCCGACTAGGCTTTACTCCAGCGCTTTTGCCAGGTCGTCGCGGTGCAGGCGTTCGGCAGCCTCCA
>DATGQI010000184.1:0-8668 GCA_035304285.1 Woeseiaceae bacterium
CATTCGGGTGGGTCAATTCAACGGTAGGCGGTTCTACGCGCGGCCGCGGGGAAGATTTCCGTGTCGTGCGTCCCGTTCGAGGGCTCGAAACAACGCCGACCACGCTGGACCTGCACCGCAACAATCAGGTTTACTAGAACCATGTGACCGCTAACAGCTGACCGTACAGGTCGAGCGGGTAGTTCGTCGATGAGAAAGCCGGAATCGTTTCCGGACTTTGGGGGAGTCCAAATGCTGATTGAGAAATTCGGTTGCGTGCCGTTTCCGGGGATTGTCCTTGCTCTCCTGCTCTGCTCCTGCGGCGAACCGGCGCCCCCGACCGCACCGGTCTCCACCCCGACGTCGGCGCAACCCTCCGATCCCTGGCCGCGCATTAATCCTGCGCCGCTGGATTCCGAGGTGGAAGCCTTCGTCGCGGACCTGCTCGCTCGCATGACCCTGGAAGAAAAGGTCGGGCAGGTCATCCAGGCGGAGTTGCGCTCGGTTACGCCGGAGGATATCCGGCGCTATCACTTGGGCTCCGTCCTGAACGGAGGCGGGTCGACGCCCAACAACGACAAGCATGCCACTCTCGAGGACTGGGTCGAGTTTGCCGACGCGTTCTACGACGCGTCGATGGATACCTCTGACGGCAAACTGGCGATTCCCATCCTGTGGGGCTCCGACGCCGTGCACGGGCACAGCAATGTCTACGGAGCAACGATCTTCCCGCACAACATTGGGCTCGGCGCCGCTAACGACCCTGAACTGCTGCGCGAGATCGGCGCCGCAACGGCCATCGAGATGCTCACCACCGGACTCGACTGGACGTTCGCCCCGACGCTCGCGGTGGTGCGCGACGACCGCTGGGGACGCACCTACGAGGGATATTCCGAAGACCCGCGCATCGTGGCCGCGTACGCGAAAGCGATTATCGAAGGACTGCAAGGGGTGCCGGGGACGCCCGAGCACCTGGGTGATGACAAGATCATGGCCACCGCCAAGCATTACCTCGGCGATGGCGGCACCGACGGCGGGCGGGACCAGGGCGATAATATCGACCCGGAAGAACACCTCGTGCGTATTCACAACGCGGGATATCCACCTGCGATAGAAGCGGGTGTGCGCTCGGTGATGGCATCTTTCTCCAGTTGGCAGGGAGAAAAAGTGCATGGCAGCGAATACCTCCTGACAACGGCGCTGAAGGAGCGCATGGGCTTCAACGGTTTCGTGGTCGGCGACTGGAATGCGCACGGGCAGGTCGAGAGTTGCAGCAACGAAAACTGTGCGCCCGCATTCAACGCCGGCATGGACATGTTAATGGTCCCCGAGGATTTCCGCGCCCTTTACGACAACCTCCTGGCACAGGTCCAGGAGGGCACTGTCAGCGAGGCACGCCTCGACGATGCCGTCACCCGTATTTTGCGAGTGAAAAAAGAAGCCGGGTTATTCGAAGCCGGTCGGCCATCGACGAGACCGCATGCGGCAAAACAGGACGAGCTGGGCTCAACCGCTCACAGGGAGCTGGCCCGGCGCGCAGTACGGCAGTCACTGGCGCTGCTCAAGAACAACGGGCCTGTGTTGCCGTTGGCGCCGGCGTCGCGCGTGCTGGTTGCAGGCGATGGCGCGGACAACATCGGCAAGCAAACGGGCGGCTGGACGCTCACGTGGCAGGGAACCGGCAATACGAACGAAGACTTCCCCGGCGCTACCTCCGTCTACGCCGGCATCCGCGAGGCAGTCGAGGCGGCGGGCGGAACCGCGGAACTCGACGTCGAAGGAGATTACGAAGAGCGCCCCGATGTCGCGATCGTCGTCTTCGGCGAGGACCCTTACGCCGAGTTCCAGGGAGACGCGCCGCACCTGCAGTACGAGAGCGACATCGGGCCCGGCCTCGAGTTGCTTCGATCATTCAAGGCCGATGGCATCCCGGTTGTGTCGGTGTTCCTGAGCGGCCGCCCCATGTGGATCAATCCGCACCTCAACGCGTCCGACGCGTTCGTTGCGGCGTGGCTGCCCGGAAGCGAAGGCGGTGGTATCGCTGACCTGCTGTTCGAGCAGCCGGATGGCAGCATGCCGTACGACTTCACCGGCCGCCTGAGCTACTCCTGGCCGCGCACGGCGAACCAGACCGATGTGAACGTCGGTGACGAAAACTACGACCCGCTGTTCGCCTACGGCTACGGCCTCACGCTCGCTGAGGCTTCGGAATTGGCCGAGCTCCCCGAAGAATCCGGCCTGACCGACGCAGCTGCCGGAGCCAGCGGTACGTACTTCGCGAACGGCCGCGCACTTACCGGCTTCTCCGCCATGCTCGGCGGGGACCCTGCTAATTTGCTTGTCGTCGAAGGACTCGAGATGGCGGGGAACCACCTTTCGCCGTCGATGACGATGGCGGACCGCGAGGTGCAGGGCGATTCCTCGCTGCTGCAGTGGCGCAACGATGCTCCGGGATACTTCGCGCTGCGCGCCGACGGCCGGCCGCTCGATCTGCAGCGCGAAGCGAACGGCCACCTCTCGCTGTCCCTGTCGATGAACGCACCGGGAAGCCTTTCGCAGCCGGTGATGGCAGGCATGCGCGACGCCAGTGGCAACGCCGCCCAGGTAGACCTGACGCCGCTGCTCGAGCAATCGGATGGCTGGCAGAATTATCGCATCTCCCTGCGTTGTTTCGCGGAGCGGGGCGTGAACATGCAGGAAGTCACGGTTCCGCTCGAGCTTTATACGACGGACGAGGCCAGGCTCGTTCTTTCGGAGGTGCGACTGGCAACCGCGGCGGAAGGCGATGCGTACTGTCCGTCGGAATAGCCGGACTCGCTCAAGCATGATGAGACTGCGCGCGCTCACGGTACTGGCAACACTGTTCGTTGCTTCAGTGCTGCACGCGGCCGAATTTGCCGATGTGTTCGGCGATTCGATGGTGCTGCAACGCGACGAGCCGATCACGCTCTGGGGGACTGCAGCTCCGCGCGAAACCGTCCGCGCAACGCTCGCCGGAGCCGCTCGTTCGGGCCGGGCGGACGAAGACGGCAACTGGCATATCACGCTTCCCGCTATGCCCGCCGGCGGCCCGCACGAGCTGGTGCTGCAGGGCGAAGGCGAATCGCGCCGGTCGTTATCGGACGTGCTGATCGGTGACGTCTGGCTTTGCTCCGGGCAGTCGAACATGCAGTTTTCAGTGGCTGCGGCCAGCGGCAAAGAACGAGACACGTTCGATACGCGCGATCGCATACGGCTGTTCACTGTGCCGCAGGGAAGCCATCCTGCGCCGCAGACCCGCTTCGCGCAGCAGCCGCAGTGGCGTGTTGCCGATGCCGAGTCCATTCCCGAGTTCTCCGGCGTTTGTTTTTTCTTTGCGGTGGAACTGCAGAAGACCCACCAGGTACCGATGGGCCTGGTCCACGCGTCCTGGGGTGGATCCGGGATCGAAGCGTGGATGAGTACCAAAGCGCTCGAGAAAGCGGAAGGCTATGACGAGCAGCTGGCAATGCTTGCGACTTACGCGTCAGACACCGGGGCAGGGAGTGCGCAGTTCGCCGAGCTGTGGGAGGAGTGGTGGGCACGCAGGGTATCGGCCACGAAACGTCCATGGGAGCCGGGCACGAAGAATGGAGACTGGGACGCCGTACCCGCAATGCGGGACTGGAAGACATTCGGCGATGAATCTCTCGCCGATCACAACGGCATGGTGTGGTACAGCAAGGTATTCGAGCTGGATGAAAACCAGGCGAAGCAGGATGCGCAACTGCATCTCGGCGGCATCGACGAGGTCGACGTCACCTGGATCAACGGCAATTTCGTTGGCAGCGAGTTCGGTTGGGGCACCGAGCGGAGTTACCAGGTGCCGCACGGTGTGCTGAGAGCAGGCGAAAATCTTCTCGTGGCGAACGTGCTCAGCACCTGGGACGCCGGTGGACTGCTGGGGCCGAAGGAAACTGTCCGGCTCGAGTTAGCGGACGGCAGCGAGTATGCGCTCGCGGAAGGATGGCGGTACCGGAAGGTGTCGCTGGAGTATGGATTACCACCACGAGCGCCCTGGGAATCGATAGGTGGTCTTACCGGTCTTTTCAATGCGATGATCGCGCCGCTCCAGGGCATGCGCCTCACCGGTGCGCTCTGGTACCAGGGTGAAACGAATGCGGGCAGGCCGGAGCCCTACGCCGGCCTGCTGGAGGCAATGATCGAGGTCTGGCGCGAAAGGTTCGGCTCGCTTGCATTCCTGGTGGTGCAACTGCCGACGTTCGGCTCGCTGCCGTCAGCACCTTCGGAATCCGGCTGGGCCGCAATCCGCGATGCCCAGCAGCGGGTCGCACGGGCCGACCCCGAAACCGGGCTCGTAGTAACCATCGACGCAGGCGACAACTTCGACCTGCATCCGCCGAACAAACCAGTTGTCGGCCGCCGTGCTGCCGCCGTGGCCCGTGCGATGCTCTTCGGCGAGGAAGGTGTTGTGGACGGGTTTGCGCCTTCGCATGTGCGGCGAACCGGCCAGGAAGTCATCATCGAGTTAGATCCCGCCGTCGATGCGCTCGTCGTGATCGGCGACAGCAGGCCTGTCGCGTTCGAACTGTGCACGGATGAACCGCCTGGCTGCGAATACGCAGAAGCGCGGCTGGAAGGAAATCGCGTAGTGCTGACCGGCCCAAGAGTTAGCGAGGCCACGCGGGTACGGCACTGCTGGGCCGATGCCCCAATCTGCAACCTCTACGACAAGTCCGGCCTTCCGGTCGCATCGTTCGAAAGCACGATCGAACCATAGCGACGGTCTGCGCTGGCTCTGGTCCAGGCGCTGTTAACCCGCGCTTCGCGGGCGACACCCGTTGCGGTACTGCGAAGGTTTTGTCGCCCGTGAGACGAGCTCCAACAGCGTGCGCTTCAAAGCTCGTGCAGGGTGCGGAATCGGGCGCTGTAGGAGCCCGCCCTGCGGGCGACACCCGTTGCGGTACTGCGAAGGTTTTGTCGCCCGTGAGACGGGATCCTACGGCACGCGATCAAGAGCGCAGAGGCTGGTACCCGCCATCATTCGTCGAGCCAGGTGGCGACCCACACCAGGGGGGCGTTCCAGTTGATGGCAACCTCGTTCAGCGAATAGGCGCGAATGTCGTCGCGCCAGCAGGTTTGTGGCGCGCACTCCTTCTCTCGCAATTCCTGCGCCACCACGTCCGGCGCGCTGGTGGAATTCGGTCCGCCGGACAATGCGCCGGGCGGCGGAGGAGGCAAGCTCGGGTCCAGCGACGGCGCCCAGAAGCGGTGATGCGGGTTCTGGAGCGGCCGCTCGCCGTAACCGGCGACATAGGATTGGTCGAGCGGATTCCTGCCGAGCACGTAGTCCATGGCGTCGATGACGGCGCTGCGATACTCCTCGTTCCCGGTGAAGTCGTGCGCGAGCGCCAGGATGATCGCGCGGTTGAGGATGTTGCTGTTCGAGCCCCAGGGATAGGCGGCGTTATACGGGATGTGGTAACCGGATCTTCGGCGTTGTTCGCGGAAACGAATGGCGGCGTTAAGGAGGCGGGCGCGCAGCGCTTCGACCTCTTCCGACGAAAGCCGGTTTGGCACCAGCGCCAGCGAAATCACCCCGAGCTGTGCAACCCGTGGCCAGGAGGGTTCCACTCGTATCGGCGCCCGAAAATGTGTCGAACTGCTCAGTGCGTCGTAGTAACGGTGTTCCCCCGTAGTGACGAACAATTCGGCTGCAGCCCAGAAGAACTCGTCGTCGAGGTTGCTGTCGCCATACATGCCGCTGCCTTCAAAATCCGCGATGAAATATACCTCGGGATTTCTTACTGCCGCAGCATAGGCGCGTTCTGCGGCGTTTCGGCAGCGGTCGGCAAAGACCTCGTCGATCGTTCGCCAGATGCGCGCGCACTGCGCCGCGGTGGCGGCGAGATTCAGCGTTGCCGCCGTGCTGACGGGGTAAAGCACGCGCTCTTCATCGTCAAGATGCGGCGGCACCGGCAGCGGCGTCCAGTTCTCGTCGGCGATCTTGTGGTGCGCCATGCCGCCAGCGTCGATCGTGTCGAAGCGCAGGTTCTCCTGGTTCGCTTTGACTCCCACGGGAACCTGCGCCGTCGCCTCCGGCGGTGCCTGCATGCGCAAGAGGAATTCGAGCTCGACCCGGACCTCGTCGAGCAGGTCATTGGTGCCGTTGTCCGCCTCGGGTATCGCCGCGCGTGCATCGGCGAAAGTGTCGGGCTTGCGCAATGCCTTCTGGCGCTCGTAGACATTGAGCAGCGTCCATACTGTTATGCCGGCGTTGACGACGTATTTGCCGTGGTCGCCGGCGTCGTACCAGCCGCCGGTGAGATCGAGGGTGTAGTCGCAACCCGGCCACTCGTTGCCGTGCCCGTCGACGCCCGAGCGGCAGCTGGCTGTCTCCTGCGGGTGACCCGCAGGACGGGCCCACTTCGTTCCGGCGAATGCCGCATCGATGGGGACGTTACTGCGGTTGTGATAGAAGTACGCGAAAGCGTCGAACTTCAGGTCACCATACGGGGCGTCTGCAATGTCGAACGGGTGGCTTGCCACGCATCCGCTTTCGATGCGGAATCCCTCACCCTTTTCGCGATAGTCGCTGAAGTCGACAAGGTGCACGTGCTCGCCTGACGCAGCGTCTTCCCCGAAGACGCTCGTTGTTCCGCGGTGGACGGTTTCTCCCTGACGGTCTGTGAGTTTCCACTCGAGCGGTGCAAGCGACGGTGAGGAAACCACGGCGCGCTTGGCGGCATCGGGGTAGAAGCCTGCCTGGTTCAGGCGGACGGCAATCTCTTCGCAGGCTGCATGTCCGTTGCCCGCCGCAAGCAGCAGGATCCCGATGATTGGCGAACAGGTCGCCGACCGTCTTCCCGTCATTGCGTGTGCGCCGGCGCCTGCAGCCGGGCCAGGTACTCGCTGTGCATCGGCATCCTCCGAAGTTCATTCAGCATGATCTCTCGCACGCGCTCGACATGTGCCTTCAATTCGGCAGTCTCGAAGCCTTCGACCAGGGAACTGTAGCGGCGCGGGCGTACCCCGTGTTCGTCGAACAGGTTTAGCCAGCTCGCTTCATCAAGCGGCTCTTCATCGTAGAGCGCGATGCGGCCGCGGCTTTCGTAGGAACGCAGCTTGTAGTCGAGCGTTTCGGGTACGGACATCGCGCGGCACGCATCCCACATCGTTTCACCGTGACGGCCATTCAGCTTGTAATGCAGCACGGCAAAATCGCGGGCATGGTTGAACTGCAGTCCGCTCAGGCGGTTGTATTCTCTTGCCTCGACCCCGGCGTTCCTGTCTCCCGGCAGGAGCCTGAGCAGGTTGTCGATAGACGCGCGCAGCAAGTGAAGATTGGTGATTGCCACCGGGTCGATCAGCGCGGCCGCGGGGCCCAGCGCGAGACAGTTGCCCTCCCACGGGGCCGTGCGCCGTCCGAAGCGAGCACCACCGCTCCTCACCTCGCGAAGTTCGCTGTGACCCGCAGATTCCCGCAGCATCTCGGCTGCATCGGCGTCGCCAAGAACATCACTGCGATAAAAGCAGGTGAGCTGGGACTCGCCGCAGAGCGGCAGGTGCCGGATCCAGCCTGCGGAATGCGCTGCCGCAAGGCTATAGGGTAACGGTGCGTGCTGCGTCTCGACACGTGCCGACAGGAAGCGGTCGCAGGGAAGCCATGCCGACCAGTCCTGCCACGCTCCTTGCCCGTTGCCGCTCGACAGGCGTGCCGCGGTTCCGGTGCAATCGAGGAACAGGTCTCCTTCAATGCGCGTGCCGTCGCCGCTGATGACTGCAGCTATGGAACCATCACCTCGCCGTTCTACCTTCACGAGAGGTCCGGGGACCGTTGTTACCCCGGCGAATCTCGCCTGGCTCCGCAACGTTCCTGCGAACCTGGTGCAATCCAGGTGCAGCCCGTACTGGCAGGTTGAGAGAACCGAGCGCGGATCGCGGCCCGGCCTCGCGAATCTTCCGGCCTGCGCCGCGAGCGCTGCGAGCGAGTAGTTGGCGAGCCGCAGAGGAAGCCCTTCGTGCCGGAGCCTCATGACAATGTGGTGGAACGGGACGTGCCCCAGTGTTGCGCCGACGTCCCCGAAAGGCTGGAACCATGCTGCCGCCGGGTCCGCCCATCCGCTCAACGCGATGCCGTAGGTGAAGGTGCCACCGGTGCGGGTAACGACAGCGTCTTCGTCCATCTCCAGGGCGAGGTGGCTGCTTTTGGTATGCGGTAACGTGGCATCGGCGTTGTCGCATGGAGCTGGATCGGTTTCCGGTTCGTCAGCGACGACGATAATGGACCAGTCCCCCGGTGGCACTGCCCGCGCCAGCGCGGCTGCGGCCATCCAGGCAGCCAGGTCGCTGCCGACGATGACGATTCGCCGTGCCGAGGATGCTGAAGCTTCCGTCATCGCGCCTTCATGCTGCATCGACAATGCGCCGATCCGCACCTGTCTGTCGCAGGAAGTCCTCGTGTACGGGCATGCTCTCGACAGCTGCGGCGTACTGCGCATCGATGTCTCGCAGGTGAGTGGCAAGTTCACCCGTCGTCACCCGGTTCGCAGACGGGTCGTACTGTCGCGGGACGATATTCTGCCCAAAGAAAACCGCAAGCCAACTCGCGTCGAGAAACATTCCCTCGCGGTACTGGGCGACAACGCCGCGCTCGCGGAACAGCTCCATCCGATAGGCCAGCGAATCCGGAACCTGCATCGTCCTGCAA
>DATGQI010000185.1:0-17885 GCA_035304285.1 Woeseiaceae bacterium
CTGCAGGATGAGTGGACGACGATCCTGAACGGATGCCTCCTTTTCGTGGTGCTGTTCTACGTCTTCCCACTGAAGTTCGTCGCCGCCGGGATCACCGGCTACCTCTTCGGCTTCGGGGATTACGGGCGCATGCCGGCGGTAACATCCGTTGAAGAACTCTCGACGCTGTTCCTGCTGTACAGCCTCGGCTTCGTCCTGATTTTCGTGTTCATCAGCCTGATGTACGCGCATGCCGCGAGAAAGGCCGGCCTGCTCGAACTGGACGATGCAGAGCTTCATGAAGCAAACACGCTGAAGCGGCACTACGCCATTTTTGTCGCGGTTGGCCTGCTGTCGATGGCGGTGACTGCCTTGGGCGTATGGGTGGAATTCGGCTTCCCCGGCTGGGTTTATGCGCTCCTCGGCCCGTTATGCTGGTTGCACGGGATGTGGAGTGAACGACGCTGCCCCGCCTCCGCTGTCACGGGCGCACGGCAGGGCTCATAAGCCGCCGAAGCTCGAAAGCAGCGGACTCGGGACGGGCGAACTAGTGCACCCCGCCGCAAATAATGGACCATTCTCGCGGCGACAATGGTCCATTATTTACGGCGGGGTACACTAGAATAGCTTTGCTGAGGACGACAATCGTGATCAGACCAATTTTGTTGCTGGCTTTCGGGTTTGCGCTCGTTCCCGCGCCAACGCTTGCCCAGGATGCGGGCGAAGCAGCGAACCGGCCGCTGTTCCAGAGCCAGGACACCTTGCCGGTGCGCATCGAGGCGCCTTTCTCCACGCTGATGAAGAAACGCAGCGACACGGAGTACCTGGAGGGCACCTTCGCCTACACCGATGCATCCGGCCAGGAGGTAGAGCTCGACCTGAAGCTGCGCGCGCGCGGCAGGTACCGCCGGCAAAAGACCACCTGCGACCTGCCTCCCATCAGGCTCAACTTCAAGAAGAAGCAGGTCGAGGGGACGGAGTTTGCCGGGCAGGACAAGCTGAAGCTGGTCACGCATTGCCAGGAGAACCGCGACCGTTACGAACAGTACGTGCTCAAGGAATATCTCGCGTACCGGATACTGAACACGATCACCGACCATAGCTTCCGCGCACGACTGCTGCGCATCGACTACGTCGACACCGATCGCAACGACGAGGTCGACACGCGTTACGGTTTCGTCATCGAGGATGACGAACTGCTGGCGGAGCGCATCGGCATGACCGTGCTCAGGGTACCAAGTATCAAGCACGGCCAGGTCGATGCGGCGCAGGGAGCGCTAATTGCGGTATTCCAATATCTCATCGGCAATACCGACTTTTCGATGTTCGCCGGGGCCAGGGACGACGACTGCTGCCATAACGTCGTGCTGTTCGCGAAAGAGACGGACGGCTACCTGCCAGTCCCCTACGACTTCGATTTCTCCGGGCTGGTGAACGCCACCTACGCATCTCCCAACCCCAAGCTGCCGATCAAGCGCGTAACCCGGAGGCTGTACCGCGGCATGTGCGAGCATAACGCCCACGTCGATGCCGCGCTGGCTTTGTTTCGCGAGAAGGAAGCGGCTATCAGGGAGCTCGTGACTTCGATGGAGGACCTGGACGACAAGATGAGCGAGCAGGCGCTCCGGTTTATCGACCGCTTCTACAAGGACACCGAAACTCCGGAATCCATCGACCGTTTCCTGGTCAGAAAATGCGTTTCATAAGCCTGGCGTCGTTGTCTCGGCGCAGCCAGTCGGCGACGATCTTCGTTACGCGCGGATGAATGAGATAGCCGATGGAACTGTGCGGGTTCGACTTCCCGTAGCGCACCGCCAGGTTGTAGATATGGTAATCGCGAATGCTGCTGACGAGACGCAACCGCAACATCTCGCCGTAGTCGTCGGAAAGCGTGTTGTCGTGACAGAGGTAGTCGTCCTCCGCTGACACGTTGTGCCAGGCGAGCACGTTGGTCGGGTATTTTCCCCTGCCCTTCGACTGCGCCCCGAAGATGCGTTTGCGCACGGTCGTATCACCCAGGGGCGCACCGAGTGTCAGCCACTGGTCGATCTTCATGCCATCGTACTGCGGCGCGTAATCAGGGTGATGAGACATCTGCCACAGCACGTCATAGCAGACGATGCAGCCGGTGCCGTGCGAAACCAGCATGACTTTGCTTCCTCGCTCGAGGGCGCGGGAGAGTTCGTCCCTCACGCGCTCCCGAATGCGCAGCCCGAAGTCGGTAGCGGCGTCCCAGTACTCGTTTACGTCCGCTGCGATCCGGCTGATGACCGCGCCGCCCAGACCTATAGACCCCAGCACCGGCGCCGCGAGGTCGGCGGCAAATTCCCGAAGTGCCGTCTTGCCGGGGACACGCTCGTATCGGTTCAGCCCGAAGTGCTTGCGTTTCTTCAGCGCGCCCAGTTCCTGCAGCGCGTGCCGCCGGTCGCCGATATCGAGTTTCTCGTCGTAGTGCCTGCCGGATTCGCGCAGCCATTCGTTGCTGATGTCGCCGTAGTAGGCGAGTTGCTTTTCGACCGAGTGAAACTGCACCAGCATCTCCGGGCAGTCGCGCTCGAGTCCCGCCGCAACCGCCGCGAGGGTCAGGTCGAGAAGCTCGTCCGGCGCGGGTTTGAAGTCGCGCCCATGGACGAAAATGATGCTGCGTCCCGAGTCGTTCGGGCTGAATCGAAGCGCATCGCTGTTCACTCGTCCTTCACTCCTGGTCTTTAAGGCCGGTACAGGGCGAGCCGGGCGCGGTGCCCGCCGCCCTCGTCCGCAATCAAGAGGCCTCCGGAGGGCAGGATCTCGATCCCCTCCGCCTGCGGGTGGCGCGCCGTGAGCGGAAGCACCCGTGCCGATACGAAACCGCCGTTCGCATCCAGCTCAACCAGGGCGCGCTGCCGTGCCGCGACGATCAGCAGGTTTCCGCTTCGCTCGTCGATGGCGATGCCGGAGGGGTTGAGTCGCGCCAGGCGCAGCGCTTTCGCAATCTCGCGATCGGGCATGGCAATTGTTTTTTCTTCGACGAGTTCGCGCGTGGTTGTGGACCAGGCAAAGATAGCCAGGCTCTCGAGGTTTGACTTCTTGCGAATTTTCTTGCACAGCACCAACAGCATGCTGTCGCTCTCGCGATAAGCCAGCCCCTCGACTTCACAGGACTTGCCGATTCCCGTCTCGAACGCCTCGAAGCTCACTCGCTCGCCGTCTTCGCCTTCCGTTGACTCGTAGATCTTGCCCTTGCTCGTGACCAGCCACACCCGACCCTCGAACCAGGCAATGCCTTCGAAGTCGCCGCGCTCGGTCGGCTCGCCCAGCGCATAGGCCTTTACCAGCCGGCCTTCCGTGTAGTCGAGTTCGTAGACGATCGCGCTCTCGTCCGTGATCGCGAGCAGCCGCGCGTCGTCTGTCAAAGCCAGTCCGGAGATCTCGTTCAGCTTGTCCGGCAGCCTCCATTGCGCGGAACTCTCAGCGGTCAACGGGTATCGCTCGAGAAGGCTGCCTGTCGCGGTCGGCTGCGCGATGGCGGCAGGCGCGTGGAACGCAGCCGCCAAGAGCAGCGCCGTGATCCCGGTATCGAACTTACTTGAGATCATCTTCTGCCCTGTCGCGCCGGGTCAGCAGCGAGAAAAAAGGCCCGGACAGCGACTTGCCGTATTCGAGCTTCCAGATCACCAGCATCGCGTAAACGAAAGCCATCGAGATGACGCCAGCCACGCCGAGCGAGCCGATGCCGGCGCCCAGCCCGATGCTGATGGCGACGAAGATGTACATCGCGTGCGACGGTTGTTCCAGCGCGAAGCGGAATCGCACGGCCGCGACGATGCCGGCTAGGCTGAATGCAAGCGCCAGGCTGTTCAGCACGATCATCGAGATGCCGGTCACGATGATCGGCATCAGTACGATGGCCTGCACGAACGACTGGTCGACGTCCTTGTTACGGCTGGTGATGAAGTAGACCCAGGAGACCGGCACGATCAGCACGGCAGCGCCGAAACTGGCGAACGCGAGCCTGATGGCCCCGTAAGGCGACAGCACGGTGTCGGCGATATCGTCGTACACCGGCTCGAACGTATCGCCGACGCGCGCAGCGAGGTCGCCGATGCCGCCGACCGGGAAGAAGTCGCGGATTGCCGGAAACTGGATCAGCAGGAACGCCATTACGCCGCCCCAGAAGGCGTAGTACAGCGTGATCAGCGCCGCCGGAAACAGGAAGTTCGAACCTTTTCTCATTATTTTCCCCGCGGCTTCCCCTGGGGAGAAGCGCGGGCTTAAGTATATTCGATCTCATAGCAGAATCAGTCGCGACGCTGGAATCAACCGCGAGCTCGGAATCGGTCGCTGTAGGAGCCCACGCCAAACGGAATCGCGGCGATGCTGATCCGCTATTCGCTCGGCGACGGCGAGCACGGGCGACAAACCTGCCCAGGACGGTAAGGTTGTCGCCCGCGAGGCTAGCTCCTACAGCGCCTGCATCCCGACTCTTCGCAACTCCGGCATCTGGCCTGGTGCGGTACTATCACGCCCCGGGGCCCGCACCGGCGCGACGGCCGGATACCAAGAACTAAAGGCAGCCATGGTCGAAAACGCGAATACCATCATCGGCACTTTCATCGTCTACCTGGCCATCATCCTGCTGATGGCGTACGTGGCTTATCGCCGTACCGCCAACCTCTCCGACTTCATCCTGGGCGGTCGTTCGCTGAACAGCTGGGTCACGGCGCTGGCCGCCCAGGCCTCCGACATGAGCGGCTGGCTGCTGATGGGCCTGCCTGGACTCGCTTACCTCGCGGGACTGGAAGCCATCTGGATGGTCGCGGGTTTGCTGGTCGGGACATATCTCAACTGGAAGCTGGTGGCGCAGCGGCTGCGAGAAGCGACCGAACGTTTGGGCGACGCGCTGACGCTGCCGGACTATTTCGAGCGACGCTTCAACGATCACACCCGGATGCTGCGCCTCATCGCCGGCGCGTTCGTGCTGTTCTTTTTCGCGCTCTACACGAGTTCGGGCTTCGTCGCCGCGGGCAAGCTGTTCGAGGCGCTGTTCGGCATCCCCTACCTCTGGGCGATGTTGCTGGGCGGCGGATCGATCGTCGCCTACACCTTTTTCGGAGGGTTCCTGGCCATATCCTGGGCGGACGTGATGCAGGGATCGCTGATGTTCTTCGCCCTGATCATCGTGGCGGCGATGGGGTTCTACACTGTTGGCGGCTCGGCGGGGCTCGCAGACACCGTCAACCTCCTGAACGCGGAACTGCTCGATCCTTTCACGAACTCATCCGGCGCCGCGCTCGGCTGGATCGGCATTGCCTCGCTCGCGGGCTGGGGGCTCGGCTATTTCGGCCAGCCGCACATCCTCGCGCGCTTCATGGCGATCCGCGATTCAGAGAACATGGGTGCCGCCCGTCGTATCGCCATGGTGTGGCAGACGACGGTGTTGCTGGCGGCGCTGCTGATCGGCATCACGGGCCTCGGGGTGCTGGATCGCTCGTTGAGCGGCGCCGATGCCGAGAAGGTGTTCATCTTCATGTCGGTCCAGTTCTTCCCGCCGGTGATCGCCGGCATCTGCCTGTCCGCGATACTGGCGGCGGTGATGAGCACCGCCTCGGCGCAACTGCTCGTGTCATCGAGTGCGTTTGCCGAGGATTTCTACAAGGGCCTGTTCCGCAAGGACGCGACGCGCACCGAGTTGCTCTGGACCGGCCGCCTCGCGGTGCTCGGCGTCGCGCTCATCGCGTTGTGGCTGGCGCGCGACCCGGAGAGCCGGGTACTGGAACTGGTGGCCTGGGCATGGGCGGGCTTCGGCGCCGCTTTCGGACCGACGGTGATACTGTCGCTGTACTGGCGCGCGATGAACCGCGCGGGGGCGCTCGCAGGAGTGGTCGTCGGCGGGCTCACTACCATCATCTGGCCGATGTTCCGCGGCGGCGCAGAGATCTTCGATCTGTACGAACTCGTGCCGGGGTTCGTCTTCTCCACGCTTGCCATCATCATCGCCACCCGGTTGAGCCGGAGCAGTGCCTGAAGATGTCGCCCGCGGGGCAGGCTCCTACAGCGTTCGATTCCATGCGTTTGCCAAACCGACGGAATCGCGATAAGCGATGGATAGCAGCCTGTAGAAGCCCGTCTCACGGGCGACAACAGACGATGCAAAGCTCCGAAAAGAGCGCTGTAGGAGCCCGTCTCACGGGCGACAGCAGACGATGCAAAGCTCCGAAAAGAGCGCTGTAGGAGCCCGTCTCACGGGCGACAGCAGACGATGCAAAGCTCCGAAAAGAGCGCTGTAGAAGCCCGTCTCACGGGCGACAACAGACGAACGCGAAGCACGGAGAAGATCGCTGTAGGTGCCCACGTCAAACGGAACCGGTGAAGCTCGTGCGTTGCTATCCGTCTCGGACGGCGACCACGCGTGACCCTGACCGCCAAGCGCCGGCGGTGATACCCTACGCCCGCCAAAAAACTAGGGAACCCACCTGTGACTGATTCAATCCATCTCCTCGGCATCAGCAATGCGATTGTCGACATACTCGCCCACGTGGACGAGGAATTCTTAGCCGACATCGGCGTGCCTCGCGGTTCAATGACGCTGATCGACGAGCAGCGTGCCAGGGAAATCTACGACAGGATGGGTCCTGCCACCGAGATGTCCGGCGGTTCCGTCGCCAACACGGTCGCCAACTTCGCAAGCCTCGGCGGCCGCGCAGCCTACATCGGCCGCGTGAAGGCGGACCAGCTCGGCGAAATCTTCAACCACGACATGCGTGCGCTGGGCGTCGACATCAGGCTCGAGCCATCGGCGGGCGGAGCGCCAACCGCGCGCAGCCATATCCTCATCACGCCCGACGGGCAGCGCACCATGCAGACCTACCTCGGCGCCTGCACCGAGCTAGCGGTCGCCGACGTGACGGATCGGACGGTAGGCACCCCGCGCATCCTGTTGCTGGAAGGTTACGTCTGGGATATACCGGAAGGGCCTGAACTGATTGCAAGAGCAATCTCCCTCGCCAAACAGGGATCTACCCGGATCGCGTTGTCCCTGTCGGATTCCTTTTGCGTAGACCGTCACCGGCAAGAGTTTCGGGACGCGGTCAACGAGAGCGTCGATATCGTGTTTGCCGATGACGACGAGATCATGGCGCTGTTCGGGACCGAGAGGTTTGAGGACGTCCTTGATGAAGTGCCGCGGCACGACAAGCTGTTCGTCATGACGCGATCGGAGAAGGGTTCGGTCATCGTCGAGGGGGAGCGGAAGATCGTCCAGCAGGCATTGCCGGTAAAGAAGGTCATCGACACTACCGGCGCCGGCGATGCTTACACCGCGGGCTTCCTCTATGGCCTCACCACGAACCGGCCGCTCGCGGAGTGCGCGAAGCTCGGGACATATTGCGCAACCAGCATCATCCAGAAAGTCGGCGCGCGAATCGATAGGGATGCGATAACGGCATACGACCGGGCGATCTGACTTCACCTGGCATGAAAAAGCAGGGTTTCACGGAAGCCAGGTTCGAGCCGTACACAAAGGCCTTCACCGCCGATCCTTACCGGGTGTATGCGAGATTGCGCGAGCACTCGGCAGTGTTCTATTCCGCCGAATTCGGCATGACGTTCCTCGCTCGCTACCGGGATATATTTGACGCACTGACGGACAGGCGGCTCGGACGCGAACCGCTGGCCGACGAGACGCAAACGGTGGCGGGAGGTCTGCCGAATTACGACAGGTACGTGCGCGTCAACCTGCTGGAGACCGAAGGCGAAACCCACGCGCGGTTGAGAAAGCTGCTGTCACGAGCCCTGTCACCGAGACGCATTGCCGGCCTGCAGGAGCGGGTGCAGCAAATTGCATCGGCGTTGATCGAGCCACTTGCCTCGGGCTCGGAGCTGGATTTCATCGCGGAGGTTGCCGAGCCGCTGCCGGTCACAGTGATCTCCGAACTGCTGGGATGGCCGCAGTCGGAGCGGCCTCGGCTGCGGCCGTGGTCCTCGGCGATCGTGCGGCTTTACGAGAAGGATGCGACCGAAGAAGACGCCATGCGCGCCGAGAAGGCTTGCGCGGAGTTCGCGGCGATGCTGGATGCGCTTGCGACGGAGCGCAAAGCGTCTCCCGCGGATGACTTCATCAGCGCCGCGGTCGCGTTTGAGGACGAGCCGGGCGGTCTTTCGCGAGACGAGCTGGTGTCGAGCTGCATGCTTTTGCTCAATGCCGGGCACGAAGCCACGGTGAACGCAGCCGGGAACGGCCTGCTGGCGTTGCTTGACCATCCCGAGGCGATGGAGAAGCTGCGCAGTCAACCGTCGCTGGTGGAACCCGCCGTGGAGGAGATGCTGCGCTACGATCCCCCGCTGCACCTTTTTCACCGGTTCGCATACGAGGAAGTGAACATTGCGGGACACGTGGTGCCGCGCGGCGCGAAAGTGGGCCTGCTGTACGGCTCCGCAAACCGCGACCCGGAAATGTTCACCGAGCCGGACAGGTTCGACATCGAACGAAGCCCGAACCGCCACCTCTCCTTCGGCGCCGCCACCCACTTTTGCCTCGGCGCGCCCCTGGCGCGCCTCGAACTGCGCACGCTGTTCACCACCTTGCTCGCGAGGACCCGCAAAATAGAACTCACAGGCCCCACACCACAACACGCACCCGGCCTGGTCTTCCGCAGCCTGAAACACCTCGCGATCCGCACCCAATAGAGCGTGATTGTCGCCCGTAGGATGGGCTCCTACAGCGGTCTATTCCGAGGCCACGGTTTCTGCCACCAGGCTTTCGTACAGCGCGAGCGTCTGCTTTACCGTGTCTTCGTTGCGGAAGTCGTTTCCGATTCTCTCGCGAGCTGCCTTGCCCAGGCGCTCACGGTATGAGGGATCGCGGTAAAGCCGTTCGACCGCATCCGCGATTGCGTCGCTGTCGTTCACCGGCACGACGATCCCGCTGACGCCATTCACCACCAGCTCCGGGCTGCCGCCGGAATCGGTCACGATAGGCGGCACCCCATAGGCCATCGCCTCGATGATTGCACGCGACAGTCCTTCCCTTCGTGTCGACGGTAAGCAAAAGACGTCGCACGCCGCGGAGAGCGCCGGTGCGTCCTCGCGAAAGCCGGTTCGGTGAATGCGATCTTCAGCCGGGCTGCCATCGATGCGCTTCGTCAGCCGCTCCGCGTCCATGCGCCCGATCAGCAACAGGTGAACGTCCTCCGGCAATCGCTCCATCGCCTCGACCAGCACCTCGATACCCTTGCGAGGACGGTAATTGGCAACGCAACCGATCACGAACGCGTTGCGCGGAATCCCAACGGTCGTGAGATCCGCCGGCTCCTCCTCATACCACTCGAGCTTGTGCCCTTTGTAGATAGTGACTGGACGCTCGGGCGGCATGCGCAGGAATGCCGGCCGCATGTTGAGGAAGTGCTGGCGGATTGCCTCCGCCACGCAGACGATGCGGTCGATACGCGGGTTCAGGTAGCGCATCCACGACATCGGATCGAGGAACCCTACCGCCCCGACGATTCCGCGGTACGCGACAATCTTCACCGGCAGGTCCTTGGCGGCGCACAAGACGTTGCTGATCGCCTTGTTGTTGAACGTGTGCACGATGTCGTAAGCACCGCGAACCAGCTCTTCGCGCACCTGGCGTATGGCCGCGCGGTCAATGTTGCGGCGAAAGCGAATGTCGACAACCGGGATGTTCTCGGCGGTGAGCTGCGGGTAATGCGGATGCTCGGACGAGCAGACTACCGTGATCGCGACACCGGCCCGGTGCAGGCCGACGAACATCGCGAGCGTCGGCCGGTCATTGCCCTGTACGACATCGTCATTGACGCAGAGTACCCGGATCGCCATCGCCCCTTCTTTTTCTCCCGCAGGAGCCCACGCCGAACGAAAGCGACACGGGCTCCGACGCCAGTCCCTGCTTACGCCCCGATCGGGTGCCAGGTCGTTTTCGTTTCCTGTGTGTCCTGGACCAGGTAGGGACTCTGCGACGTCTCCGAATCCCACCTGATGCCCGGCCTCGCGATCACGCGCTTGATGTTCTGCGCTGCCTCGACCTGTATGCTTTTGCCCACCTCCGGATCGCCGTCGGTGTAAACAATCGCGTTGACGTCCATGTGCGAGGCGAACTGCGTCGTCAGCTCGCTGCGGTACCCGGTGAGGACGTTGACCACGCCGGGCGGAACGTCCGAGGCGTGCAGCACCTCGGCGAAGCTCACCGCGCAAAGCGGCAGCGACTCCGACGCCAGCACGACGCAGGTGTTGCCGCCGACGATCGCCGGCATCACGTTCGACACCAGCCCCAGCAAACCACTCTCATCCGGCGCGATGATCGCGACGACGCCGGTCGGCTCCAGCACGGAGAAATTGAAGTGCGATGAACTCACCGGGTTCACCGCACTGAAGATCTGCTGGTACTTGTCCGCCCAGCCGGCGTAATAGACGATCCGGTCGGTGCAGGCGTCCACTTCGGCGGCCGCGCGGCGCTTCGATATCGCCTGCGTCACGAGTTCGGCTATGAACTGCTCGCGCCGCCCTTCCAGCATCTCGGCGATGCGGTAGAGGATCTGGCCGCGCAGGTAGGCGCTTGCGGACGACCATTTGCCGAACGCGTTTCGCGCCGCCACCACCGCGTTGCGGAAATCCTTGCGGCTGCCGCGGCTCACGTTCGCAATGACGTGTCCGTCCTTGTCCTCCAGCGCGAAGTAGCGCCCTGACTCGGTGCGTGGGAACTTGCCGTCGATGTAGATCTTGTAGGTCTTGGCGACCGCGACCCGGGATGCTGCGCTCATGATCGCTGCGCCTCCAGGTCCAGGTACGCGGCGAGGCCGTGCAGGCCACCTTCGCGTCCGACACCGCTCTCCTTGTAGCCGCCGAAGGGGGAAGTCGGGTCGAACTTGTTGAACGTGTTTGCCCAGATCACACCGGCACGCACACCCTGCGTCATCTTGAAGATCTTCGCCCCCTTGTCCGTCCAGATGCCGCCGGACAAGCCGTAGGCCGTGTTGTTTGCCTTCGTCAGGCCCTCTTCCAGCGTGCGGAAGGTCTGCACCGCAAGCACCGGCCCGAAAATTTCCTCCTGCACGATGCGGTTCGATTGCGAGACGCCGGTGAAAATAGTCGGCCGGCACCAGTAACCGCGATCGGGCACCGGGCACGAACTCTGGTGCATCTCGGCGCCCTCTTCCTCGCCTATCTTCAGGTAAGCACGGATACGTTCCAGTTGCTCCGCCGAATTGATCGCGCCGATGTCGGTGTTCTTGTCGAGCGGGTCTCCGATGATCAGCGTCTCCATGCGCTCGCGAAGTTTCTGCACGACCTCGTCGGCTACCGACTCCTGCACGAACAGCCGCGAACCGGCGCAGCACACGTGTCCCTGGTTGAAGAAGATGCCGTTGACGATACCCTCGACCGCCTGGTCGATGGCGGCATCGGCAAAGATGATGTTCGCCGCCTTGCCGCCGAGCTCCAGCGTATAGCGCTTGTTCGTGCCGGCGATCGACTTCTGGATGGTGCGGCCGACTTCGGTCGAGCCGGTAAAAGCGATCTTGTCGACGTCGGGATGATTGACCAGCAAAGCACCGGTGTCGCCCGCGCCGGTGATGATGTTGACCACGCCCGGCGGCAAACCGGCATCCTGCACCAGTTGCGCGAACTTGAGTGCCGTCAGCGGCGTGGTTTCCGCAGGTTTCAGCACCACCGTGTTGCCGCAGGCGAGCGCCGGGGCGATCTTCCACGCAAGCATCAGAAGCGGGAAATTCCACGGAATAACCTGCGCGACCACGCCGAGCGGGCGCGGCGTGCGGCCGGGGAATGCGTACTCCAGCTTGTCCGCCCAGCCGGCGTAATAGAAGAAGTGCGCCGCGGCGAGCGGGATGTCGATGTCGCGGGACTCGCGGATCGGCTTGCCGCCATCCAGCGACTCGATGGTCGCGAACTCACGCGAGCGCTCCTGCAGCATGCGCGCAAGGCGATACACGAGCTTGCCGCGTTCGGCCGCTTTCATCTTCGACCACTTGCCGTAGGCTTTCCTGGCCGCCGCTACGGCGGCGTCGACGTCCGGCGCGGTCGCGAGCGCGATATTCGACAGCGGCTCCTCGGTCGCGGGGTTGATCGAGGGGAAGTACCTGCCTTCCTCCGGCGCGACGAACTCGCCGCCGATGAAGAGCCCGTACTGCTCGTCGATGCGGATGTGGTCGACGCTCTCCGGCGCCGGCGCGTACCGCCAGCCGTCGTCGAACGCGAGGTCGAACGCAAGTTTATTGGCCTGACTGTCCACGATTGTGACCTCTTGATCGCTCGGAGGATTGCGCTTCCTGGGGCAGGTCGCCCGTGGTACGGGCTCCTACAGCGCCCGATTCATAGCGCTGTAGGAGCCCGTCCCACGGGCGACCAACCTCGAGCAAGTGCCATTACTCCTCCGGCGCTTCTGTACCCGATCGCCCCCCGGACGATCAGTCTTTCGAAAAATAATCAGCGGACTGGTACCGCCCGGTCGCCTGTTTCTCGAGCTGCATCAGGACGTCGTTCGCTAGCGAACTCGCGCCGAAGCGAAACCAGTCCGGAGACATCCAGGCATTGCCCAGCGTTTCACGCAGCATTACGAGGTAGTGCACGGCAAGCTTCGCGTTCGAGATGCCGCCTGCCGGCTTCATGCCCACCATTGTGCCGGTTTCCCGGTAAAAATCACGGATTGCCTGCAGCATCACCAGCGTCACCGGCATCGTTGCCGCCGGCTGTATTTTCCCGGTCGAGGTCTTGATGAAATCGGCGCCCGCGTGCATCGCCAGGACGCTGGCGCGCCGGACCCGATCGAGCGTGCCCAGCTCGCCGGTTTCGAGGATGACCTTGAGGTGTGCGGAACCGCAGGCATCCTTGATGGCGGCGATCTCGTCGAACACGTAGCCGTACTCGCCCTGCAGGAACGCGCCGCGCGAAATCACCATGTCGATTTCGTCCGCGCCGTCCCCGACCGCGATGCGCGTTTCCTCGAGCTTGATCTGCCGCGGCGCCATGCCGCTCGGGAAGGCCGTGGCGACGGATGCGACCTTGATATCCGAAAGCCTGAGCGCCTCCTTCGCCACCGCCACCATCGTCGGGTAAACGCAGACGGCCGCAACGTGCGGCAGGCCGGTCAGCTTGTCGTGCAGGTGCATGGCCTTCTGGCACAGCTGCCGCACTTTGCCGCCCGTGTCCTGTCCTTCGAGCGTCGTCAGGTCGATCATCGACAGGACCATCTTCAGCGCCTGCACCTTCGACTCGTTCTTGATGCTGCGGCTCTGGAAACGCGCGACCCGCTCTTTCACGCCGACTTCGTCGACGCGCGCGACGCGGCTCAGGTCGGGCACGCGATTGGAAGAAGGGACCGCGGCGATCATAACCGTCAGCTGCTCTTCCGCGCCGTTTCGAGCGCGACCTGGATCATTTCGTCGAAGGAGGAACGGCGGTCTTCCACGGAGAGCGCGTCGCCGGAGCGGATGTCGTCGCTCACGGTGCAGATGGCGAGCGCTTCCACGCCCATCTCGGCGGCGATCGGGTAAATGCCGGCGGCTTCCATCTCGACACCGAGGATGTCGTAGCGCGCCATCGTGTCGAACATCGCGGTATCGGGGGTGTAGAAAAGGTCCGCCGAGAAGATGTTGCCGACGTGAAAGGTCACTTTTAGCGCTTCCGCTGCGTCCACCGCGTTTTGGACCAGCCGGTAGCTCGCAAGCGCGGCCAGGTCGTAACCGCCGAAGCGCATCCGGTTCACGCCGGAGTCGGTCGAGGCGCCCATCGCGATCAGCACGTCGCGCAAGGCGACCTTCGGGTGGGTGGTGCCGCAACTGCCTACGCGGATGACCTGCCGCACACCGTAGTCGCGGATCAGTTCGGTGCAGTAGATGGATGCAGAGGGAATGCCCATGCCGTGCGCCATGATCGATACGGCCAAACCCTTGTATTCGCCGGTGAACCCCCACATGTTGCGCACGTCGGTGACCTGCCGCGCGCCCTCGAGGTAGGTATCGGCGATGTACTTCGCCCGCAGCGGGTCCCCCGGCATCAGCACCACCGGCGCGAAATCGCCGGGCGCGGCATTCATGTGTTTGGTTGCCATAGGTATTTGGGTGACGGGCGCGTCCCTTGCGAGAAAGGAGCGCAGTTTACCACCGCAGCGGAGTGACGCCGGACCGGAACGCTGCTGTTCCGGCCTCCTGCGAGCCGGGATCGTGCGCTGCAGGGGCTCGTCCTACGGGCGACAACCGGCTGCGCGAATCCCGCTTCGGTAGAATCTCACTCGGCAACTTGAAGAGGCATCGATGCTCATCCGTCCGGAAGAACCCGCAGAAGAAATCTTCACCGGCGAACGCTGTTATATCCGCGAGCTCCTGAACGAGGCGGCGGTTCCGCAGGCCTCCCTCGCGGAGACCCGGGTCGCCCCCGGGGTTACTACCGAACTGCACCGCTTGTCGGTCGCCGAGTGGTACATCATCCAGGAAGGCGAAGGTCTCATGGACTTGGACGATGGAGAGCCGTTCGCCGTACGCCCAGGCGATATTGTTGTTATTTCGCCTCAAATGCCGCAGCGCATCACCAATACCGGGTCCGGCGACCTCAGGTTCCTGTGCCTCTGCCTGCCCGCCTTCCGGCCGGAATGCTATGAATCGCTTGAGTCGGGCAGCGACTGACGAAACCGGAAAAGAACAGCGGTATACTCCGCCCACTGTTTTTAGGGAGCTGAATAATGCGTGGTCACGTTACAACCAGAATCAACAAGCCGAAACATGCCCTGCGCACCACCATCGCCGCACTGGTCGCGGCAATTGCCTGCCCGACAGGTGCAGCTAACGCGCAGGCGCCGGAGCGTTCGATCCTGGAGGAGATCGTGGTCACCGCCCAGCGGCGCGAGGAAAACATCCAGGACGTGCCGATTTCCGTGACGGCGGTGAGCGGCGAGCGGCTGCAAACGCTTTATGCCGGTGGCGAGGACGTGCGCGCGCTGGCCGCCCGAGTTCCGAGCCTGTACGCGGAATCCTCCAACGGCCGGCTTGCGCCACGCTTCTACATGCGCGGGCTCGGCAATTCGGACTTCGACCTTGCAGCCTCGCAATCGGTCTCGGTGATCGTAGACGAGGTCGTGCAGGAGAACGTGATCCTGAAAAGCTTCCCGCTGTTCGACATCGACCGCGTCGAAGTCCTGCGCGGGCCCCAAGGCTCGCTCTTCGGGCGCAACACGCCGGCCGGAATCATCAAGTTTGAAACGCGCAGGCCGACAGCCGAGCGTGACGGCTACGCCTCCGCAACGGTAGGCAGTCTCGGCACGCTCAATTTCGAGGCCGCGCTCGGCGGCAGCCTGAACGAAAGCCAGACCCTGATGGGGCGGCTTTCGGTCCTCAGCCAGAATCGAGGCGACTGGATCGACAACGGATTTACCGGCGAAGACGACGCGATGGGCGGCTTCAACGAGAACGCCTTCCGAGCGCAGATACTGGCGCAGCCGACCGACACGTTCAGTGCTCTCATCAATGTGCACGGCCGCGACCTGAGCAACGGAACCGCGTCCGTGTTTCGCGCGAACATCTTAAGCCCCGGCAGCAACAGCCTCAACGAGAACTTCGACCGCGACCAGGTCTTTTTCGATGAAGGCGACAACAACCCCCAGGAAGCGAACGCGCTGGGTGGCTCTGTCCGGCTCGACTTCAGTTTCGCCAATGAACTGACACTGACCTCAATCAGCTCATACGAGACCGTCGAGAACCGCAGCCTCGGCGACATCGATGGAGGTAATCTCGCCGGGCCCGGGCTCATTCTGTTTCCTTCGGCCACCCAGGACGGCCTGGACGACCTCGAGCAGATCACGCAGGAATTTCGCCTGGCCTCCAACGCCAGCGACCGCATGTTCTGGCAGGCCGGCTTGTTCTGGTTCGACTCCGACTTCTCGGTCGAGACGTTCCCGTTTTTCGTGCCGTCGACGACCGTGCGGCATGAGAACACCTCGTGGGCGGTGTTCGGGCAGGTGAGCTATGACCTCACCGATCGCGCGACCCTTACCGCCGGCGTGCGCTACACCGACGATGACAAGGACATGAGTACTCCGCGCGGCTTCAACCTGATCGCACCGGTCTCCGTATCCGACGAGCAGGTAAGCTGGGACCTGAGCCTCTCGTTTGCCATGAATGACGACGTGAACCTCTTCGGCCGCGTCGCAAGCGGCTTCCGGGCTCCGTCGATCCAGGGCCGCAACATCGCCTTCCTCGACGCTAACCCGTTCTCGATCGCGGACTCGGAGACGATCCTGTCAACCGAGATCGGCTTCAAGTCCACGATCACCGATCGAGTCCGGCTGAACGGATCGGTGTACCACTACACCATTGACGACCAGCAGCTCTCGGCCATCGGCGGCAACGCAAACTCCAACGTGCTGGTGAATGCCGACAAGGGCAAGGGCATGGGCGTCGACCTGGACGCGGAAATACTGTTCAGCGACTACTTCATCGTGACGTTTGGCGGCAGCTACAACGACACCGAGATCGACGACCCGAACCTGCGCACCGCTATCTGCGCCCAGTGCACGGTGCTCGACCCGGTGGACACGAGCGGCCCGATCCCGGTCGCTCTCCTCGACGGTAATCCGTTCCCGCAGGCACCAGAGTTCATGCTGAACGCCACCGCCCGCCTGAGCGCACCGGCCGGGGACAACGACGAGGTGTACCTGCTCGCGGACGTCGTACACCAGGGCGATACGAACTTCTTCCTCTACGAGTCGGCCGAATATCACAGCGGCGACATCTTCGAGGCCGGACTGCGCGCCGGTTACATCGCCAATGACGGCCAGTGGGAGCTTTCGGTTTTCGCCCGTAACATCACGGACGAAGAGAACCTGAAAGGCGGCATCGACTTCAACAACCTGACAGGCTTCGTCAACGAGCCGCGCATCTTCGGGATCACCTTCCAAATGAACTTCGGGGAGTTTTAGGGAAAAAGGGGACAGATTTATTTTTTATCGCGACGTTTCACGTCGTTGTTCCGACGAGGGGAAAAATAAATCTGTCCCCTTTTTCCTGCTCGCCATCGCCGGTTGCGCGTTCGCGGATACAACGGGTCCCCGCCTCATAGGGCACATAGGAAGTGCTCACGTCACTGAAGCAAGCGGTCTCGCGCGGTCGGCCGTTCGGGACGATCGCTTCTGGGTCATCAACGACGGAGGCTCGCCGCCGGTGCTCCATGCCATCGGCGTCGACGGCCGCAGCCAGGGGACCTTGCGGCTTAACGAGGCAAACAACCTGGACTGGGAAGCGGTCGCTTCGTTCGAGTTCCACGGCAGGTCCTGGCTGCTGGTGGCCGACGCCGGCGATAACAACGCCATTCGCGACCACAGCACGATCTATGTTGTCGAGGAACCCGCGCTGGAGGATGGCGAGGACGCCGTCGCCTCCCCGGAATGGACGATCACCTTTCGCTGGCCCGACGGCCCGCGCGACTGCGAAGCCGTTTCCGTGGACGCCGGGGGCGAACGGATATTGCTGCTCTCGAAGCGCACTATCCCTGCGGTCCTCTACGAACTCCCGCTCCGCTCGGAGACCACCGGCGTCATTACGGCAACCCGCCTCGGTGCAGTCGACTCTCTTCCCCAGCCAACCGCGCGCGACCTCGAACGGGCGGCACCCGAACGCAACTGGCACTGGCAGCCGACCGCAATGGATATGCGGTCAGATGCCGCCGTGATACTGACCTACCGCGCGGTGTACCATTTCGAGCGAAGGAGTGGCGAGCCATGGATCGAGGCCCTGCCAAAGCCTCCGGTTGTGATCGACCTTGAGGACCTTCGCGAAGCCGAAGCGGTCGCATTCGCAGAAGACGGCCGCTCCGTGATCGTCACGGTGGAAGCGCCGTTTCCCCCGCTTTACCGGGTACAGTTAGCCCCAACCAGGGATCCGGGACGACAAGGCGAATGAAAAACAGCA
>DATGQI010000186.1:0-13637 GCA_035304285.1 Woeseiaceae bacterium
GCGAGTATCGCTGCACCGGGGACCGAGGCAGTTTCGGGCGAAGGGGTGTCGGTGAACGGTGCCTATTTCCAGGTACTGCAACTTGCCCCGGCACTCGGTCGCCTCATCGGGCCGCAGGACGAGCCGAGAGTGGGTGAGAGCCAGGTTGTCGTCCTGAGCTATGACTACTGGCACAACAACTTTGGCGGCGACCGTAGTGTCCTGGGCAACCTCCTGACCGTGAACGGGCAACCGATGACCATCATCGGCGTAGCACCGGAAGGCTTCACCGGCACCACGATAGGGCAGCGGCCGCAGGTGTTCGTGCCACTGACGATGCGCTGGCTGATGGAGCCTTATGTTCCGGCGGACAGTGACAATCGCTTGTCGTACTGGGCATACCTGTTCGCGCGGCTGAAACCCGGTGTGGACATACAGCAGGCGGAAAATTCCATCAATGTTCCTTACCGCGCAATCATCAGTGACATCGAGGTGCCGCTGAACACCGGAGGCTCTGAGCAATACATGGAGAGCTTTCGTGAAAGGACGCTGGTTCTTGAACCTGGCGCACGCGGCCAAAGCCGCACCCCCGGGAACTCGGCCATGCCGCTCACGCTGCTGCTTGGGGTAACTACCCTGGTGCTCCTGATCGCCTGCGTGAACATAGCGAACCTGCTGCTCGCCCGTGGCGCAGCACGTGCCGGTGAGATGGCCGTGCGGGCGTCGATGGGCGCGAGCCGCGGCCAAATGGTCGGGCAATTGCTGACAGAAGCAGCCGTCCTCGGACTGGTCGGGTGTGTGGCAAGCTTTCCCGTTGCGGCGGCCACTCTTGGCATCATCGGCATGGTCGTTCCCGCCGAGGCAGCGCAGGGCATGCAGATCGGCTTGAGTGGTGCCGCGATCCTGTTCGCTATCGGCGTGTCACTGGTCACCGTATTCCTGTTCGGACTGTTCCCGGCGATTGCCGCAACCCGCACGGCACCGGTCGAAGTTCTTAAAGAGCAGGCGAGCAAGCAAGCTGGTGGGCGCGGCATGGCGCGCTTCAGGCGAGGCCTCGTCACCGCCCAGATAACGTTCTCGATGGTGCTCCTGGTGCTGGCGGGCCTCTTCATCCAGAGCCTCTCCAACCTGGCGAACGCGGATCTCGGCCTGCGCACCGATCCGGTCGCAACAATGTCGGTTGCGCCGGTGCTGAGCGGGTATGAACCGCAACGGTCAGCGCAACTGTTCGAGCGCATCCAGGAGGACCTGGCCGCGCTGCCCGGAGTGGTAAGCGTTGCATCATCGATGGTGGGTGTAATCGCCGGCGACAGCTGGGGCGGCAACGTTTCGGTGCAGGGCTTCGAATCCGGGCCTGACACCGACACCGATGCACGCTACAACGCGGTCAGCGAAGGCTTCTTCCGTACATTGCAGATTCCACTGCTGGCGGGCCGGGACTTCAGCGATGCCGACATCGCGGGGCGCCCGCGCGTCGCCATCGTCAACGAAACTTTCGCGCGCAAATTCGGATACGGCCCGGACGTGGTGGGCAAGCGCATGTCCATAGGCTCTGGCGGAGAACTGGACATCGAGATCGTCGGCCTTGCCAGGGACGCGAAGTACAGCGACGTGAAGGACGACGTGCCGCCACAGTATTTCCTGGCGCGTCGGCAGGACGAGGAGCGGGGGTTTGTCAATTTTTACGTGCGTTCGGAACTCGCTCCTGAAGACCAGCTTGCCGCCATGTCCGGCGTGGTTTCCGCGCTGGACCCGAACCTGCCCGTCAGCAGCCTGTCGACGCTCCCGGTAGCCGTGCGCGATACGTTATTCCTCGACCGGCTGATCGGTCTCTTGTCGAGCGGCTTTGCGGTGTTGGCAACGTTGCTGGCCGCCATCGGCCTTTACGGTGTGCTTGCGTACTCCGTCACGCAGCGCATGCGGGAGCTGGGCCTTCGACAGGCGCTCGGTGCTACGCCGAATCGCCTGCTTGCTATGGTGCTGAGCCAGGTGGGGCTGATGGCTCTCATTGGGGGTGTGGCCGGCCTCGTCCTGGCGGTGCTGCTCGGGCGCGCGGCCGAGGCAATGCTGTTCGGTCTGTCGGGCTACGATCCGGCGGTACTCGCCGCGTCGGTAGCAATGCTCGGAGCTGTCGTTTTCATAGCAGGATTCCTTCCGGCGCGCCACGCAGCTCGCGTCGATCCGCTGGAGGCGCTCCGTTACGAGTAACGCATCATGCCTGACCTCGAATTCTGGATTCCACTTTCGAATTATCTCACTGACGTGACAGCTGAGGGCCGCTCCGCCCGCGGTACATATCCGATTGCTCTCGAAATACCGCTGCACGCCGGGCGAAGCTTCGACGGCCGCGAAGCCGGCGCGTCGGGCGTCGAAAGTCGATCCGATAGTCGCGTTGCGCTACGAGTGACCGCCATGTTCAACCTTTCTCCGGGTCAGGATCGATGAACACATTGTGGCAGGACCTGCGATACGCGGCGAGGACGCTCAGCAAAAGCCCGGGGTTTGCCTCGGTCGCAATAGTCACTCTGGCACTGGGAATCGGTGCAAACACGGCGATCTTCAGTGTTGTCAGTAGCGTGCTTCTGCAACCTCTGCCATACCAAAACGGCGAGCGGCTGGTGCGCATCCAGCAGAGCTTGCATTCAACGCGTGGCGGTGCAGCCTTGAACCTGCAGGTCTCGATTCCCGAGCTGAAGGACTATGAGCAGCGAAGTCGCGCACTGGACGGTGTCGCCGAATACCACTCATTGTGGTTCACGTTGCTCGACCGTGGCGAACCGGAAAGGGTGCAATCGGGGATCGTTTCGTCGAACTATTTCGAACTTATGGGCATTCACCCCATTCTCGGTCAAACCTTTCCCGTCGCTGGCGACCCTGCGGGGGCGGAGCCTGTTCTTCTACTGAGCCACGAGTTCTGGGAATCACATTTCGCTGGCGATGCGAACGTGATCGGGAGAACGGTGGAAATGAACGACCGGATTCATACGATCATCGGCGTCCTTCCCCGTAACCTTCCGCAATACCCGGGCACCAATGACGTATGGATGCCCTGGCACGCGTGCCCGTTTCGCAGCGGTGATCACTGGGCGGAGAAGCGGGACATGCGGACCGTCACCGCCTTCGCACGAGTCGCTTCGGAAGCCACGCTCGTCCAGGCACGGGACGACGTGGAGCGCATTGCGACGGAGATGCAGACGGAGCATCCCGAGGCGTATCCGGACGATGCTGCTCTCGCCGCGACCCTTGTTACGCTTCGACAGGAGCTCGCCGGCAACGCCGGCCCCGTCTTTCTCACCCTGCTTGCTATGGCGGGCTTCATCCTGCTCATTGCCTGCGCCAATGTGACGAACCTGACGCTCGCCCGGATGACCGGACGCGAGCAGGAGTTTTCGGTTCGCTCTGCCCTCGGGGCAGGACAGGGGCGTTTGGTTCGGCAGCTCGTGACCGAAAGCAGCTTGCTTGCACTCGCCGGAGGAGCAGTCGGACTCCTGATGGCGTACAACATCGTCGATGCGTTCTCCGCCTTCGCGGCCCGCTTTACGCCGCGCGCCACAGAGATCGAAGTCGACGGCTGGCTCCTACTGTTCACGCTCGGCGTTTCCTTTGCAGTCGGCGTAATTGTGGGTCTCGTTTCCTGCCTCACGTATGCCAGAAAACTTTTGGGCGCTGCTATCCAGGTCGGACGAGGTTCAACGGCCGGCATGGAGCGGCAGCGAGCCAGGAAGCTCTTGGTCGTGTCCCAGCTTGCAGTCACGTTCGTTCTGCTGGTTGGCGCCGGGCTGATGCTGCACAGTATTGTCAAGCTGCAACAAGTGGATCCTGGATTCAGCCCTGAGAACGTATTGACGATGCAAATCGACCTGGACTGGTCCGCCTGGTCCGGGGATTCCGAACGGCGGCAGTTCTATCGCTCGCTGCTCGAGCGAACCCGCAACCTCCACGGCGTCCTTTCCGTAGCACTGGCGGGTACTATTCCTCTTGAAGGTGGACTCCCGAACACAGCGTTCCGGATCGAAGGGATGCCTGTACCCGAAGATGGCACAGGACCAAGGACGGACGTGCAGACCGTCAGCCCGGGATATTTCGAGACGCTTCGGATCCCGCTGCTTCGCGGACGGACGTTCACCGACTTCGATCACGACGAAGCAGTTGATGTAGCCGTGGTCAACCAATCCGTAGCGCGACGGTACTGGGCCGAGGCCGATCCCGTCGGCACCCGCATTTCTGCCGACGGAGAGCAGTGGTTCACGGTCATCGGAGTGGTCGGGGATGTAAAGCAGGAAGGACTCGAGGAAGAATTTCCGGACCAGGTGTATACGTCGCTCGCTCAGAACACCCCGCTCGGAATCAACTTCCTGATCCGCACCGGCGGAAACCCGATGGGTATCGCTCGGGAAGCCACAGCGGTCGTCCATTCCATCGACGCGAGGCAACCTGTTGCTTTCGTCCGTACCATGGAACAGGTGAGAAGCGAAAGCATCGCAGCGCCACGGCTCGTCGCCCTTCTCCTTGCTATTTTCGCCGCCCTGGCGCTTACGATCTCGATTGCGGGCGTCGTGGGACTCATTGCATACACGGTCAGCCGGAGGACGCGCGAACTCGGTATCAGGCTGGCGCTTGGAGCGCCAAAGGGATCGATTCTCTGGATGGTTGTCCGTCAGGGTGTAGTAGTGGTACTGGTCGGCCTTGGCGCAGGAATGATCGCTGCGTTGGCGCTGACCCGGTTCATCCGGAGCTGGCTGTACGACGTCGCGCCGACCGACCCGCTGACATTCCTTCTGATTTCGCTCGTTTTTGCGGCGACGGCCGTAGTGGCCGCATACGTCCCGGCCCGCCGCGCAGCCCGGGTCGACCCAATGACGGCGCTGCGGGCGGCTGACTGAAGGCTCTCTTCTTTTCCGACCATCACTTGACGGTATAGACATGTGAAACTACAACAGCTCCGCTACCTCATTGCGATTGCCGACAATGGATTGAATATCACGGCGGCTGCAAACCTCCTCTACACATCGCAGCCGGGTGTCAGCAAGCAGCTTCGCTTGCTCGAAGAGGAACTCGGCGTACAACTGTTCGTGCGGCACGGACGGAGCCTGGCCGCGATCACTAGGGTAGGTGAAAGAACCCTCGCTCACGCCAGGGTGATCATGCGCGAGATCGCCGGTATTCGCGCGCTGGCGCGGGGCCTGGTAGATGAGGCGCAGGCGGACCTCGATGAGCCGCTGAACGACAGGCTGCACTTGCTCGGGTCACGTTTCGACAACCCGGCAACGCGTCGCATTCCGGCCACTCTCGGAAAACGCCGTTTCTGACGAACGGCAACAAGGAATGCAGATGCTCATACGTTTGAACAACATCGAGAAGTCGGTACCCCAGGGAGACAATCGGCTGTACCTGTTGCGGCAGATTACGCTGGAAGTGCCGGAGGGGGATTTCGTGACGTTCATGGGACCTTCGGGTGCAGGCAAGAGTACGCTGCTGTCGATCCTCGGGCTGCTGGATTCCGACTGGAAAGGCGAGTACGAGCTGGCCGGTACGGCTGTGCACAAGTTGCCACACAAAAAGCGGCAGGCGCTGGCGCGCGACCACGTCGGTTTCATCTTCCAGCACTACCACCTGCTGGACGACATGACGGTGTATGAAAACCTGGAGTTGCCGCTGACCTATCGCAACATGAAAACGGCTGAACGCCAGGCGCGCGTCGCCGACATCCTCGACCGCTTCAACATCGTCGGCAAGAAGGACCTGTACCCGCGCCAGCTATCCGGTGGACAACAGCAGCTTGTAGCAGTCGGACGGGCAGTTATTACCCGGCCAAACCTCATCCTCGCGGACGAGCCGACCGGGGCACTGCATTCCAACCAGGGAAAAATGATCATGGAGATGCTCGAGGAACTGAACGACGAGGGCACGACCATCATCCAGGTCACGCACAACGAGAGCAACGCCGCATATGGCAACCGTACCCTACAGTTGTTCGACGGCTGGCTTTCAACGTGAGGTGCGAAAGCGCGTGCTAAGCTGGCGTGCAATGCTGTGGGAAGCGAGTACATGAACGATAGCCGCGGGTTGTCGCGGATTCTCATCGCCGATGATCAGTGCGACGTGCTTGGGGCGCTACAGCTGCTGTTGAAAGGCGAGCCGTTTGCCGTCGAAACGGCTGCATCGCCTGCAGCGGTGCTTGCGGCCGTCGGCAAGAGCGCCTTCGACGCGTTGCTCATAGACCTTAATTACACGCGCGACACAACCTCGGGACAGGAGGGGCTGGACCTCCTGAAGACGGTGCGGCAGCTCGAGCCGGAGTTGCCGGTCATCGTCATGACGGCGTGGGGCACGGTGGACATCGCGGTCGCAGCGATGCGCGAGGGCGCGAGCGACTTCATCGAGAAGCCCTGGGATAACCAGCGCCTGCTGTCCGTGCTGCGTAACCAGGTGGAACTGGGACGTGCGCTGAGGCTTGCCCGCCGGCTGCAGGCGGAAAAGGACCTGCTGCATGCCGCGGACGGCGACTTCATCGCCGAGTCGGCTGCGATGCAGCCGGTCTTGCAGCTCGTTGGCCGAATAGCGCCGTCGGACGCAAATATCCTCATTACGGGGGAGGCGGGCGTCGGCAAGGGCGAACTCGCCAGGTTGATTCACGCCCGCTCCAAGCGAAGCAGCAACGCATTCATCAGCGTGAACATGGGCGGCATCGCCGACAGCATTTTCGAGTCGGAGATGTTCGGCCACGTGCGCGGCGCATTCACCGATGCGAAGAGCGACCGGATCGGCCGTTTCGAACTTGCCGACGGCGGTACTCTGTTTCTCGATGAGATCGCCTGCCTGCCGTTCAACCTCCAGGGTAAGCTTCTGCGTGTGCTCGAGTCCGGTGATTACGAGCCCGTGGGTTCGTCCCGCACACGGCAGGCGAACGTGCGCGTGATCTCTGCAACCAACGGAAACCTGGGTGCGATGATCAGCGACGGTGCGTTCCGCGACGATCTGCTGTTTCGCCTCAACACCGTGGAACTTCGCCTGCCGCCGTTGCGCGAGCGGCGCGAAGACATCATGCTGCTTGCCGCAAGGTTTCTCGATATCTACACACGCAAGTACGGCCGGGATTCGGGCGGTTTCGCTCGGGATGCGGCACAGGCGTTGTTGCGCTACCCATGGCCGGGGAATGTGCGGGAACTGTCGCACGTCGTGGAGCGCGCCGTGCTGATCGGCGGTCCGCAGCTCCAGGCGGGCGACCTGATGCTGGAGCGCCGCGCCGTTAACGACAGTGCCGCACTCAAGCAACTAAAGCTCGAGGAAGCCGAGGAGTTATTGATTCGCAACGCGCTGGATCGCTGCGGCGGTAACGTGCAAGCCGCCGCCGAACAGCTGGGCTTGAGCCGAAGCGCGTTGTACCGCCGCATGGAAAAATACGGCACGTAACGCAGCGCAGGTTACGGAATAGAAGCCTTTAGGAGCCCGCCACGCGGGCGAGTGCGATGCGCCGGCCAAGAACGTATACGAAGCGGCTTGCGCAAGGGACAATGCGCGTGACATCAACCCAAAAAATTCGCTGATGAAGCGCCCCAGTTTCGAATCTCGCCTCACCCTCCTCGCCCTGGCCGGCGGCCTGCCCGCGTTGCTCGTGGCCGGGGCGCTCTTGCTGGCGAGCGACCTGCCGCCGGGCTTGAGCTTCCTCATCATGGTGGCGCTTGTGACCGCCTGGCTCGGCTTCAGCCTGAGCCTGAAAGGGCGGTTGAGTTACCAGCTCAACACGCTGTCGAACCTCCTCGAAGCCCTGCGGGAGGAGGACTACTCCATGCGCAGCCGTCGCTCGCGCGACCGCGGCGCATTCGGCGATGTCTTCCGGGAAGTCAATGCCCTTTCATCGACATTGCGCGAGCAGCGCGTCAAGGCGCGTGAGGCAACTGCCCTGTTGCGCAAAGTGCTTGCGGAGATAGACATAGCCGTCTTCGCGTTCGATGGGAAGGGTCGGCTGATGCTGGTAAACCGGGCAGGAGAACGCCTGGTGCACGCGGATGAAGCGGCTCAGAAAACCGCCATCGCGCTGGGACTCGATGACCTGTTGATACAGGAGGGTAGGCAAACGGTGGCGCGGCGCTTTCCCGGCGGCAGTGGACGCTGGGACGTGTGGACCGGCAGCTTTCGCGAAGCGGGAGTGCCGCACTGGTTACTCGTTATCTCGGACCTTTCTCGCGCCCTGAGAGAGGAGGAGCGAAAAGCCTGGCAGCGTCTCGTGCGTGTCATGGGTCACGAGCTCAACAATTCCCTGACCCCAATCAAGTCCATGGCGACGACCCTTAGAACTCGTCTCGATGACGGCGCGGCTGTTGCAACGTTGCGCGAGGACCTGGGAACCAGCCTTGGCATCATTGCCTCGCGCGCGGAGGCGCTCGGTCGCTTTATGACCGGCTACACCATGCTGGCGCGCCTGCCGGCGCCGCGGCGCAAGCCAGTCCGCCTGCGGGCGCTCGTGGAACGCGCCGCGACCATCGACACGCGCAAGACGGTCGCCGTGAACGGCGACGACGTCAGCATTTCGGTCGATCCCGACCAGCTCGAACAGCTGATCATCAACCTGGTCAAGAATGCAATCGATGCCGCGGGGGTGGCAGGCATGGTCGGTGTGTGCTGGACGACCAATGAAAGGTCCCTGCGTTTGGAAGTCGTGGACTCGGGTCCGGGGCTTTCCGGCACCGACAACCTGTTCGTCCCGTTTTTTACGACCAAGCCCGGCGGTACAGGCATAGGCCTCGTGCTATGCCGGCAGATTGCCGAAGCGCATGACGGAACCCTCACGCTGGAAAATCGCGAGGATCGTTGCGGCTGCGTGGCCAGGCTGGAGTTACCGATATCGTGACGGCATCCTGACGCACGCCGATTCGCCTCCAGGATAGTGCTGCTGTAGCTGCTGCTATCCACATTACCCCGAGCAGGATGGGGAGTGATGGCGATCACCTTACTGATCGGGAACCCGCCTCCGCCCGATGTGTTCCTGGAGCCCCTGCTGCAGGAGCTGAGCCTTCCCTTGAACCCGTTCCTCTTTCGGCGCTGATGCTATCCTCGGGAAGATGATGTGAGAGTTGTACCCAACCGGAGATCTGGGATGGACGAGATTCGGCAGTACTTTTGCGCAGAACCAGGGCCGCGGCAAAGGCTCGCCAGGTGCACACACAGCGCGGGATGAAGAATCCGAAAACAGCGCTTGCCTCTTGGGCGGAAGGCTGCCGGCTGCGGCTCCTGCTTAAATGGGTTGGAGCACAATTCGTGCTGGAGGCGGGGAGACTGCGCCGAAACGCCAGTTTTTCGTTGTGCTGAATCCGACCCTCAACCGCAACGCCTTGGCAGACGAGTTCCGTCGCGACCAGCGCATTCGCATTCGGAACGTTCTCTTACCCGAGGTGGCTGAACGCGTCCGCGAAATCTGTGCTGAGAAACTTGCTTTCGACTACGTGTACTTCCTCGACGATGCGATCAGGCTTTCCAGCGAGCAGGAGATGGCATCGCTCGATGCGGCACGCAAGGCGCAAATTTCGCAGGCGCTGATGCAAAATGCCACGAGAGGTGTCGGATACCTCTATTGCAGCTTCCTGATGAATGAAAGCCGCTCCAGCATGAGAGAAGACCAGCGTTTGCTGTACGACTTCTACAAGTACCTAAGCTCGCCCGAGATGCTGGGTTTCATCAGCGAGGTCAGCGGGCGAAGAGATCTCTTGCGGGCGGATGCACAGTACACCCGTTACAGCGCCGGGCAGTACCTCACGCGCCATCGCGATGACGTGCAGGGTCAGGAGAGGCGATTAGCCTACGTGTTCGGCTTCACCAAACGCTGGCATCCAGACTGGGGCGGGTTATTGCAATTTTACTCGGACGATGGGACGCCTCGCGACGCGTGGGTTCCGGAATTCAACTGCCTGTCGTTGTTCGATACCAGGCACGTGCACTCGGTAAGCTATGTGACCCCCTTCGCTGGCGAGGCGCGGCTGTCGATGACCGGCTGGTTCTACGCGAAGTAGAAGGCCACTATACGTCCAGCTCCCTCACCGGCCGTACTTCGATGCTGCCCACGCGGGCCGGCGGGATTTTCGAGGCCAGCTGGATGGCCTCGTTGAGGTCCCTGGCGTCCACGAGGTAGAAACCCGCGAGCTGTTCCTTGGTCTCAGCAAAGGGGCCGTCGGTCACGGAGACATTCCCGTTGCGGACGCGGACGGTGGCTGCCGTCGCCACGGGGGCAAGCGCTTCGGCGGCGATGCGGTGGCCGCTTGCCGCCAGTTCCTGATCGTATGCAAAGCACTCACTGTCCTCCGGGCTGTCCGGCAGAGAATGCAGGTTCGCTTCTTCGCAATATACGAGACACAGGTATTTCATGTGGCTTCCTCAAGATCCTTATGCGTTGGTTGCATACATGGTCGTTTCCCGCCGACGCGAATCGACAGCAGGGCCTTACGCTATACAATACGCGGCCGGCAGACAAACCATCCCAAGGGAGAGCAAGGAATGAACAGGAGGACAGTAGCTCCCGATGACTGACGCGGCAGAGAACCTTCGCAGCACCATCGACGCAGTCTATCGTGCCGAGTCGCGCGCCGTCCTGGCTACCCTGATCCGGCTGCTCGGAGGCTTTGAACCCGCGGAGGAGGCGTTGCACGACGCCTTTGCGGCCGCCATGGAGCAATGGGGTCGCGACGGTGTACCGGAAAACCCGCGCGCCTGGCTTATCTCCGCGGGCCGCTTCAAGGCGATCGACCGCATGCGTCGCAGTACCCGATTCAAGTCGGTGCAGTCCGAGCTGGCTGTACAAATGGAGGAGAGCACCGGCGATGACGCCATGCTCGAAGCGGACGAGGTCGAGGACGACCGCCTGCGCCTCATTTTCACCTGCTGCCATCCTGCGCTGCCGGCAGACGCCCAGGTGGCGTTGACGTTGCGCGAGGTCTGCGGGCTGACGACGGAGGAGATTGCCAGCGCCTTCCTGAGCGTTCCCACCACCGTGGCGCAGCGCATCGTACGCGCTAAGCGCAAGATCCGCGACGCAGGTATCCCGTACGAGGTCCCGTCCCAGGCCGACCTGCCGGATCGCCTCGACAACGTGCTACGGGTGATCTACCTCGTCTATAACGAAGGTTATTCCGCTTCTGCGGGCGAATCGCTAACCCGCGCCGATATTTCGGCGGAAGCCATACGCCTCGGCAGGCTGCTGGTCGCGCTGCTGCCGGAGCCGGAAGCCGTGGGACTGCTCGCGCTCATGCTGCTCAACGACGCGCGCCGCGCCGCCCGCACTTCACCGAACGGGGAACTGGTGCTGCTGGACGAACAGGATCGTACGTTGTGGAACCGGAAACAGATTGAGGAAGGAGCGGCACTGGTGCGGCAGGCGCTCCTTTCGCGCCGCTTCGGCCCGTACACGTTGCAGGCAGCAATCACCGCGGTGCACGCCGACGCACCGAACCCGGAGTCAACCGACTGGGCGGAAATCGTCGGACTCTACCGGGTGCTGTTACGTATCGATCCCTCGCCGGTCGTGGAACTGAATCACGCGGTGGCGGTGGCGATGCTAGAAGGTCCCGAGGCCGGCCTGGCCCTGGTCGATGCGATCATTGCCCGCGGTGACCTGAACGACTACCACCTCGCGCACTCGGCGCAGGCCGATCTCAACCGCAGGCTTGGCCGTCTCGAGGAAGCCAGAGCAGCGTACGAACGGGCGCTGAGCCTCGTAAAGCAGGGCCCCGAACGGCGTTTCCTGGAACGGCGCCTCGCCGAGATGTCCGATTCGCCGTAATTCCTTCGGTAGATGTCGCTGCGACACTTTTGAATAGACCGCTGTAGGAAGCCCGCCTCGCGTACGACTTGTTCTACGGCGTTCCTACACGGCACCAGTAACCTGCCGCAGTGCCTGCTCGTTGGTTATGCGGATGGCGCGGCCATCTACGGATATGGCGCCGGATTCGGAGAGCGCATGCAACACCCGCGAGAACGTTTCAGGCTGAATGGAAAGACGTGCCGCTATAACCTTCTTTGAAGCCTCGAGCTCGACCACCCCGGGCTCCGCACCGCTGTCGCCAAGACGTCTCAGCAGGTAATTCACCACCCGCAGCACGGAGTTCTGCAGTGACAGGGAGTCGATTTCATTCAGGCGGTGATGTAGCCGCATGCTCAACGTACCGAGCAGGCGAATACAGGTATCGGTCGACTCCCGTAACATACCCAGGAACGTCGCGCTGTCGAAGGCTGTGACTGTCGTATCCTCGAGCGCCTCGGCATTGACCGGGTACAGGGGCTGAGCGAAGAACATCACAGCCTCCGCAAACGTCTGGCCGGGCCTGATGATCTCGACGATCTTTTCCTGTCCCGCCGGTGAGATGCGGAAGAGCTTTACTGCCCCGGAGTCCAGGTAGTAGAAATTCCCGCAGCGCTCTCCCATGTGGAAAAGCGTTTCGCCTGACGTGAACGAGAGAGTGCGGCGGGTGTCCCGCATGCGCGCGACCTGCTTTTCGTCGAGTTCGCTGAGGAGCGGCAGGCGGCTCAGTTCGGAGTCATCCATGGCTCCTGATTAACATGGCTCTGTAGCGATGCGCAAGAAGCGGTGAATTGATCGTGGTCAAGGCAAGGGAATCCCGGATCGGCCAACCTGCACGCAGATGCTTTCACATATGATGTGCGGGTTCTCCAGCCAGCAGAGCGGCTAGACGCATGACGCCTTACCTGATCGTCAAGTACATACATGTGGGTAGCGTGATCCTGAGCTTCGCGCTGTTCCTCTTGCGCGGCGCGCTCATGTTCGCAGATGCAGGCTGGCGCAGGCACGCGCTTCTCCGTATCGGGCCGCACGTGGTGGACACAGTGCTTCTGGGCAGCGCGCTGACTCTCTCCTGGCTGCTACGGCAGTACCCGTTCGTGCACGCCTGGCTCACGGTCAAGGTAGTCGCACTGGTCGTTTATGTCGTGCTCGGAAGCCTGGCGCTAAAACGCGCGCCGACCATGCGCTCACGAGCAGTCTTTTTTGGCCTTGCGGTGCTAACGTTTCTTTTCATCGTATCGGTTGCACGAACCCACCATCCTCAAGGGGTCTTCCTGTAGGAATCAGGCAGCAGGGCCATGCATGCCTATTCGAAACCGGTATCGGTTCCATGGGATGCGAGGTAACACGCATGTCCATCGCAACATAACGCCGGCCAGCGGCGGGAAAATCAGTGAGATAGGCGAGATGGCAGTATTCAGCCGCACATGGAGTGGAGTCCGAGCTGGACGCAACAATCCATCCCGCCGATGGACGCTGTGGTTTCGGACATGCGCTCCCACCCTGGGGAGACTACGCATTACGAATTTGTGTTTGAAGTGCCGGCTAACAAGGCGCTGCAGACGGACATCGTAATGTGACTGGCTATCCTGTCCACCGGTGCGGATTTGGACGTTGACGGCCCATTTTCGGAGGTTTAGGGTGCTGCCATGACGTCCAGAGCTGCCAGTCTTGAAGACCAAGCCCGCGATCTGCGCATCCGTTCACGAGAAACAGACATCGGCAGATACTACTGACATTATTGAGTCAATCGATACCACGGAGACGTCCCCGGATTCCGTCGCGAACATGACGGAGGCCGCTACATCGGAACCTCAGCCCTGCCACTTGCCGAAAGCAGATGTTGACAAGTTAAGAGTCTCCGCCAAGG
>DATGQI010000187.1:0-5771 GCA_035304285.1 Woeseiaceae bacterium
CGGCAATCCTGCCGATTTGTCGAACCAATGGGTCCATTCACACGACCCTCTCCGCCACATACCAAAAAGGCCCCTTGGTGGGGCCTTTCCGGTATGTGGCGGAGAGGGTGGGATTCGAACCCACGGTACGGTTGCCCGTACTCTTGATTTCGAGTCAAGCCCATTCGACCACTCTGGCACCTCTCCTCTTTTCCGGTCGAACCGGGGGCGCAAGTCTACCGGCTTGGCGGGCTTCCTTCCATGCGAACAACCTTTCCCGGGTCCACGTGGTGAGGGCTCCGTCACCGGAAATCGCGGTATGCCTCACGACGCCGCGCCGTGGGACGCGATAAACTTCAAGGTATGACCAAGACAAGGCGAACAACAACCAGGTCCTGGGCGGAGGGTAGCGAGGCGCTAAGAACCGCGCCAAGGAAGCCTGAACCCCTGGTGAGCCGATTTCTCCACTGGCTGCGGAAAAGGGAGACGGAACGACCTGCCTTCAGAATCGGCGACCGCGTCCGGATCATCAGCGCAGATCCCCAGTTCACGGACCGTGTCGGAATCGAGGCAATCGTGGTGTCCGGACTGGAGCGCGCCGGCGACGGTCGCAGCTATTACCGTCTCGACAACAACATGTCTGCGCAACCGGAGTGCCTGACGCTGCTCGAGCCACGTGCCGAGGCACCGGACGCCGCGGATTAAAGATTCGCAGCCGCTGTTATCGCTCCTGGCTTTCGAGGGCGCGCATCACCGTCTTCCTGAAATCGATAAATTCGAGCCTCATCGATTCCAGCGTGTCGGCAATCTGTTCCAGTGCCACCGCTTCGCGGAACTGGTGCTGCGTGTCTTCACGTTTCTCGGCTCGCGCTGCGGTGATCTCTTTCGGGTCTTTCGTCATGTTAGCTCCTGATGTTCGTACCTAAGTCACTGGACAGCCTGATGCAGCGCGAAGCGATTACCTGTCAGCTGCCTCCAGCGCCGGCTACCCGGCGCCCTTGGTTCGGGTCTTGCCGGTTTTCCAGTGCTTTTCGATATACGCGATGATCAGCCCGGCAATGTCCCTGCCGGTGGCCGTTTCTATGCCTTCAAGGCCTGGCGAGGAATTGACTTCTATAACCACGGGCCCATGGTTGGAACGCAGTATGTCAACGCCGGCGACATTGAGTCCCATGATTTTCGCCGAGCGGACCGCGGTGGAACGCTCCTCCGGCGTGATCTTGATCAGCTTCGACGACCCGCCGCGATGCAGGTTGGAGCGAAACTCCCCTTCCTGTGCCTGGCGTTTCATCGAGGCCACAACCTTGTCGCCGATGACGAAGCAGCGGATGTCCGCGCCATCGGCTTCCTTGATGAACTCCTGCACGAGGAAGTTGGCACTCAATCCACGAAACGCCTCGACAACGCTCTCGGCCGCCTTGCGGGTTTCCGCCAGGACGACTCCCTTGCCTTGTGTTCCTTCGAGCAGCTTCACGACTACCGGCGCTCCGCCGACGAGCTGCAACAGGTCGTACGTATCGTCCGGAGAGTTGGCGAAGCCGGTGACCGGCAATCCGATGCCCTTGCGTGAAAGAAGCTGCAAGGACCGCAGTTTGTCCCGCGAACGCGAGATGGCCACCGACTCGTTCAGCGAGAACGTCCCCATCATCTCGAACTGCCGCACCACGGCGGAACCGTAGAACGTAACGGATGCCCCGATACGCGGAATAATCGCATCAAGCTGCGGCAGCAGCTCCCCGTTGTAATGAATGCTCGGCTTGAAGCTCGCAATATTCATGTAGCAGCGCAGGTGATTGATGACCCGGACCTCGTGGCCACGCTCTGTCGCCGCCTCGACTAAGCGCTTGGTCGAGTAAAGTTTCCTGTTCCTGGAAAGAATACCGATCTTCATTTAGCTTCCCGTTTGCGGTTGGGTTTGCGGCGCCTGGTGAGATAGGAACGGGAGGGGTCGACGATCATGCGATTCACGAGCGCCGACCTTCCCAGCAACATGCGGAAGCGCATGTCATCTCTCGAAGTGAGCGTGATTTCTATCGGCCATGATAACCCAGGCAACGTCAGGAGTGTTTCGATGACGTAGCGGCTCTCCTTGTGGCCGCCGGAGTCCGACACCATCCGCTGGTCCCTGATAGGCGCCTCGCAGATGATCTCGGTGTCGGTCCGGTATTGCCGTGGATGGATCTTGAAGCGCACGCAGTCGCGGCCGTCCTTCTCGAAACGTTCGACGTGGAACGCATGCAGCGCGGACGTTCTTGCGCCGGTGTCAACCTTCGCCTTGATGCGAGGGATACCAAGTTCCGGCAGACCGACCCATTCGCGCCAGCCGACCATTAGCAGCTTGCCCTTGTTTTCCACTTACGTCCTAGCCCCAGTTGTGCTCGACGGCATTGGCTTCCTGGAACTCATCCACGGTTGCCTTCGCTTCACGCGTGTCGTCGAAGCGCGCGAGGTTGAAGAGTGCGTCTCCTTCGTGGGTGAGCGGGGAAGTGCTGCGTCCTATAACGATTCCTCCCGCCGGGGCAACCACATCCGTTTCGATCTCGCCGAAAGGATCGCTGATCTTCGCCAGCACCTGCTGCGATTTCACCCGCTGGCCGAGGCGGCACCGCATGTTGATGATGCCGCTCATGGGTGCTCGTACCCAACTGGTGTCGTTGGCGTAGGTGGGTTCCACTACCCGCGCTGCCTTGGAATGCGCCGGCAGCATGTCCAGTTCCCGAAGCACGCGAATCACGCCGTTCACGCCAGCTTCGATGGAAAGTTCATCCAGTCGCAGCGCCTCGCCGCTTTCGTAGAGCAGGGTCGGCACGCCCTGTGAGCCTGCGTAAGCCCTGAGCGTGCCCTCGCGGACGTTCGCATCGATGACGACCGGCGCGCCGAACGCGTTAGCCATCCGGCGCGAGTCGGGCTCCGACAGGTTGGCGCGAATCTGCGGGAAATTCGTGCGATGTACCGCGCCGGTATGCAGGTCTATGCCGAAGTTCGAGTTCGCAACAATCTCCGTGGCCACCATGTGCGCCAGACGTGCCGCGAGCGAGCCCGTTACTCGTCCGGGGAACGAACGGTTGAGATCGCGCCGGTCGGGCAGGTAACGCGACTGCTCGATGAAACCGAAGACATTGACGACCGGCACGGCCAGGATGCACCCCCTCAAGCTTTTCAGAACCGCCCGTTTCATCACCCGCTTGATAATCTCCACGCCGTTCAGTTCGTCCCCGTGTATAGCCGCGGTGAGAAACAGCGTCGGGCCGGCAGCGCGTCCATTGATCACGTGCACCGGCATCGTCAGGTTGGCGTGCGTGTACAAATTGGCAACTTCAAGCTCGACGGTTGTGCGGGTTCCGGGGCTTACTTCCTGCTTGCCGACGACGACGGTCTGTCCTGTCATTCCTGTCCGTTACTCCTGTAATCAGGCCGGCGCATCGCGTATGCCGGGCGCGGCATAGCATATACGCGCCCGGTGAGCCTGTGCGCAAGAATGGTGCCCCGGACCTGCGCGGGCCGCCGGGATTTTCCAGCGGCAACGGTTGCCGTCGCGGCAGTTTACATAATGCGACGTTTGATTGGGCTACCGCAGGCATTATGATGCGAGGTCGTTTCTTAGCTGCGGGCCTTTGGCATGGCGGGTTTGTACTTCGAGGAATTTGAGGTCGGGCAAACGTTCCGGCATTCGATACGCCGCACCATCACGGAGGCTGACAACGTCTGGTTCAGCGCGCTCACCCACAATCCCGCGCCGATTCACATCGATGCCGAGTACTGCAGGCACACTGAGTTCGGCAAGCCGCTGGTGAACAGCTGCCTGACACTCGGATTCATGGTCGGGATCTCCGTAGGCGATACCACCGCGGGAACCACGGTGGCGAACCTCGGGTGGGACGAGGTGCGTTTCCCGAAGCCGCTGTTCCACGGGGATACGATCCACGTTGAAACCGAAGTCCTTGAACTTCGAGACAGCAAGTCGAGGCCGGATAACGGGATCGCCGTTTTCGCCCATCGCGCCTTCAACCAGCACGACGAACTCGTAGGGCATTGCAGGCGCACCGCGCTCATGTTGCGAAGGCCATAGGACACAGCAATGACCATTCGCAGCTTCCTGTTCGTACCGGGCGACAGCAGCAGGAAGCTAATCAAAGCCGCGGAGTCCGACGCCGACGCCCTGATCGTCGACCTGGAGGATGCCGTTGCCTCGCAAGAGAAGCCGCGTGCCCGCTCCATCGCCCGTGAATTCGTCTCGGAGCACCCGGACCGTAACTGTTGGGTGAGGATCAACCCGCTGGACACCGAGGATGCGCTGGCGGACCTGCGGGCCCTGATGCCCTCGGCGCCCGCGGGAATCGTCCTGCCGAAGCCTTACGGCGCGAAGGATGCGATTCAACTCGGGAAACTGCTGGATGTCCTGGAGCAGGAATACGATTTTCCGCCGGGACGTACTGCGATACTTCCGGTGGCTACCGAACGGCCCGGTGCGCTGTTCCATCTCCACGAATACGCCCGCTCGACTAAGCGCCTGGCGGGCCTCACGTGGGGCGCGGAGGATCTTGGAGCTGCCGTAGGTGCATCGGCGAACCGCGACGGGGAAGGAAACTGGCTTCCGCCCTACGAGCTGGCGCGGTCGCTGTGCCTCTTTGCCGCGGCCGCGGCCGAGGTGCCGGCAATCGATACGGTATTCACGGACTACCGCGACCATGGCGGCCTGCGCGCCAGCGCTGATCGGGCGAGGCGCGACGGGTTCAGCGGCATGCTCGCGATTCACCCGGCACAGGTCGCTATCATCAACGAATCTTTCCTGCCGAGCAGCGCCGAGGTTGAACGGGCGACGCGTATAGTCGAGTTGTTCGCGGCAACGCCGGATGCGGGCACGGTAGGTCTCGACGGCCAGATGCTCGACCGGCCGCATTTGCTGCAGGCACAGCGGATACTCGAGGTGGCCCGGCGTCTCAAACCGGAAAGCTGAAATGGAAGAACGTGCAAGCGGAGTAGGATGATGACCAGCGTATACAAAGTCAGCGATGTTGCCGCCAGGACGGCCGGCATCGACAAGGAAACCTATGATGCGACCTGGCGCAGGTCCGTTACGGACAACGAAGGCTATTGGGCCGAGCAGGCGGAGCGCATCGACTGGACAAGGAAGTTCACGAAAGTAAAAGACGTCTCCTGGTCCAGGGACGACCTGCATATCCGCTGGTATTACGACGGCGCACTGAATGCCTGCTACAACTGCGTCGACCGCCACCTGCCGGCGAAAGGCGACGACGTTGCAATCATCTGGGAGTCGGACGATCCCTCGGCCGACCTGAAGATCACCTACCGCGAACTGCACGAACGCGTGTGCAAATTCGCGAACGTGCTGAAGAAACTGGGTGCCCGGAAGGGCGATCGCATCACGATCTATATGCCCATGATCCCGGAAGCCGCGGTGGCCATGCTTGCCTGCGCGCGTATCGGTGCCGTGCATTCGGTCGTGTTCGGCGGCTTCTCGCCGGATGCGCTCGCCGGCCGCATAAGGGACTGCGAATCGAACATCGTTATCACCGCGGACCAGGGCGTGCGCGGGGGGAAGGCGATTCCGCTGAAAGCAAACGTTGACGAAGCTGCCCGCCGCGATGACGTGACGACGCTCGAAAGGGTACTGGTGGTTCGCCACGCGGACGCCGACATCGAGTGGGTCGAAGGAAGAGATGCGTGGCTGCACGAACTCGAGACAGAGGTGGATGCGGAGTGCCCATGTGAGGAAATGAACGCGGAAGACCCGCTGTTCATCCTCTACACCTCCGGGTCCACCGGCAAAC
>DATGQI010000188.1:0-4763 GCA_035304285.1 Woeseiaceae bacterium
CCGCGCAAGTCGATGAACGCGCGACCGCCCGAACTCGGGTTGTTCGACTGCGAACTGATGTTCGGCGTGATCTGGGGCAGGGTGTTGAGGTAGTGATCGAGGGTTACATGGCCGCTGACTTCCAGCGCCGCCTGGTCGACCGTGTAAATCGGGCTTTCCGCGATAGCGTCACGTTTCGCGATGCGCGAACCGGTGACGGTAATTTCCTCGAGTTCTGCGTCCTGCGCGTTCGCAGTGGATAGCGCTCCTGCGCTTCCCGCGGTGACGCCTGTGAGCAGCGCAAGCTTGATCGCCCGCGCAAGTTTGGTCTGTCGTGCCATTTCAAATCCCCCCTTATAAGGATTTGGCGTTGGCCCCGGACCGCGTCCGGAGCGGGCTTGAAGCCCTTATTGGATGTTTTCCCTGATGCCGGATCGAACTGCACCGGCCCCGCACCATGAGGTGGACGGATTATGCTTGCAAGAGTTACAAAATGGAACCCTCTATTTTGCGCGGGAGCAACGGTGTTCTTACGACTTTGCATTAATAACGGCGCAGGCCTTGCAAAGCAGGCATCTGCACCGGATTCGACGGTGTATCTTTTTCGCAACGTGGGAAGACTGCGGGGACTGCGCTGGCCCTATCCCGTCCCGGAAACAGGGTCCATAGCCTGAAATTCGCTTCTTGCCCGCAGCATTTCCGTGACGAGCGAGCGCTCGGCTTCCGAGAGAAATGGGTTCCACACGTCGAAGATCAGGATTACCCGAAGCCCGTCGTTGTCATTCCAGGCCTGGTGCTCGATCGTATCGTCAAACGCCCAAGCCTCGTTCATGCGCCATTCGCGCGTGACATTCCCGACCCTGAAGCGGCACGGTCCCGGGAGTACCAGTGGCAGGTGGACGATGGCGCGTATATTGGTCGAGCCGGTGTGCGGCGGGATCTCCGTGTGAGCTTCCAGGGCGGAGAACATTGCGGTCGGAGCCAGCCGCGATTGCCGCGCCATCGGCAGCGCCTCCAGCGCCGCGGCCGTTCGCGGGCAGCGGGCGCAGGCTTCGTCCTGGCGAACCCCGTCCCGCCAGAAAAAGAAAGAACTCCAGCGCCGGGAGTGGTTCAGGTCACTCCACTGGTCCAGCGGAGCACCCGGCGGATAGGCGATGTAAGGAGCGAAGGGTTCTGTCCCGGCCCCCTCCAGCAGGTTCCCGAGCTCTTCCTGTATCGCCCCGGTTTGCGCTTCGAGTTCGGCAAGCCAGGGGAACAGCTCACGGTCAAAGAACGGGATCGCCGGCAGCCGTGGATAGTGAAGCAACAGGGGTTGCTGCACGTAGGCGCGGGTCTTTCCCGTCAGGATGTCCACGCTTTCGTCGAAACGGTCCAGGTCTTCAGTACCGAATCGGGTGCGAAACTCCGCGAGGTTCTCCTCGAGATGCGCCCGCAGTGCCTTGCTGTTCTCCGCGACAGCCTGCCGGGCACGCGTCAATGCGCCCGCCAATGCAGGCGGCACCCGGTCGGTCGGCGGCGCGACCGCAATGGCGCTCCTGTATACAGTCGCGGCCTTCCTCGCCAGGCCCTGCTGTTCGAGCAGGAAGCCCTTGGATAACAGGGCGAGGAAGTTTCGGGGTTCGAGGGCGAGGACGGTGTCCAGGCTCTCGAGCGCGGCTGCGCTGTCCCCGGTCGAGCGGTAAACAAGCGCCCGCGACAGGTGAACCGAAGCGTCGCCGGGGGCCACGGACTCGGCGCGGCTCAGGATATCGAATGCGCGGCCCGTGTCGCCGCGTCTCAACGCGTCCTCTGCCGCGGCGACCATACCTGCTACGCTTTGCTGATCCATTCCGGCCTGCCGAGATTGTCGATGAACTGCTCGTAGTTCCGCCAGCGCCCGCTGGAGCGCGTATGCAAAGCTTCGCGCACCTGCCACACACTGGCGGTTTTCACGAGCTTGGTCGACCGCTGGAAGTCCAGGCATCTCTCATCCCACTCGAGACCCAGGAACTTCAGCAATCGTTCTATAACCGGCTCCGGTGTCCGAACCGGCTGGTCATAGTCGACGGTGAAAATGCTCTCCGGGAACAAAGCCTGCCAGTGATTCATGAGGCGTTCGTGCTGCCTGTAGTAATGCGCCGTATTCGCGAGGTCAGTGGCATAGGGCAGGTTCCCGAGTTGCTGGAAGTAGACAGAGAGGCAGTTGTCCTCCGGATTGCGCCTCGTATAGATGATGCGTGCCGCGGGAAACATCGCCTTGACCAAACCCAGGTGCAGGAAATTATCCGGCCGTTTGTCGGTGACAACTTCTCCGCCCGGGAACAGCTCCCGCAGCTTTTCGAGGTAGTCCGTTCCGATCTTGCCCAGCTCCTCCCGCGTGGCGCTCCTTGCGCGTTCCGGGTATGGCGAGAGCCTGCGCGCGATCAGCGAACTCAAAGTACCTGTTTCTCCCCCGGCGGTAACTGCAGGGTGCGCCGCGAGTATCTGTTCCAACAGCGTTGAGCCAGAGCGAAACATGCCGCATATCAACACCGGCGCTTCCGTCGAACCGGTTGATGCGCGCTCCAGCCATTCGGCGGTAAAAAAGCCGATCAGCTGCCCGAATGCCGCCTCGGTCGCCTGCCGATCGTAGGGTGGTTGACGCAGCTTTCCCAGCTCATTGGCGGCGCGGTACATGGCGAAAGCTTCTCCATACCTTCCCAGGTCGTCCAGCGACTTCCCCAGCGCGAACGACAGTTCCTCGCGACCTGGCGAGTCGTCCCCTGCCCGCTCTATCGCAGCTTCAAGCCTCTTTGGGATAGAACTGTCTGCCCTGATCTTCCCGGCATAGGCTATGCGCGCAAGCGCTCCGGAGTGATCGGGTTTTAGCGCCAGTATCCGCTCGTAGAGCTCGAGGGCCGGCGCCCGTTGTCCTGCTTCTTCGAAGAGGCCGGCACGATTGAACATGGCCGGGATGTACTTCGGCTCGACCTCGAGCGCTCGTTCGTACATCTCGGCAGCCTTTTCCGGCTGTCGCATCTCGGAGTGGGTGACGCCCAGGTTGGACCAGGCTTCCTCGACATTGCCGATGCCGAGCCGGATGGCCTCTTCATACGCCGCGATGGCTTGCGTATAGCGCCTGTTCTTCCTGTAGAGCAACGCGACGTTGAAGTGCGCTGCCGCCATCTGAGGCTGTCGCTTCAGTAGCCTGCGGTAGTGTCCGATCGCAACATCGCTACGACCCACCATCTCCAGCAACCCGGACAGGTGCACGTAGTACTGCAGGCTGTCCGGCACTTCCTCGGTCAGCGCCACCAGTGTTGCGATCGTTTCCTCCGGGCGGCGTGACTGTACGTAAAGCTCAGCCAGCATCTTGAGCGCAGCTTCACGGTGTGGAGCTCCGGGCTCGCCGTCCGTCGCAAGTTGCCGATAGGCCTGTTCCGCCTCTGGGAGGCGTCCATCCGAGTGCAGGTTCCTGGCTCGTTCCAGAGCCTGCGCGTAGTCCTGCGGCTGGTTCATTGGACGTGCGGGACAATCATCGCTTCACGACGGGAACGACGTCGAATGCAACGGTGGTGCGCGGCTGCACGGAATCGAAAGGAACCGTGCCGTGCCACATGTAAGAGGGGAACAGCACGAGGCGGCCAACTGCCGGCTGAACATAACGCCGCGGATTGCCTTTCGGGCCGATGTCTATGTCGGGTTCGCCGAATTTCAATTCGCCACCTTTAGCGGCGGGACCGGCGACCTCGGGTGGCACGTGTACGTAGTAGGCGGAACTGATCCACCCGAGCGGATGGATATGCATGGTGTGGAAACCGGCGCTTTGCAGCCGCACGGACCAGGAGGCCGAAAAATCGAAGCTTTCGCTGCGGCGGGACAGCATCGGGTGCTCCGGGTGTCCTGGCAACCGATCGATGTACTCCCTGATGCAACTTCTCAACCCGTCGACGAGACTCGCGATTTCCGGTTCGCGCCGGACGAAAAGATCGCCGCTGGTCTGCGTTCCGCCGCGCACGGTCTGTTCGGGGGGCGGACGCTTTCCCGTATGAATCGTATCCAGGACCTCATTCAACCTGGAGTTGAAGGCGGCGGCACCTGAAAAACCGGACGGAACGGGAACGTCATAGACTCCCACGAGATGTTCGTAATCATTAAGAATTTCATCACGCTCATCGCCGAGCATCCGCCAGCAAAGCGTCAGGTAAGCAAGCGCCCGCTGGTTGAAGGGCATCTGCATTGCCCCGTGTTTCGCATGGATTACTGCTTCATCGGGACGACCTGCTGCCAGCAGCGCCCGTGCAAAACTGACGAAGAGATTCGGGCTGGCTCCCGGCAGAGCGACTGCGGCTGCGTGCAACTGCAACGCCTCCGGCCACCGACCCTGGTTTTCGAATGTGTATGCGAGCAGGCTCTTCAGTTCACTCGAGTCCCCATGACCAAGACCCTGCGCCAGTACTTTTTCGGCTTCCTCGTACATTCCCTGCTGGTTCAGTGCCATCGCGAAATCCAGCCGAAGAGACGCAGCGGTTGGATCCTGCAGCAACGCCTGCCGATACGAATCCAGGTGGTCGCCGGTCATCTCCTGCTGCCAGAGCAGGGAACTCAGGTTCCTGTGACAGTCGCGATTGCGGGGATTGCGGGCGAGGGACGCCCTGTAGGCATCGACCGCCTCACCGGCATTTCCGACATCGGCGAGCGCATTTCCGAGATTGTGGTACAGCTCCGCCCTGTCGAGCCCTCGTTCGCGTGCAGCTTTGTAATGGGGAATCGCGTCCGCAGGACGATTTTCAATGCGCAGGCAGACGCCGAGGTTGTGGTGCGCC
>DATGQI010000189.1:0-5861 GCA_035304285.1 Woeseiaceae bacterium
TATACGGCGTACTCGTTTGCAAGTGGCGCCGGGTCAGGTTGCCGTCGAAGTCCGGGCCGATGCCGTAGATAACCGTGGGGTCCGTTTGCAGGCGCATGCCTTTTTGCAGCCGCCGGACGAACACTCCCGCGATCTTTTCCCGCTCGTCCTCCCGCGCTGTCTCCCGTTCGATGATCGATGCGAGGATCAGCGCTTCGTAGGGAGTCGACAGGGGCAGGTCTGGCGCCCGCTTATCCCACTCGTCTTGCAGCGTCCGCAACATCATCTCGTAGGAGCGCCGCAGGATCTCGACATCGGGAGTTCCCTTAGGGAAGCGATAGGTTTCCGGAAGGAACAGGCCTTCAGGATGTGTCGCTTCCGCGCCCAGCATTTCGAGCAACTCCTGCCACTCCTCCGGCTCGACCGTCTGCACAACCGCCTCGTGACGTATCAGTCCGGCCAACAGCTCGCGGTAGGTCCATCCCTCCACTATCGTGAAGGAATACAGCTGCACGTCGCCGGAGACGAATCTTTCCAACAACTGCGGCGGGGTGATTCCGGGTTCGATGCGATACTCGCCTGCATGAATCCGGCTGGCGCCTCCGGTGAGCCGGGCGTACCAGCGAAACACGCGCGGGTGACTGATAACGCCGCGCCGGCCAAGGTCGTTGCTGACAGCTGCGAACGCAGTGCCGGGCGCGATTTCCAAGTTAAGGCCTTCTTCGGGCAGATTCAGCGGCGAATCAAGGAATCGCACGACCTGCCAGGCCAGGATGACCAGTGCAACCGCCGCGACCGCGGCGACAACTGCGCCTGTGTAAAGTATTCGCTTCATGTTCGACCCGGAGTCAGTGTCGCATATTGCGCATGTTGCGGCGCGTCCCGGTTGGCCCTTTGCCTCTTCCGGTTACGGAAAGGTTCGGAGCTCACTTCGCACTTGGCACTGCGTCTCAGGTCGGCCGGCGGAATATCAGGCTGCCGTTCGTTCCGCCAAAACCAAAGGAGTTCGATATCACCACGTCGACCTTGGCGTCCCGGGCTTCGTTCGGCACGTAATCCAGGTCGCATTCCGGGTCGGGGTCGTGCAGGTTGATCGTGGGCGGCAGCACCTGGTCGCGGATGGCGAGAATCGAGAATATAGCCTCGGCCACGCCCGCAGCGCCGAGCAGGTGACCCGTCACGGATTTAGTAGAGCTCACGGCGAGTTGACGGGCGGCATCACCGAACGCGCGCTTGATCGCGACGGTTTCGCCGATATCGCCGGCCGGCGTCGAGGTGCCGTGCGCATTCAGGTAATCAACATCGGACGGTGCAATACCTGCATCTTTCATCGCCGCGACCATGCATTTTCTCGCGCCTTCACCATCGGCCGCCGGCAACGTGATGTGATAGGCATCGCCGCTCATGCCGAAGCCGATAAGCTCGGCGTATATGCGTGCCCCCCGCGCCTGCGCATGCTCGTACTCTTCCAGGACGAGGCACCCTGCCCCGTCGCTCAGCACGAAACCGTCCCTTCCGGCATCGAACGGGCGGCTTGCGGTTTCCGGCTCGTCATTACGCGTGGTCATCGCGCGCGCGGCGCAGAATCCGCCGAGTGACAGCGGCGTTGTTGCATACTCTGCGCCACCAGCCAGCATGACATCTGCGTCACCGTGAGCGACGGTTCGTGCGGCGATGCCGATGCAATGTGTCGACGTGGTGCACGCAGTAACGATTGCGATGTTTGGCCCGGTAATGCCGTGCATGATGCTGACATGACCGGACACCATGTTGATGATGCTGCCTGGAATGAAGAACGGAGAAATTTTTCGCGGCCCTGAGTCAAGCAGCTTGCGGTGATTCGACTCAATGGTATGGAGGCCGCCGATGCCGGCACCCATCGCCACGCCAATCCGCTCGTTGTTTTCCGCGGTTATTTCAAGGCCGGAATCGGCCAGTGCATCGCTGCTGGCAGCGATACCGTAGTGCATGAACTTATCGATCTTGCGTGCATCGCGCGGTTGCAGGTATTTCTCTACATCGAAGTGTTTTACTTCACCGGCAATTCGGGTGGTGAACTTGCTCGCGTCGAACGAGGCAATCGGCGCTACGCCGGAGCGCCCTTCACGCACGTTCTCCCACGCCGTTTCCAGCTGGTTGCCCACCGGCGAGATGATGCCCATGCCGGTTACAACGACGCGTCGTTTGCTCAAGTAGCTATCCCGGGAACGTACAAGTAATCGAATGTCCCGGCAGGCCTGCCGGAGACTGCTTTGCCAACGCGATCCTGATCTGGCCTCGCGCCCCTAGTGAACCGAGGAAGCCTCTGCACCAGTCATGGACGGCATCCCCTTGTCCAGGCTTGCGCAGAGACTCCCTGTGCACACATTGCAAGAGACTTTTCAGGACTCGCTGCGACGAGCCGTTACGAAATCGATGGCCTGCTGGACGGTGGTGATTTTCTCAGCCTCTTCATCGGGGATTTCAGTTTCGAATTCCTCTTCGAGAGCCATCACCAGTTCAACCGTGTCCAAAGAATCGGCGCCAAGGTCGTCCACGAAGGATGCGTCATTCGTGACTTCTTCCTCTTTCACCCCCAACTGCTCGGCAACGATGCTTTTAACTTGTTCTTCAATACTGCTCATAGTGATCGCTTCTCCTCAGGAAGTGACTTCGCAAAAATCCGGGTCAGCTGAGCCGGGGTATTCGGGCGCCGTCTTTTCAAGTCCTTGGTCAATCGCTCTGATGGGGCGACTTCGCTGTCGTGCCGCGACGCCCCACCGGAGATGCAAGTTCTTGATATCTCAAGTCCCCAGTCACGCCGCGGGACGGTATTGTATGTGAAACCCCTGTGGCAATCTACAATCCCCGCAACGACGGGCTTTCGCGCCTGTTTCCGGTCCCCCGCGACGTTCAGGAGCGGCTCCGGCACGCTTCCCCTTGCGGCTTTTTCAAGCCGATTCAGGCCATCAACATCCCGCCATTGACGTGCAGTGTTTCGCCGGTGATATATCCCGCGGCGTCGGACGCCAGGAAGGTAACTGCATTGGCAATATCCGCGGTTTCGCCCAGCCTGCCGAGCGGTATCTGTGCCAGTAACGCCTGTCGCTGCTCTTCCGGCAGCACGCGGGTCATGTCGGTGTCGATGAAACCTGGCGCGACAACATTGACCGTGATCATGCGGGAGCCCACCTCGCGCGCAAGCGATTTTGAAAAACCGATGAGGCCGGCCTTGGCGGCTGCATAATTTGCCTGGCCTGGATTGCCCATGATCCCGATCACCGACGCAATGTTGATGATCCTTCCGTAGCGCGCCTTCATCATCCCGCGCAGGCTCGCCTTGCAGACCCTGTAGGCACCCGAAAGATTTGTCGCCAGCACGTCCTCCCACTCTTCTGCCTTCATCCTCAGCAGCAGGTTGTCGCGGGTTATGCCTGCATTGTTCACGACAATGGTCGGCGCGCCTTCATGATCCTGCAGTTCCTTGAACAACGCCTGGACGGATTCCTCGTCGGCTATATTCAAAACCGCACCGCGGCCTCGTTCTCCCAGCGACTCGGAGATCCGGCTTGCGCCGTCAGCGCTGGTGGCAGTACCCACCACCTTCGCACCCGCGCCGGCGAAGGCCGCCGCGATCGCCGCGCCTATGCCGCGCGATGCACCTGTTACGAGCGCCACACGCCCGTTCAGAATGTCCTGGTTGAACGTGCCTGTCATCGGTCGGGCTCCTTTGTCGTTCCTGAACGTATATTGGTCAATCGAGCGTAGCGGCATGGCCGGTGGGGTGGCCTTTTACGGAATGGCTCCCTGCGGTCCGCTTTATTTCCGCCAAAGACCACCCCACCGACCATGCCACCTGTCCTCATCGCACCGGGTGGTCCTCCCGGCCGCTGCCGGTTTAGTTTGGTGGCGCGGCATATTCCGCGAGCGCGGTGGTCATGGTCTCGCGGGTGTCTATGCAAACGGCAGGGATGTTTCGATCGATGCGTTTGGCGAGACCGGTGAGTACCTTGCCAGGTCCGCACTCGACGATGGACGAACTGCCGGAGTTTACGAGTTCGCGGATGGTTTCCGTCCAGCGCACCGGACTGTAAAGCTGTTTTGCGAGCCCTTCGCGTATTTGCTGTGCATCTTCGTAAAGTTTCACGTCCGCGTTGCCTGTCACCGGTATCGAGGGGGCAGACAGCGGAGTATTGGCAAGCTCTTGCGCCAGTTGTTCGGCCGCGGGGCGCATCAGTTCGCAGTGGGATGGAACGCTTAACCTTAGTACCAGCGCGCGTTTAGCTCCCGCTGCTTTAGCCTGCTCCGTCGCGCGCTCGACCGCCGCGCGTTCGCCGGCGATGACCACCTGGCCGGGTGAATTGAAGTTGACAGCGCTCACGACCTGACCTTGTGCGGCGGCGTTGCATGCTTCGATCACGGCATCGTCGTCGAGGCCGAGGATGGCGGCCATCGCGCCCTCTCCGGGCGGCACGGCTGCCTGCATCAGCTCAGCCCGGCGCCTGACCAGCCGGACCGCGTCGGCGAATTTAAGGCTGCCCGCGCAGACCAGCGCCGTGTACTCGCCAAGGCTGTGACCGGCCATGTTGGCGGGAGTTGCTCCGCCCGCGCTTCGCCAGGCGCGCCAGGTTGCGACACCTGCTGCAAGCATCGCGGGTTGCGTGTTGACCGTTTCGTCCAGGCGTTCAGCGGGTCCCTCCTGCACGAGTTGCCAGAGGTCAAAACCCAGGATCGCTGATGCCTCCGCGAACGTCGCCGGAATGTCCGGGTACTGTTCGGCCAGTGCGGCAAGCATACCGACAGATTGCGATCCCTGGCCTGGAAAGATCATGGCAAGTGTCACGGCGTTGCTCCACGGAAAAAGGTCATTATATCGGCGCGCGCGGCGTCGGACGGAGTCGCAATGCGCCGGCGGCGATTATGCCTGCGATCGCACCGTAGAGGTGTGCATTAACGACGACCGCGCCGCCGGCTGAGCTTTCGGAACCCGGCAGCGGCCCCGCGAACTGTTCCCAGGCTACTTTTGCCAGCACGATGACACCAAGCGCGAACGACTCGCCGGGCGCTGCGCGAATACGGCCGATAATGCCCGCCACCAGCATCGAGTGCAGCAGCCCGGAGAGGCCGACGTACCAGGTCAGGCCAGGGTCGAAAAACCAGAAGCCCAGGTCGATAACCGCGAGCGATACGAACGTAATAAACGCCCATTGCCACAGGGTCCAGGCACTGCCGACGAGCAGCCAGACCAGCGCGAGTCCGGCAACGTTCAGCAGCATGTGCGAGAAACCGAGATGCGCGAAGTGGCCGGTGAGGAGGCGCCAGAGTTGACCGTCCGCAATGCCTTCTCGTTCGTACCTCAGCCGGCTTTGTCCTTCCGTGCCGGCGAGCGACACCAGGAGCGAGATAGCCGTCAAAAAGAGTGGAACCACCCATCCGGTACTGCGTCTCAGAATGGAACCATTCCCGACCTCGGAAGCCTCGTGTAAGCCCATGTTTGTTATACTGACGTGCGGCCGCAGGGCACGTCAACGCAGGTCGAACGTTACAGACGAAGTATTCGGAGTATTTACAGTGCAGAGAACCGAGGCTCGCAATCGCCGGCAGCGAGGGTTTACGCTGATCGAGATCATGGTCGTTGTGATCATCCTCGGCATCCTGGCGGCTATCGTCGCACCGAATGTCATCGGGCGCATCGACGACGCGCAGATCACGCGGGTGCAGTCCGATCTGAGAGGCATTGAGAGCGCCCTCAATTTCTATCGCATGGACAACTTCAGCTATCCGACCAGTGAACAGGGCCTGCAGGCGCTGGTCACGAAGCCGGCCGACCCCAATATCCGCAACTGGAAAGCCGGCGGTTACCTGGATCGGGCGCCGAAAGATCCGTGGGGAAATCCTTATCT
>DATGQI010000190.1:0-3171 GCA_035304285.1 Woeseiaceae bacterium
GCGGCGGTCGCCCGTGGGACGGGTTCCTACAGCGGTCTATTCCGGGATCGGAGGTGCTTCGAGGTATGCGGCGGTCGCCCGTGGGACGGGCTCCTACAGCGGCTATTCAGAGGGTGCAGTTGCGGAAAAGAGGGCTGTAGGAGCCCGTCTTACGGGCGACAAACCGGCGAACATTACCGGTAGCGGCTCATTACCTTTGCGAGCTTGTCGGGGCCGGGATTCAGTTCCTCGTACGGGATCTTCGACAAGGGCCGGTCGACGCTGCCGGAGAGGTCGTGCATGTCGCCCATCTCCTCGTCGATGTACAACAAGCCCGTAATGATTTCGCCTGCTCTTATGCTGCTGCGCAGGTACGAGAATGCAGCGGCCCGGCTGGTGGGGTCGTACTCGTTGTCGACCTTGCGGAACACGATCTTGCTGCCATCATGGAGTTGCACCGGCATAGCTCCGCCCTGCTCGTATTCAGCGCGGATCTCTTCGGCCGGCGGCACGAAATCCGTATCTATCACGTGGTGGTAATGCTCGCGAGTATGCGCATAGCTCTTGGTCGAGCCTTCATGGTCGTTAAACGTCACGCACGGGCTGATGATATCAAGCAGGGAAAAGCCCTTGTGCGTGATGGCGCCCTTGATCAGCGGTACCATCTGCTGCTTGTCGCCGGAGAAACTGCGCGCGATGTAGGTCGCGCCGAGGCCGATCGCGGTGCTGACGGGGTCGATCGGCATCTGCCGGTTCGCCGGGCCCTTCTTCGCCACCGTGCCGATATCCGCCGAGGCAGAGTACTGGCCCTTGGTCAGCCCGTACACGCCGTTGTTCTCGATGATGTAGCACATATTCAAATTGCGGCGGATGACGTGCGCAAACTGCCCCATGCCGATCGAAAGCGAGTCGCCGTCGCCGGAGACGCCGATGTAAATGAGATCCTTGTTCGCCGCGTTGGCTCCCGTCGTGACGGACGGCATGCGTCCGTGCACGGAGTTGAAGCCGTGCGACTGGCTGACGAAATACGCCGGAGTTTTCGATGAACAGCCAATGCCGCTCATTTTCCCGAGCATGTGCGGCTCGATGCCGAGTTCAAACACTGCCTGGATGATGGCTGCCGTGATGGAGTCATGGCCGCATCCTGCACATAGCGTCGAGACCGTGCCTTCGTAGTCGCGCGACGTCAGTCCAAGCTTGTTGCGAGGCAGCTTCGGGTGTGAAATCTTCGGTTTCGGTATATAGCTCATGCTGCGCGTCCCTTGGCAAGATCTTCCTGGACCTTCTGCACGACGAAGTTTGCAGCCAGCGGCATGCCGTCATAGTGCAGCACGGGCACCAGCTTGCGTGCATCCGCCTCGATGTCGAGCATCAGCAGCGAACGGAGCTGTGCATCCCGGTTCTGCTCCACGACATAAACGCGCTCGTGCCGGTCGATGAATTCCTTCACCGCATCACTGAACGGGAAAGCTTTCACGCGACAGTAATTCAACGGCGTCCCTTCCTCCTTCAGCCGGTCCATTGCCTCTTTCACGGCACCATCGCAGCTGCCGAGCGTCAGGATGGCGCGCTTGTTGAACTTCGAGTATTCGACCTCGGGCGCCGGCACCAGGTCTCGCGCGGTCTCCCACTTGACCAGGAGCCGGTCCACGACCTCCTTGTACTGCGCGGAGTCTTCCGTGTAGGCGCCAAACTTGTTGTGACCCGAGCCGCGGGTAAAAAAGGATCCTTTCGGATGCTCGCCGGGCAGGGTACGGTAGGTGATGCCGTCGCCGTCGCTGTCGAGATAGCGGTAGAACTTGTCCATGCCCTCCAGTTGCTCCGCCGTCAGGAGCTTGCCCCGGTCGGGCTGGTAACTCTCGTCCCACTGGAACTCCGGGCACATCCAGTCGTTCATGCCGATGTCGAGATCGGACAGCACCAGCACCGGCGTCTGCAGCCGGTCCGCGAGGTCGAATGCATCCATTGACTGGTAGAAACATTCCTCCGGGTTTGCCGGGAACAGCAGCACGTGCTTCGTGTCGCCGTGTGACGCGTAGGCGCAGGACATCAGGTCACACTGCTGCGTCCGCGTCGGCATACCGGTAGAGGGCCCGGTGCGCTGCACGTCGAAGATTACCGCCGGCACCTCGGCGTAATAGGCAAACCCGATGAATTCGTTCATCAGGGAGATGCCTGGGCCGCTGGTGGGCGTGAACGCCCTCGCGCCATTCCACGAGGCTCCCAGCACAACCCCGATAGCCGCCAGTTCATCTTCGGCCTGCACGATGCAGAATTTCTTGCCGCCGCTCGCCTCGTCCATGCGGAATTGTTTGCAGAAGGCCTTGTAGGCATCCATCAGCGAAGTGGACGGCGTGATCGGGTACCACGCCCCGACGGTCGCGCCGGCATAGACGCAGCCTAAGCCTGCGGCGGTGTTGCCGTCGATAATGACGTGGTCTTTCGTCTTGTCCATCGGTGCGACCTTCGTCGGCAGCGGACAGGGAAAGTGTTCCATCGTGTAGTCGTAACCCAGGCGAATCGCCTCCAGGTTCGATGTCGCAAGATGCTTCTTCTTGGCGAACGTTTCTTCGAGCAACTGGGTGATGACGTCGAGGTCGATCTCGAGCAACGCCGCCAGTACGCCAACGTAAGCGATGTTCTTCATCAGGATGCGGGCGCGGGCACCCTCGAAGTGCTCGTTGCACATTTTCGAAAGGGGAACGCCGATCACCGTGATGTCTTCCCGGTCGAGCAGGCGGCTGCGGGGCCAGGTGGAGTCGTAGACCAGCCAGCCGCCGGAAACCACCTCCGCCATGTCCTGTGCGTAGGTCTGGGCGTTCATCGCCACCATGACGTCCACGCGGTCGGCCCGCGCGCGGTAACCGTCCTTCGTCACGCGCACCTCGTACCAGGTCGGCAGTCCCTGGATGTTCGACGGGAAATAGTTCTTGCCGACGACGGGCACGCCCATCCTGAATACCGATCTCATCAGCAAACCGTTCGCGCTCGCCGACCCGGTGCCGTTCACCGTGGCAATTTTGACAACAACATCGTTAACCGTGGACACGAAGCATCTTTCCCGTTTTCAATGGCGTAACTTTTAGACAGGATTGGGCTGGAAAGGTCATGGCTTTCTGCGGATGGAGTTTCCAGCGCGTATTAGTGGCCGGTAACAGAGGACACTAGGCAGTCGCCTTGATCTTTTGCGGC
>DATGQI010000191.1:0-8268 GCA_035304285.1 Woeseiaceae bacterium
CGCGTTCCTTACGGGTACATCGATGGCTGCGCCGCACGTGGCCGGCGTCGCGGCGCTCCTGCGGCAGGCGCATCCCGACTGGAGCCCTGCAGCCATCAAGTCGGCACTGATGACGACCGCACACCAGGACGTCAACCAGCAGGACGGCGAGAGCCCGGCGATACCCTTCGATTTCGGCAGCGGCCACATCGCCCCTAACCCGGCAAACGACCCCGGTCTCGTCTACGACGTGACGGCCGACGAATACGATGCCTTCGCCTGCGGTACGGCCTCGCCCGCGGTGGACGCGGTGCGCTGCGACGCGCTGGCAGCAGCCGATCATTCGTTCGAGGCCGTGGATCTCAACCAGCCATCGATCTCCGTCTCGAGACTTGCCAGCACCAGGACGGTTACGCGTCGCGTGACGAACGTCAGCGAGGACAGCGGAGCCTATACGGCCGAGATCGTCCCGCCGGCCGGAGTCTCGGTCCAGGTGACGCCTTCCACCCTGGCGGTAGGCCCAGGCGCATCGGCGACCTATGACGTTACCTTCACCTACCAGGACGGTCCCCTGGACCTGTGGCGCTTCGGCAGCCTCACCTGGGTGGACCAGGACCGCTCCGTCCGCAGCGTGCTGGCGGTACGCCCCACCTCCATCAATGCGCCGGCCGAAGTGCAGTCGACGGGCGCGGCCGGGAGCTTCGCCTTCCCGGTGGAATTCGGGTACACGGGCAGCTATTCGCCCGGCGTGCACGGGCTCCGCGCGCCGCTCGTTATCTCGGGCTTCGTCGACGAGGACCCGAACAAGACGTTCACCTTTCGCACCAACAACGGCGTGACGGCACACCTGATCGACGTTCCGGCAGACCAGGCCTACCTGCGTTTCGCGCTCTACGACGAACTGACGGACGGCGACGACGACCTGGACATGTACATCTACTACTGCCCGGACAGCGTCAATTGCACGAAGATCGGCGAGAGCGGCGAACCAACCTCCCGTGAACAGTTCAACGTGTTGTTGCCGGGCGCCGGGCGCTATGCCGTACTCGTTCACGGATTCGACACCGACAACACGGCCGGCGGTCCCGGCGCGAATTACTCGCTGCTCGGCTGGGCGTTCGGCCTGTCCGACGACCAGGGAAACATGACCGCGAGCGGCCCCGGGTTCGTAAACGCCGGCACGACCGACGATGTTCAGTTAAGCTGGTCGGGGCTGGCGGCCGATACGATCTATCTCGGCGGGATATCCCACAATACCCCGCAGGGCCTGGTCGCCATTACGGTGGTTACCATCCAGAATTAGACGGCAAACTACGCCGTCCCCCTTCGATTCAGGAACAGTCCTTCGATGCCCGCACCCGAGCGATTCTCCGGCGTTCTCGCCCCTGTCATCACGCCTTTTCTCGAAGATCTCGCGCCGGACCCTGTACGGCTGACGGCCCACTGCCGCTGGCTTTCGTCGCATGGCGCGGGGCTCGCGCTCTTCGGCACCAACAGCGAAGGGAACTCGCTCTCGGTTGGCGAAAAGATGGAGCTGCTCGACCGGCTCATCGAAGCAGGCATCGAACCGGCGCGCATGATGCCCGGCACCGGCTGCTCTGCGCTGACCGACTCCGTTGAGCTGACGAGACATGCCGTGACAAGCGGTTGCGGCGGCGTGCTGATGCTGCCGCCCTTTTACTACAAGGGCGTCAGCGACGAGGGACTGTTCCGCAGTTACTCAGAGGTCATCGAGCGCATCGGCAGCAGGGATTTACGCATCTATCTCTACCACATTCCGCCTGTCTCCCAGGTCGGCATCTCTGTTGAGCTGGTAGCGAGGCTGGTCAAGGCGTGGCCGGAAACGGTGGTCGGGATCAAGGACAGTTCCGGCGACTGGGACAACACGAGCAGGCTGCTCGCTCTATCCGCCGACGACTTTCGCGTGTTCTCCGGCAGTGAAAGCTTCCTGTTGCGAAACTTGAGGGCCGGCGGAGCAGGATGTATTTCGGCCACCGCGAACATAAATCCTGCCGCTATCTCGAGGCTTTGCGAGGAGTGGCGCAGCCCGGAGGCCGATGCATTGCAGCAGGACCTTGACGAGGTCAGGGATTGCCTGCAGATGCCCTCCATGATCCCCGGGTTGAAAGCGGTCGTGGCGCATTTTCTCGACGACCCGGCATGGGAGACCGTGCGGCCGCCGCTGACAGCACTCGAGCCTGCGAAGAAGTCTGCCCTTATCGCGAAGCTGTCGCAGCGTGGGTTCACCATGCCGGGACTGGCACCCACCGGCGAGTAAGCAGCAACCTCCTTCAGGCAGCTTGCTTGCGGCCCATCGCGGCGCACTCCTTGCAGCGGAAGCAGGAAACCAGGTGGTCGTTCACCATGCCGGTGGCCTGCATGTGCGCATAGAGAATTGTGCTTCCCACGAAACGAAAGCCCCGCTGCTTCATATCCTTGCTCATTGCATCCGACTCGGGCGATGTGGCCGGAATATCGGATTGCTTCTTCAGCCGGTTCTGCCTGGGGCGTCCGTCGACGAACTGCCAGATATAGTCGCAGAAGGTGCCGAACTCTTCCTGGACCTCGAGGAATGCCCGGGCATTGGTCACCGCCGAGTTCACCTTGAGCTTGTTACGCACGACGCCGGGATTCTGCAGAATTTTGTCGATGCGCTTCTGTGTGAAACGAGCTACTTTCTGCGGGTCGAAATCAGCAAAAGCTTTCCTGTAACCATCACGCTTTCCAAGGATGGTGGACCAGCTGAGTCCGGCCTGGGCGCCTTCCAGGATCAGGAATTCGAACTGCGTCCGGTCATCCCATACGGGGACGCCCCATTCCCTGTCGTGATACTCGATGTACTGCAGGCTGCTGTCGCCCGCCCAGTCGCAACGTTTCTGCCTTAATTTGCTCTTCTGCTGCATGATGTCGTCCTGCGTGCGGGTATTGCGGGTATTGCGGGTGTTGGGATCCTGAAGCGGAGAATAGCAACCGCGCGGGCCCACTGCAGCGAACAAAAGTTCATGTAACGCAGAGTAAAACGCGAACGGCCTGCGCCGCGGATCTATGCGCAAAAGCTCCCTGGAACGCTCCAGGGAGCTTTCGATTTTCCCGGGCCGGGCTAGACAGCGCCTCCGCATTTGCCTTCGCCGCACTTGCCTTCCGCATCCTTCTCTTCCTTGTCGCCGCCGCAGCTTCCTTCGGCGTCCTTGTCTTCCTTGTCGCCGCCGCAGTTCCCCTCTGCCTCCTTGTCGCCGCCGCAGTTTCCTTCCGTCTTCGCCTTGTCACCGCCCTTGTCACCGCCACAGGCGCCTTCGCCCGCGCCCAGCATGTAGCCTGCGCTCAGGGTCGTCATCGCGAACGGGCTTGCGCCGGTGTCCGCGCTCGCCACCCCTGACATGGCAAATGAGCCGGCGAGCGCCGCGCCCACGGCCAGGGCTACGGGTTTTACTGCTTTCCTGGTTTTCATCTTTCTCTCCTCTCTCTTCTAAGGTCCTTCGAAGGCGCCGCAGGAGCCGGCGCCGGTGACGGGAAAAGGCATGCCCTCGAGAAGCACCCTGCCTTCCCCGATATTCAGATACTCCACTCCACGGATTCGGCAAGTTCCCTGCCGATCCTGTCTATCTCATCGAGCTGGTCTTCCCGCTGCCCAATTACAGCGATGCTTCCGCTGCCGACCGGCAGGAGAACGCCGTGCACGTTCTCACCGTCCAGGGGTATTGAAGAGTCGATGGTTTCTTCCGCCAGCAGGATCAGGGTGACCGGTCCCGTGTTGCTTTGGATCACCAGGTGCGGAACGGTGCGCCCGTTGATGACACAGCTCATCGCATAAGTAATCAAACCGACGTCGCGGTTCATCGCCGCAACTTTCCGGTCGACGACCGCGTGCAGGGTCCCAGCCGGCACCGCGATGGATGTGACCTGTCGCGACGCCTGTTCGTGATCCATGTGGGCGATAATCTCACCGACGAGTTGACGGTGGTCCGTGTGCGTGTCGGGCAGGCCGATGAAAAGCACTGCGACAACCGCGACTGCGGCAGCGAGCCCGGCCCAGAGCGGCGGTGACGTAAAGCTTGATCGGGATCTTCGGCCGGATGAGATCGCTGCGACAGCAGGCCGCTCACCGCCTGCCGGCTCGCTTTCCGGCAGCCCCGGCAACTTGAACTCCGGCACGTCGATCGCGAGGGCGCGTAGGATGCATTCATCGAACTCGCGCATCTCGTCACGGTACTTGCTGCAAGCATCGCAGCCGGACGCGTGGGCGTCGTCGCCCGCAAGGCGACCGGATGGATCCGCCGCGATGGCTTCCCTGTACTCCTCGCAGTTCATCCGCTGTCCCTGGCCATCGTGCGGCAGCCTGTCGCATCGATGGAATTCTTAAGCTTCAGGCGGGCGCGGTGGAGGCGGGTAAGGACGGCTCCCTGGCGAATTCCCATCAGTTCGGCAATTTCTTTCGTGCTGTGGCCCATCAGCACCTGCAGCACCAGCGGCTCGCGATACTCGTCTTCGAGCCCGTAGATTGCCTCCCTGACGTCGTCCAGGTCGGGCTCGCCCGTCGCGGCGATCATCGCGGACTGCGTCGGCGACAGGTCATCAATGTCGACCATGATCGGGTTCTTTCGCTCAAAGTAGCGCGCATTCTCGCGTCTCACGATCGTCAGCAGCCACTGCTTCGCCGCATCGTCTTCACGCAGGGTATCGAGCGACCTCCAGGCCCGGAGCAGCGATTCCTGTACGATTACCTCGGCGATATGCGGATCGCGGCAAAGCCAGGCGGCATAACGGTAGAGAACGGCATGAAGCGCGGTCACCACTCGCTCGAAGCGCTGCCTGCGCTCGACGTCAGCACTGCTGTTCATTACGAGATGACCGGTGGCATGGGGGGTTTATTACTTAGCCTTTATACTTTTTTGTGATTCAGGCGTAGAAACCCTACCTGAATGCAGCGAAAATCCATACGCACAGACACGAAAAGCCAAAGATATGAGTCATTACAGTGCCAGCAGGTTCCCTTACACGCGATTGAGGCGTCTGCGCCGCAGTACAGCATTGCGCAGCCTGGTGGCCGAGACCCGGCTCGATGCGAGCGACCTGATCCAGCCGTTCTTTATCCGGGACGGCAAAAGCCTGGTAGAAGATATCAATGCCATGCCGGGCGTCGCGCGCCTGAGCATCGACAGGCTCCTCGAGCGTCTCAAAGAGGTCGTGTCGCTCGGCATTCCCGCCATTGTTCTGTTTCCGCTCATCGAAGCCGAACACAAGACGGACGACGGGGCGGAGTGCGCGAATGAAGCCGGCCTCGTGCAACGGGCGATCAGGGCGATCAAGAACGAATACCCTGACCTCGTCGTGATCACAGACGTCGCCCTCGATCCCTATACGACTCACGGCCAGGACGGGATTCCCGACGAGCGGGGTTACGTGCTGAACGACCGGACCGTCGACATGCTCGTGCGCCAGGCTGTCTCGCATGCGGAGGCCGGCGCCGACATCGTCGCGCCATCGGACATGATGGACGGGCGGGTGGGCGCGATCCGCGAGCGGCTGGAGGCGGAAGGCCATGTTAACACCCTGATACTCGCCTACGCTGCGAAGTATGCGTCCTGCTTTTACGGGCCTTTCCGCGAAGCGGTCGGTTCGGCGGGCACACTGGGTCAGTCCGACAAGCGCAATTACCAGATGGACCCGGCCCAAGGCGATGAGGCGCTGAGGGAGGTGGCATTCGACCTGGCGGAGGGCGCGGACATCGTGATGGTCAAGCCCGCGTTGCCTTATCTCGACATTGTGCGACGGGTGAAGAGCGAGTTTGGCGTGCCGACATTCGCCTACCAGGTGAGCGGCGAGTACGCGATGATCAAGGCGGCCGCCGAGCGCGGCTGGCTGGACGAGCGAAACGCTGCGCTGGAATCCCTCCTGTCGATCCGCAGAGCCGGCGCGGATGCGATCCTGAGTTACTACTCGATCCCCGCGGCGCGCTGGCTTCGGGACTCCGATGGATCCTGAACCTATTCCTGAACGTATCGATCGCTACGGCGTCATGGGTTACCCGGTGTCACACAGCCGGTCGCCGGTGATACACCGGCTGTTCGCGTTGCAGACGCGGCAGAACCTCCAGTACGAACTTCTGCAGGTCGAGCCGGGTCGCCTCGAGGCTGCCATCACGGCCTTCGCGGAAGCAGGCGGGAAAGGGCTCAACATCACTGTTCCCCACAAAAGCGCCGCAGCAGAGTACGTTGACCAGTTGAGCGAACGAGCGACGGCCGCGGGCGCGGTGAATACGCTCGCCTTCCAGGACGGCGAAATATTCGGCGACAACACGGACGGCTCGGGGCTCATGCGCGACCTCACGCGCAACCTCAGGCTTTCGATCATGGATGCGAACATCCTGGTGCTCGGTGCGGGTGGCGCCACGAGAGGCATCCTGGGTCCCCTGCTCGCCGCGCGGCCGCAACACGTCACCATTGCGAACCGCACTCTCTCGAAAGCCGAGGAGCTAGCGGAGCGGTTCTCTTCTTCCAGGGCAATCTCCGCGTGCCGCTTCAGGGACATTACTGCGGGTGGGTATGACCTCGTCATCAATGCGACGTCGGCGGGCCTGAAAGGCGAAACGCCGCCCTATCCCGATCAGGCTATCACGCCGGAAACTTTTTGCTACGACCTGTCATATGGATTGACGCCGACACCGTTCAGCCGCTGGGCAGCGAGCCGGGGCGCGACCCGTTCGGTAATGGGATGGGGCATGCTGGTCGAGCAGGCGGCGGAGTCCTTTCATCTTTGGCGCGGCGTCCGCCCGGACACCGCACCTGTACTCAGGCAGATCGCCATCAGCGCATCGTAACCAGTTCCTCCGCGCTGGTCGGATGGATGGCGACCGTGTCGTCGAAGTCCTTCTTGGTCGCGCCCATGCGGATGGCGACCGCGAAGCCCTGCAGCATCTCGTCCGCCCCCTCCCCGATGATATGGCAGCCCACGATGCGCTCTTCCTTGCCGGCAGTGATGAGCTTCATCATCGTTCTCTGCTTCTCTTCGGAGAGCGCGTAGTACATTGGGGTGAAACGCGATTCGTAGACGCACATGTCGTCGCCGAACTCGAGCCGCGCCTCCTCTTCCGTCATGCCGATAGTGCCTATCGTCGGATGGGAGAAAATGACCGTAGGTATGAGGTGATACTCGAGATGACGATCGGCCATACCGCCGTAGAGGCGATCCGCAAGTCGCCGTCCTGCCGCGATCGCTACCGGTGTAAGCGCGACCCTGCCGGTGACATCGCCAATGGCCGAGATGTGTTCGACGTTCGTGCGCTGCCAGTCGTCCACCGGCACGAACCCGGTGGCATCGTACGCGACCCCGGCGGCATCGAGATTGAGTCCGGCGGTGTTCGGCACCCTGCCGACCGCCCACAGCACACCGTCAAACGGACCCGCCCTCCGCCCATCCGCGGTGGTCAGCTCCAGACCGGCGTCGGTCTTTTCCAGGGCGTGGGGGACCAGGCCCGGCTTGAAGTGAATACCGGCAGCCTCCATGGCGATGCGTAACTCCTCGCCGAGCATTCGGTCGAAGCTGCGGAGCACCGAATCCTTGCGCACCAGTACCGTCGTGTCCGAACCGAGCGCATTGAAGACTCCCGCGAGTTCAACGGAGACGTACCCGCTACCGACGATCGCCACGCGTTGCGGCCGGTTTTCCAGTTCGAAAAAACCGTCGGAGGTAAAGCCGAGTTCCGCGCCCGGTATCTGCGGTACCAGCGGTTTGCCGCCTGTCGCTATCACTATTCGGTCGGCGCTGTAATGGCGTCCGTCGACATCTATGGTCTTGTCGTCCAGGAAACTCGCCGTACCGCGGATCAGGTCGACACCGCGCCGCTCGAGGTTGCCGGCATAGATGTTGTTGAGCCGCGAGATATAGCTGTCGCGCGCATGCTTCAGCTTCAACCAGTCATGGCCGTTCGCCACGACGTCGAAACCATAGTCCCTGGCGTGTTCGATGTGGTGGGCGTGCTGGGCGCTGTACCACATCACCTTTTTCGGCACGCAGCCGACATTGACGCAGGTTCCGCCTAACGGACCGTTCTCGACGACGGCCGCTTTCACTCCGTATTCCGCCGCCTTCTGCGCATGCGCAAGGCCGCCGCTGCCGCCGCCAAGCACCAGCAAATCGAATCTAACTGTCACCGTTTATCCCTTTGTTGCGTCTGCTGCTCATCTTCATCCTGATGGAAGGCAGGTAACCCGAGCGGAGCCCGTTTTTGCCTGTGATAACATCCTGCGGGTTTACGGAAGCCAGACTTAAGGACAGCAAATCCCCGCCATG
>DATGQI010000192.1:0-12369 GCA_035304285.1 Woeseiaceae bacterium
TACGAACAACGTGGCCACACCCGCTGCGATCATGAACGCGCCGCCTGTGACCAGGCCGAAGATGCTCCTGCCCTCGAAGAACTCGCGCAGCAGCAGCCCCAGGATGCTTGCGGCAACGAGCTGCGGGATGACGATGAAGAAATTGAATATCCCCATGTACACGCCCATCTTCCGCGCAGGCAGGGTGCTGGAGAGCAACACGTACGGCATGGACAGGATCGACGCCCACGCAATGCCCACTCCGATCATCGGCAGCAACAGCATCGCGGGCTCACGTACAAAAAAGAAACTCAAAAGCCCGATGCCGCCCAACGAGAGATTGACGGCATGACAGCGGCGGCAGCCAAGCCACCCGGCGACGAACGGGATCATGATTGCCGCCAGCGCGGCAAAGCCGTTGTACGCCGCGAACAGCACGCCGACCCAGTCTGCCCCGTCGTTGTAGAGCTGCGACGTGACGTCCAGCGTGCCGTAGTGGTGACTGGTAACGGCCGCGGTGCCGTAGATCCACATCGCAAACAGGCTGAACCACGAAAAGAATTGCACGACGGCGAGCTGCCGCATCACCCGGGGCATGTGAAAGAGGTCGTGGACGATGCTGTAGAGGCCGTTCGACGTGCGTCCGCGTGACTGCATCCAGCCGCTCAGTATTTGGATAACGCCAAAGAGCACGGCGCCGAGCGCCAGTATGTATAGCTGCTTGTCGAGGCCTGACCGGACGATCCAGGCAAGGAGAACACCGCCGCCAACCACCCACACCAGTCCACCGGTCGTGTACGTTGCCGCCGGCCTGTCTGCACCACGCTGCGTTACATCACCCTGGCTGCGTGCAGCTTCGAAAGCATCGAGCTCGGTGGGAGAATATTCGTGCGTCCTCAACACGGTCCAGAGTACCGCCGCGAAAAACACGGTACCGCCCAGGTAGAACGAAAGCTTCACGGACTGCGGAATGACGCCTGGCGGTGCCGTATTACTGATGTCGAACCAGTTGGTCATCATCCACGGCAGCGCGGATGCAACGACCGCGCCCACGCCGATGAAAAAGCTCTGCATCGCAAAGCCGTTCGTGCGCTGCTCGTCGGGCAACATGTCGCCGACGAATGCGCGAAACGGCTCCATGGAGACGTTGATGCTCGCATCCATGATCCAGAGCATGCCCGCGGCAACCCAGAGAGCCGGCGAGTTGGGCATCACGAAGAGCGCGAGCGAAGCGAGGATGGCGCCGGCCAGGAAATACGGCCGGCGCCGGCCGAACCTGCCCCAGGTGCGGTCGCTCATGTGGCCGATGAGCGGCTGCACCAGGAGCCCCGTAACGGGCGCGGCCACCCACAGGATCGGCAGGTCATCGATGGAGGCGCCGAGCGTCTGGAAGATGCGGCTGACGTTCGCGTTCTGCAGGGCGAAGCCGAACTGGATGCCGAGAAAGCCGAACGACATGTTCCAGATCTGCCAAAAGCCAAGCCTGGGCTTTCCCCGCAACGTGATCTGTTCGGCTATCTCCCCCACAAAACTTTCACCTTGTTTTAGTAGAAGCGCTGTAGGAGCCCGCCCTGCGGGCGACCACCACCTCCGTTCAACACCTGCGCAGGTCGCCCGCGGGGCGGGCTCCTACAGTCTATTCCCAGCGCGTCTCAAACGTCCTGTCGGCTATTGCGTCGCGCGGAAACGTATCGCTGCGCCGCCGCCTGCGGCCAGCGGCAAGTCGAGCACGTCATCGCGCGAAAACCCGCGCTCTTCTATGATGAGTTCATACGGCGCTGTCTCCCAGTGCGCGCCGTCGCCATCCCGGTAGGTTTCCGCGATGTAATCCACGCCCTCGTCAAGGAACGTAAGCGGCAGCGACAGGCTGCGCGGGTTCTCGTCCGTCAGCGCGCCGAGGTACCAGTCCGCTCCGTCGCGCTCCTTGCGCGCGAATGCGACGAAATCTCCGATTTCGCCGGCCACGGCAATGCTCTGCTCCCAGTCCGTCGGCACATCTACGATGAACTGGAACGCGTCCGGCCGCTGCTCGTAATTCTCGGGAAGGTCGGCAGCCATCTGAATCGGGCTGTACAGCACTACATAAAGTGCAAGCTGCTTTGCGAGCGTGGTCTTTACCCGGGAAGGCGAATCCGCGCCCTTGAACGTGAGGTCGAAGATGCCGGGAGTGAAGTCCATCGGCCCCGACAGCATCCGCGTGTACGGCAGGATGGCCGTATGCTCCGGCGGATTGGGCGGCTCGCCCCAGGCGTTGTACTCCTGCCCGCGCGCGCCTTCGCGTGTAATCCAGTTCGGGTAGGTGCGGCGCAACCCGGTGTCCTTCACCGGTTCGTGCGGATTCAGGCTGATCCTGTGTTTCGCGGCTTCCGTCAGTGCGCGCAGGTGATGGTTCACGCTGAACTGTCCGTCATGCCATTCGTAGCGAGGGATGCCTTTGTCATCCAGTCGCTTGAGGTCGCCGGCATCGGCGACGTAGCCTGTCTTGACCTTGCGCACGCCCAGCGATTCGTAAAGCCGGTAGGCATCCCTCATCTGCTTCTCGTAATTCGTGACGCTGCCCGAGGTTTCATGATGCCCGATGATTTCGACGCCCCTGTCGGCCGCGTACGCCGCGAGCGCCTCCAGGTCGAAATCCGGATAAGCCTCGGTGAAACTGAACACGTCGCCGTTCGAATACCAGTCACCGTCCCAGCCGATATTCCAGCCCTCGACCAGTACGCCGCTGATGCCGTGTTCGGCCGCAAAGTCGATGTACTTCTTCGTCTCCTCCGTCGTTGCTCCGTGCGTCGGGCCCGAGCCCCAGGTGTTCCGGCCGATGTGCATGCCCCACCAGATGCCAACGTACTTCCCCGGCTCTACCCAGGATACGTCGCCGAGCTTGTTCGGCTCGTTCAGGTTCAGGATCAGGTCGGAGTTCAGCAGACCGACGGCGTCCGGCGCAATCTGGATCGTCCGCCACGGGGACCTGAACGGTGTTTTCGTCCTGACCCGGATGCCGTCCGACCATGGTGTCAGGTCCGTCTGGAACACGCCGTCACGCTGCTGGTCGAGCACGAAGGCAGCGTAATCGACGAGCGCCGCTTCGTGTATCGAAACATGGGTGCCGGAAGGCAGGCGCAGGGTCATGGGCGTGTGCGCATTCTGGATCTCGGTGAGGCGGGTCGTGTTGTAAAGGTATTCGTAGCGGTTGTAGCGCCGCGCCGGTATCCACCAGGCGGTGGCATCCGGCTGCAACGCGAATTCGGTCAGTTCGTCGACGATGTTGACGTCCCCGTATCCGCGCTGCTTCGGCACCTCGTAGCGAAACCCGACCCCGTCGTCGAAGGCGCGCACCCGCACCGCGAACCGGCGCTGCGGACCTTCGTTCGAGGCGAACTCGACCAGCAGTTCGTTATGCCGGTCGACAACTGTCCGTCGCTCGCCCCAGGGTTGTTCCCACGTACTGTCATTGCTGTTGTCGCTCGTGCCGGCGATTTGAAAACCGGCATCGAAGCCATGCTGCCTCTCGAATCGCATGCCGAGCCGCGACCGGGCCACGACCATATCGCCGCGATAGTCGACCCTGTAGTACGGTCCACCGTTGTCGTCCACGTCAACGGTAAAAACGATCCGGCCATCGGGCGAACGTACTTCCGCCGCGAGGCCGATCGCCGGCAACGCGACAATCGCGAAACACAGGACAACATGTCTGAGGAAGGATTGAAGTAGCTGCATGCGGTGGTCTCGATTGTTTGCAGGAGCCCCGTCGAAGGGAACCGACGCTTCGTTACCCGGTTCCGTTCGACGTGGGCTCCTACAGCGTTCGTTCGACGCCCGCTAGTCTAACAACGGCAACTGTGAATCCCGCCTTGTATACGTATTCATCGTCATGAAGCGCTTATGAATGGCAGCATCCGCGTGCCATCCGGTAATCTGCGAGGTTGGCATCATCGAGTGGAGGGGAGACAACGTTGACGGGGATATCGCCAGTACGGCTGCTGTTGCCCCTGCTTGCGCTCTTGTTCGCATCCGGCGCGGGCGCCCAGTGGGAGATTGAACACCTCGAGCCGCCGTTCTGGTGGACCGGCATGCAGAGCCCGACACTCGAACTCATGGTGCACGGCGAGAGCATCGCGGAGCTCGAACCGATGCTCGACCATCCCGGTGTCGAGGTCGCAGAGGTTCACAGGACCGGCAATTCGAATTACCTGTTTCTCGAGCTTGAGCTTGCCGGCGACGTTGCTCCCGGCAGCTTCGTGATCGACTTCCGGCGCGACGGAGAAACGAAGCTTACGTATCGCTACGAGCTCCGGCCTCGCGAAACCGGTTCCGCCGACAGGGACGGCTTCGATGCTTCGGACGTCATCTACCTGGTTACGCCGGACCGCTTCGCGAACGCGGATGCTTCGAACGATGAAGTGGCCAGTCTCGTGGAAAAACCGGACCGCAGCGACCCGCACGGCCGGCATGGCGGCGACCTGCAGGGGATCATCGATCACCTCGACTACATCGCCGGCATGGGCTACACGCAGATCTGGCTGAACCCGGTGCTACAGAACGACCAGCCGGAATCCTCCTATCACGGGTACGCAACCACCGATTTCTACCAGGTGGACGCCCGCTTCGGCGACAACGCGCTCTACAGGAAGCTTTCTGTCGAAGCGGCGAACCGCGGCATCGGCCTGATCCTGGATTTCATCCCGAACCATTCGGGGTCCGAACACTGGTGGATGAAAGACCTGCCGAGCGGGGACTGGATCAATCACGGCGGCGAGTTCGTTGCGACCACGCATAAGCGCGAGAGCCTGTTCGATCCGAACGGTGCCGAAAGTGACAGGTTGCGTTTCAGCGACGGCTGGTTCGTCTCCGCGATGCCGGACCTGAACCAGCGCAACCCGAGGCTCGCCCGGTACCTGGTGCAGAACAGCATCTGGTGGGTGGAGTTTGCGGGTTTGTCCGGCATCCGCGTCGACACCTGGCCTTACTCGGACAAGGAATTCCTCGCGGAATGGGCGCGGCGAATGCTGGAGGAGTATCCGCGCCTCAACATAGTTGGCGAGGAGTGGGTTACAAATCCCGCCATCGTCGCCTACTGGCAGCGAGGCACCCTGCGCCAGGACGGTTACGAGTCACGGCTGCCGAGTCTCATGGATTTCCCGTTGCACGACGCGGTGATGCGGGGGTTACAGGAAGAAGAAGGCTGGGGCTTAGGCCTCGATCGGATCTACGGCATGCTGGCGAACGATTTCCTTTACGGCGATCCGCACAATCTCGTGATCTTTCCGGACAACCACGATATGAGCCGCATCTTCACGCAGCTCGACGAACGATTCGAGCTATACAAGATCGCGCTCAAGTTCTTCCTGACCACCCGCGGCATCCCTCAGCTTTACTACGGTGACGAAATCCTCATGGCCAATCCTGGCACCGATGCGCACGGCGTGATTCGCGGCGATTTTCCCGGCGGCTGGCCGGGAGACGATTCGAACGGATTTACGGGAGAGGGTCTGACGGAGCTGCAGCGGGAGGCGCAGGCGCTGACGAGAACACTTCTGAACTGGCGCAAGTCCGCGAGCGCCATCCACCGCGGCAAGCTGACGCAATTCGCACCGGAAGGAAGCACCTACACCTACTTCCGGCACGATGACCGGCAGAAGGTGATGGTGGTGATCAACAAGGCTCCCGAAGACCAGCCGCTTGACGTGACGCGATTCGCCGAAGTCATCGGCGACGCCGAAAGAGGCGTCGACGTCGTGACAGGTGAAGAGTACCTGCTCGACGAAACCTTCCAGGCACCGGCCAACGCAGCGCTGATCCTCGAGCTGCGGTGAGGCTGATTCGCGCGCTGTAGGAGCCCGTCTCACGGGCGACAGACAGCAGCGGAAACCCGGAGGTAATGTCGCCCGTGGGACGGGCTCCTACAGCGTGCTCGTTGTACGCGCACCTTGCTGCCACATTTCGTGCAAACTACCCCGGTGACCACCACGACTCGCGGCTTCATTCTCCAGGCGACGTATCGTGTCGCCGGCGGCCCCGGGGGCGACCGTTACCCGGTCGTGCACCTTTACGGGCGACTGGAAGACGGCAGCAGCTTTCTGGTTCGTGACGACCGGCAGCGACCACATTTCTACATCCGGGCGGCCGATGCCGAAGCCGCGAAGGGGCTCGGCGCGCCGCAGCCCGCGCCCCTCGACAAGCGCACGTTCGACGGCGCGCCCGTCTGCCGCATCGACGTGCCGATTCCTTCCGACGTGCCGCCACTCCGGGATCGCCTGCACGCGGCGAACATCGAAACGTTCGAGGCCGATGTCCGCTTCGCTGCACGTTACCTGGTTGAGCGAGGCATCAAGGGCGGCTGCGAGATCGAAGGTACCGCAATCCCCGGGGAAGGCATCAGGTGGATGTTCGACAATCCGCAACTGCGGCCGGCGAACGTGGACGTGGAGCCACGCGTCTTGTCCTTCGACATCGAAACTGACCCGAAAGGGCAAAGGCTGCTGGCCATTTCGCTTTATGCCCCCGGCCTCGACGAAGTGCTGATCGTGGACGAACTTGATCGCCCGATGCCGCAACTCGCTGTCCGCTGTGCCAGCGAGTCCGCTGCGCTCGATGCATTCTGCGACCGCATCGCAACCTTCGACCCGGACGTACTGACCGGCTGGAACACGATCGACTTCGACCTGACGGTGCTGCAGCGGATCGCGGCACGCCTGAAGCACCCGTTCTGCCTCGGCAGGGAGCCGGGCGCGCTGCGCCTGCGCAAGGCGCAGGGCTGGTTCGGCAGCGGCCAGGCTTCCATTCCCGGGCGGCTGGTGCTGGACGGGATGGATCTCCTCCGCGGCGCCTTCGTGCGCATGGACGATTACTCGCTGGATGCCGTGTCGCGCGCGGTGCTGGGCGAAGGCAAGGCGGTGAAGGGCAACGTGCGCGACCGGATCGGCGAGATCATCGACAACTATGAGAACGACCTCGAGGCATTTGCGCTTTACGCGCGCACGGACGCGCGCCTCGCATACCAGATCGTCGAGAAGCTGAATCTCGTGCCGCTCGCCTTCGCCCGCAGCAAGCTTACCGGCATGACGCCGGACCGGGTGTCGGCGAGCATCGCTTCGTTCGACTTCCTTTATCTCTCCGAGCTGGAACGGGCGCGCATTGTCGCGCCGAGCGTACGTTCGGACGACTCGCGAGTGCACGCCGCCCAGCAGGGCGGCCATGTGCTGGAGCCGATCACCGGCCTGCATTCGAACGTCTGTGTCTTCGACTTCAAGAGCCTGTACCCCAGCATTATTCGCACCTTCAACATCGACCCAATAGCCTACGTTGCAGAACCCGTGCCCGAGGACGGCCTGATCCGCACGCCTGCGGGCGCTTTCCGCCGCGAGCCGGCGATACTGCCGCGCATGCTCGACGAGCTCTTCCCGCGTCGCGAGGTGGCAAAGGCCGGCGGCGACAAGGTGGCTTCGCAAGCCATCAAGATCCTGATGAACTCGTTCTACGGCGTGCTAGGCACCCCGGCGTGCCGCTTCTTCAACCCGGCACTCGCAAACTCCATCACCGGGATGGGCAAGGAAATCCTGCTGTGGTCGAAGCACTGGTTCGAGACGGCGGGCTTCGAGGTTCTGTACGGCGATACGGACAGCCTGTTCGTGCACTCCCCGGGCCGCGACGGGCGCGGCGAGCCCGAGGCCCTGCGAGAACAGGCGCGGCTCCTGGCAGGCGCGCTGAACGACGACCTCTCGCGACATATCGCAGGAAAGTGGGGGGTCGAAAGCCGTCTCGAGCTGCAGTTCGAGAAGCTCTACCTGAGACTCTTCCTGCCGCACGCGCGCCACAGCGAACGCGGCGCGAGCAAGCGGTACGCAGGACTCGTACACGGCCGCGAGCCCGGCAACGTGGAATTCGTCGGGATGGAAGTGGTACGCCGCGACTGGACGGCGCTTGCGAAGCAGGTGCAGCGCGAGCTCTTCCAGCGCCTGTTCTCCGATGAACCGGTCGACGAGTACCTCGCAGGAGTCGTCCGGCAGGTGCGAAGCGGCGAGCTGGACGATGCGCTCGTGTATCGCAAGAACCTGCGGAAGGCCGTCGATGCGTACACGGCAAGCACGCCTCCGCACGTGGCTGCCGCTCGCAAGTCAAAGCAATCTCCCGGGCGGCTGATCAGCTACGTCATCACGACCGGCGGCCCGGAGCCCCTGGACAACCGGCGGCATCCCCTCGACCGCGAGCATTACGTGGCGAAGCAGGTGAGGCCGGTCGCGGAACCGGTGCTCGAGACCCTTGGGCTCGATTTCGAGCGCGTCATCGGCGACAGCCGGCAGGCGGACCTTTTCTCGTTTTAAGCCAGGGATCCTTTTGGCACAATAGGCATCTGAACGGACATGACGGCGGCGTCCCTGTCCAGATGAAACAGAAGATCCGATACGTGAAGACAAGCGATGGCATCGCCATCGCCTGGGCCCGTTCCGGGCAGGGCCGGACCCTGGTTCGCGCCTCGAACTGGCTGACCCACCTCGAGTACGACTGGCAAAGCCCCGTCTGGCGCCACTGGACGCGTTTCCTTGCAACGAATTTCGACTACGTCCGCTACGACGAACGCGGCTGCGGCCTGACCGACTGGAAAGTTACCGGCCTGTCGGTGGACCGATGGGTGGCGGACCTGGATGCAGTTGTCGAAGCGTCGAAGGTGGAAAAGCCGATGTTGCTGTTCGGCGTGAGCCAGGGCGCGGCCGTTGCTATTGCCTATGCCGTGAAATACCCGGAACGCGTCTCGGGCCTGGTCCTGTACGGTGGCTACGCGAGGGGCGCGAGGAGGCGAGACCCGGACTTCGCGATTGCTTATGACGCGATGCAGGAACTGGTGCGCATCGGCTGGCGCGACCCGAATCCCGTCTTCCGCCAGTTGTTCACCTCGCGCTTCATTCCGGACGGGACGGAAGAGCAGGTTACCTGGTTCAATGACCTGTGCCAGCGTACCACCACGCCGGAGGTGGCCTACCAGTTGCTGAAAGCGCGTTCGGACGTAGACATCTGCGACCTGCTGCCGAAGGTGCGCGCCCCGACCCTGGTGATCCACGGCGATGGCGACGAAGTGGTCCCGGTGAGCGAAGGACACTTGCTCGCCAGCGAAATTCCCGGAGCGAAGTTCGTCTCCGTTGCGTCACGCAACCATGTACTTCTGGAACACGAGCCCGCTTGGCAGGACTTCAAGGACGCCGTGCTGCAGTTCACCACGGCCTCGCTGCCCGAAGCAGTGCCGCTTCCGCAGTAGCGCAACCTGCCCTTGCCGCGCCTGTCTTCCTCTGCTCTTCCGGCGCTGTCGATTTGGCGGTGCAGGGTTCGACTACATTACAGGCCGGGTAGCCACGAGCTGCCGGAATGTTGCCAGCATGACTGACCAGGGAGATGCGAAATGAGCTATGTAGAAGGATTCGTCGCTGCGGTACCCGCCGCGAACAAGGAAATATATCGCAAGCACGCAGCCGACGCCGTGCCCCTCTTCAAGGAGTTCGGCGCAACCCGCATGGTCGAGACATGGGGCGATGACGTGCCTGACGGCAAGGTCACCGACTTCAAGGGCACCGTGAAGGCAAAGGACGACGAGGTCGTCGTCTTCTCGTGGCTCGAGTATTCGTCGAAGGACGCGCGTGACGCCGCGAACGTAAAGATCATGAGCGATCCCAGGATGCAGGAGATGGGGTCTTCCATGCCATTCGACGCGAAGCGGATGATTTTCGGCGGGTTCGCGCCCTTCGTTGACGAGAGAGCCGAGGGCAGCATGGGCTATACCGATGGTTACCTGCTGGCAGTACCCGTGGACAAGAAGGAGGCCTACCGGGACCTGGCGGCCCTGGCCGCGACCGTATTCAAGGACTGCGGCGCCACGCGCGTCGTGGAAGCGTGGGGAGACGACGTACCGGAAGGCAAGGTGACCGACTACCGGCGCGCGGTGAAGGCGAAGGACAACGAAATCGTTGTCTTTTCCTGGGCCGAGTGGCCGTCGAAGGAGGCGCGGAACGAGGGCTGGAAGAAGGTGATGGCAGACCCGCGCATGCAGCCCGACGCGAATTCCATGCCATTCGACGGCCAGCGGATGATCTACGGTGGCTTCGAGCCCATCGTCGACGCGTAGACGTTACGCCGGGGCTGGAAAAGATCGCTGTAGGAGCCCGCCCCGCGGGCGACAGATGCTAAAGCTCGTAGCAGTCGCCCGCAATGGCGGGCTCCTACAGCTTGCTCTCAGTCGTCTCGCGAACTGAATTGACCGCGCCATTCGCGAACAACCACCTCATCAAGGTCCGGCAACTCCTTTAAGATACCCCGCCTTGTCGACAAGGAAGAGACACCGTGCGCAGCGAAAACCTCCGGGGAATCGTCCTCATGCTCCTCGCCATGGCTGCGCTCGCGCTGATGGACGCCACCATGAAGCAGCTCGTCGGGCATTACTCGCCGCTACAGGTGGCTGCCCTCCGGGGGATGGTGTCGCTGCCGTTCGTGGTCGCGTGGGTGTACTGGCGCGAGCGAACGTTCCGGACGCTGTTCCAGGTACGCTGGCGTTGGCACCTCGCCCGTGGCGTGCTGGCGGTGCTCATGCTGACGAGCTTCATTTACGCGATCAGCGGCATGCCGCTGTCGGAAGCGTACACGCTGTTCTTCGTCTCGCCGCTCCTGATCACGGCGCTGTCCGTGCCCTTCCTGAAAGAGTCCGTCGACCTGAAGCGCTGGATCGCCGTCCTGGTCGGCTTCGGCGGTGTGCTGGTCGTCCTGCGGCCCGGTTTCGTGAGTATGAACCTGCTCTCGGTCGCCGTATTGGTCGCCGCGACCTGCTATGCGCTGAACGCCATCAGCGTCCGCATCCTCGGCCGCACCGATTCGACCGCTGCGATGTCTTTCTGGTTCATCGCCATGATCGCAGTTGGCGCCGGCGCGCTTTCGCTGCCGGACTGGCAGCCCGTCCGCAGTAGCGATGCCCTGTGGCTCGTCGGCATGGGCGTAACAGGTGCCCTCGGCCAACTGCTGATCACCGAAGCTTTCAAGTCCGCGCCCGTGTCGGTCGTCGCGCCCTTCGAATACTCGACCCTGTTCTGGGGAGTGCTCCTCGACCTCGCGATCTGGGGCGACCTGCCCGGACCTTTAGTCTTCGCAGGCGCCGCGGTGATCGTCGGAAGCGGGCTATACCTGATTCACAGGGAGAGAAAGCCGACGCTTCTCCTACCGCCGTGATGGCATTGTGCATTCCGCCACCAATCAGCGCGCTTCCGCGGAGGCGTGCTTCGCCGTCAACGGCTGGCAGCCGCCCGCTTCTCCATCTCTTCCGGCGATAGATCCTCGATGTGCGTCGCGATGTACCAGCGGTGGCCGTAGGGATCGACGATTCCGCCCGCGCGGTCGCCGTAGAACTGGTCGGCGACAGGCCGCTCTTCGGTGGCGCCTTCTTTGAGTGCCCGCTTGACCGTTTGATCCACGTCCTCGACGTAAATCATCATTCCGGCGGCAGGCAACTCGCCCTTCCTGGGACTCCGGTAGCCCATTTCCGGATACTCATCAGCCAGCATAAAAACTCCCTGGCCGATCTTGAGTTCTGCATGGCCAACCTTGCCCTTGTCGTCGTAGCGCATGATCTCGGTGGCGTTGAAAACCTTCTTGTAGAAATCGATGGCGCCTGCGCCATCATTGACGACCAGGTAGGGAATCACCGCTTCGTAGCCTTCCGGGATTGCTTTGACGGGTGTGGCCATATGCGTCTCCTAAAGTTTGTTGAAGTACAACACCCGGGTAGTGGTACCAGGATCCGGCACCCTTACCGGGGCGGTGGAAGGACCGTCCGGGAATACTGTGTATTTGTACAGTAGCTTAGCTCTAAAGCTCCGTACTGGCAAGAACCTCGGCAGTTCGAGTTCTACGGCCGCCGTTCTCGTTAATGACCGGTCCTCTCGAGGTGGATACATTTACGACCGCTTCGACCTGGTTTTTCGACAGGAAGATGGCGCTGGGTCCGCTCAATGAGTTCCGAATACATCAACAGGACCAGCAACGTTTTCGGCTCCTGTACGCGCTTCGAAGCCACGGAAGATTTCTCCCATGCATTGGTCGGTGGTGAATACTTCGTCGGTAACCTGGTGCGCGATGATTGGGCGGCTTCGTTACGTAATCCGGAATACAGCAATTAGAGCCAAGTTTTTTGTGCGGGCGCTTCGATATATCTATGCGGCGCAGAGGGTGGAAGAAAACCTGTGAAGCCACACGTGCGGCGACACGAAAGTTCAACCTCTGTAACTCAGCCTCCGGCACCGGTTCATGAAGTCATGCACCGGCGACAGGAACCGGAAGTGCCGGCGAAGTAGCGGAATGGACTGTCCCTTATAAGTTCGTTTCGCGATGCCTGGACGGTGGCTCTGCCACCGTCCTTCTTTT
>DATGQI010000193.1:0-22936 GCA_035304285.1 Woeseiaceae bacterium
GTCCGCGTACCAGAGCACTTCGTTGAAGACGCCGTGGTAACCGCCTTCGACAACGATATGAGCGTCCTTGCCGGTATGAGCACGCGCGATGCGCATCGCGGCCATGACGGCCTCGGTGCCTGAATTGGAGAAGCGCACCAGTTCGGCTGCGGGCACCATCTTGCTGATGCGGCTGGCGACTTCGTATTCGAGTTCGGTGGCGAGCGCGAACACGCCGCCGATTTCAATTCCTTCCCGGGCAGCCTCGTCGACGCGGGGATCGGCATAGCCCAGAATAGCGGGCCCGTAGGCCAGGCGGTAATCGATGTATTCGTTGCCGTCAATGTCCCAGAGCCGGCCGCCCTTGCCGCGCCTGGCATAGATGGTCTTGTCATCGCCCCAGTAGCGGAAGTTCGACGACACGCCAAGGGGGAGTTTTTGGTTGGCTTTCCGGAATTGTTGATTAGATTTGTGCAGACACCTCATATTGCCTCCATGTGACTGTTTCCTGGAACCCAGCCTCTCATGGACAGGGTCTGAAGTCCAGAAATATGAATGAATACTCATTCATTTTGTGGCAGGATGCGGGTCGTCCGGGGAGAAAGAGCAGCGGATTTGCGCAAGATTATGTTTATGGTGCAACCGCTGCAGGCGTGAAGACCGGAAGGGATACCGCAACGAATCGAGAACGCGTGCCTTATGCTTCACCCGTAGCAGCATGATTTCCGACGAGGAGAAAACGATGGCAGTTGCCGCACTCAAAACCGCAGCGAAAGGCGCCAAGAGCAGCCGTCGGACAGCTACCCGGGAGGAGCGCCGACAGCAGCTGATTGCCGCCACGATAAAATGTATCTCGAAGAAGGGGATCGGCAGCACTACGCTGGGCGACGTGGCGCAGGAAGCGGGTCTCTCGCAAGGTATCGTGAACCTGCACTTCGCCAGCAAGGAGAACCTGTTCAACGAAACCCTGCAGTTTCTCGCTGAGGACTACAAGGCGCAGTTCGACAGTACGCTGGAGAAGGCGGGACCCGAAGCAGCGGAAAAACTCCTCGCTCTGATGGAGATGGATCTCAAGCCATCCGTGTGCGACCGACAGAAACTGGCGGTCTGGTTTGCGTTCTGGGGCGAAGTGAAGTCGGTGCCGACCTACCAGAAGATCTGCGAAGCCTATGATCGCGGTTACGATGACGCGATCAACGCGCTCTGCCAGGCGATCATCGACGACGGCAACTACAAGAGCATTTCTGCGCAGACTGTCACTGACGCGTTGTCTTCCATGACGGATGGGCTGTGGCTGTCCTACCTCGTCAGCCCCAAGGGCTTCGATCGGGACGTCGCAATGGACGCGGTCTACAGCTACCTCCGAGCTGTCTTCCCTGAGCATTACGAATAATGACCGGCGGAGGCGTTAACAGGAAACTTGCAACTTGAAATTAGAACTGGATCGGAGCGCGCTTGAATGGCAGCAGAAGGCGCGGGACTTTGCCGTCGACATGCTGCAGCCCTGGGAAGTCGAAGCCGAGATGAACGGCGGCGAATTGCCGCAGGACGTCCGCAAGCTTCACAAGGCCACCGCGATCGAGCTGGGCTTCAGCGCGATGGACGTGCCGAGGGAACTCGGTGGTCTCGAGCTTCGCATCGTGGAGCAGGTCGCGGTATGGGAACAGCTGGGTCGCGTCACCAACGCCCTTGCCTGGTGCTTTGCGGAGCCGCAACGCTGGATGTTCGAGGCTTGCAGCCATATGCAGGTGGAGAAATACATCCTGCCACTGATGCGAGGCGAAAAGCACGACTGCTATGCCATAACCGAAGCCGGTCCGGGCTCTGACGTTGCCGCGCTGGAAGCGACCGCCCACAAGTCCGGCGGGGGCTACGTCCTGAATGGTGAGAAGTGGTTCGTTACCAGCGCAAACCTGGCCGACTACTTCTGGTTCCAGGCAGTGCTGCCTGACGAACAGGAGGACGCTCTTTTCTTCGTGGACCAGGGCCAGCAGGGAATCGAGATCATCGCTACACCGGCGTTCAGCCATACCTACGCGGCGCATCACCCGACCTACCGATTCTCCAACGTCGAGGTTCCCGCGGAAAACCGGATCGGCAGCTCCGGGGACGGCATGGCCTATACGAAAAGCTGGTTTCGCCGCGAACGGCTGATGATCGCCGCCCGTTGCTGTGGAGCTGCGGCAAGGCTCATCGAAGAGGCGAGCGAGTTTGCAAAGACACGCACGTCGGGTGGCATACCCTTGAGCGAACGGCAGGCGATCCAGTTCATGCTTGCGGACAGTGTCACCGAGTTATGGGCTGCGCGGCTGATGACTTTCGAGGCGGCCACGGCGCACGACCGGGGAGAGGATGTGAAAAGCCTGCACAATCGCTGTTCCGTGGTGAAATTGTACGCATCGGAGATGGCGAACCGCGTAGCGGATCGTGCCGTGCAAATTTTCGGCGGCCGCGGCTATATGCGTGAGAACGTCGCGGAACGGTTTTTCCGTGAACTGAGGGTGGATCGGATCTGGGAAGGCACCAGCGAAATACAGCGCCTGATCATCGCGCGAGGCTTGCTGAAGCGCGGCCTCGAGATGATGTAATTTTGCCGGACACGCCGGGTCGCTGGCCGTCGGGCGGCTATCCGGGTGAGAATTGTGCCGAGCGCGGGCAAGTGGTGAAATCCAGGACAGATGAAACCGAGCTTAAAGCCTCTATTGCACCTCCTGATGCTGGCGATCATGCCCATCGTGGCTGCATCCTGCTCGGCAGATAGCGCACCGGAAACGACGCCCGGGGCACGGGTCGTTAATATCTATAACTGGTCGGACTACATCGCCCCGGACACCGTCCGCAACTTCGAAAAAGAATATGGCATCGAGGTCAACTACGATGTTTACGATTCCTCCGAGGTAGTCGACGCCAAGCTGCTGGCGGGATCGAGCGGATATGACGTCGTCTTTCACAGCGACCAGTTCTCGGTGCGCCTGGCGCCGCTCGGCGTCTACCAGGAGCTCGATTATTCGAGGTTCGAGAACCTCCACCATCTCGACCCGGAAATCCTGGAAAAGACGAAGCTTTACGAGAACCTCGAAGGCTATACGCTGCCGTACATGTGGGGCTCGACGGGATATGCCTACAACGAGGACATGGTAAGGCGGCGTTTGCCGGAGGCAAAGATGGACAGCGCCGCAGTGCTTTTCGACCCGGCTATCGTGTCCAAACTGGCGGACTGCGGCGTCAGCCTGCTCGACAGCCCGACCGACGTTTTTCCGATGGTGCTCTCCTACCTCGGCCGCGACCCGAACGCCATCGATCCTGAAAGCGTAGCAGCAGCCGAAGCGCAACTGCAGCTGGTTCGGCCGTACATCCGCTACTTCAGCTCGACCAAGATGATCAGCGACCTGCCAAACCGCGAGGTATGCGTGGCTATGAGCTGGTCGGGCGATTATGCGCAGGCGAGCATGCGCGCAGAGGAAGCGGGCATCGACATCGACCTGCGTTACACGATGCCAAGAGAGGGTTCTGCACTCTGGGTGGACAGCATGCTGATCCCGGCCGATGCGCCGCACGTCGAGAACGCTTACCTGTTCATGGACTACATGCTGCGCCCCGATGTGATTGCCTCCATCTCCAACTATGTTTTTTACGCAAACGCCAATAAATCTGCGACGCCGCTGCTGGACGCCGCTGTGGTTGGCGATCCGGGCATCTATCCCGACGAGGAGTCGTGGGAACTCCTGTTCCCGGTCTTGCCCGCCGAGCCGAAGCAGGAACGGCTGCGGACGCGCGCCTGGGCCCGCGTCAAGAGCGGCATCTGACGTCGTTGCGAAAGGAAGACCGCAAATGACGGCTGCGCCGCAGAACGACCTGCAGCCGGGTGCTCCCGTCATCCAGATCAGGGACGTGAGCAAACACTTCGGCGACTTCGTCGCCGTCGATTCAGTGAACCTGGACATCCATCGCGGTGAGATATTCTCGATTCTCGGCGCGTCCGGTTGCGGCAAGACGACCTTGCTGCGAATGATCGCGGGTTTCGAGGTGCCAACGGCGGGCCGTATCTTCATCGACGGCGTCGACGTGACCGACCAGCCGCCTTACCGGCGCCCGGTAAACATGATGTTCCAGTCCTACGCGATCTTCCCTCACATGACCGTGGAACAGAACGTGGCCTACGGCCTGCAGAAAGAGCGCGTGCCGAAGAGCGAGATCCGCTCGCGGGTGGCGGAGATGCTCGGCCTGGTGCAGATGGAGCAGTACGCTGCCCGGAAGCCCGACCAGCTGTCCGGCGGCCAGCGGCAGAGAGTCGCGCTTGCGCGGGCGCTGGTGAAACGGCCCAAGGTGTTGCTGCTGGACGAGCCGCTCGCGGCGCTGGACAAGAAACTGCGCGAGCACACGCAGTTCGAGCTGATGGGAATCCAGGATCGCCTTGGCATTACCTTCGTCGTGGTCACGCACGACCAGGAAGAAGCCATGATCCTGTCGAGCCGCATCGCGGTGATGAACAACGGGCGCCTCGACCAGGTCGGCACGCCGAAGCAGGTGTACGAGTACCCGAACAGCCGCTTTGTCGCCGACTTCATCGGCACCATCAACCTGTTCGAGGGAACGGTCGAGGACGCATCGGAAGGGGCCATTACGGTACGTTGCGAGTCCGCCGGCGCGGCCATGCGGGCGTTAACTGACACACCGCCGCCCGTAGGTTCGAAGATCTGCCTCGCGATTCGGCCGGAGAAGATTTTCATCAGCCAGGAAGAGCCGGAGAGCGAGTGGAACACGAGCCTCCGCGGAGTCGTGGACGACCTCGGCTATTTCGGTAATTTGTCGCTGTACAGGATTCGCCTCGAGAACGGGCGAATCGTGCAGGTGAGTGCGCAGAACCGCCGCCGCTCCGCGGAGCGCTTCCTGGAATGGGATGACCAGGTATTCATTTCCTGGAGAGCGCAAAGCGTCGTGGTGCTGAACTAGATGAAGCAAACCGGTCCGGACATGCTCTGGCAGCGCGTCGCGACAGCGCTGCCGTACCTCTGGCTCCTGGTTTTTTTCCTCGCGCCGTTCGCGATCATCCTGAAGATCAGCTTTGCAGACCCGGTGATCGCGCAACCTCCGTTCACGCCGTTCCTGGACGATGCCGGTGCACCGCAGGTAACGATCGACAACTATGTCTTCCTGCTGACCGACAAGCTGTACATCGTCACGTACCTGAAGTCCGTGTTCATGGCCGCCGTCGCGACTCTCCTGTGTCTCATCGTCGGATTCCCGATGGCATATGGGATTGCGCGGGCGGAGCGCTCGGTGCGCAACATCCTGCTGCTCCTGATCATCCTCCCGTTCTGGATCTCCTTCCTGTTGCGCGTTTATGCGTGGATGGGTCTCCTCAACAACTACGGCGTGATCAATAACCTGCTGCTCTGGATGGGCGTCATCGACCAGCCCCTGCAACTTATTTATACCGACATGGCCATCTACATAGGCCTCGTCTATTCATACCTGCCGTTCATGGTGCTACCCCTCTATGCGACGCTCGAGCGAATGGAGCCGGATCTCGTGGAAGCATCGCAGGATCTCGGGGCTTCTCCGTCACAGGCTTTCCGCGACATCACCTGGCCGCTGGCGCGGCCGGGCGTCATCGCCGGATGCCTGCTGGTATTCATCCCCGCGATGGGCGAATACGTGATCCCTTACCTGCTCGGCGGGCCCGAATCGCTGATGATCGGGCGCGTGCTGTTCGACGAGTTCTTCGTCAACCGCGACTGGCCCCTTGCCTCGTCCGTCGCCATCGTGCTGCTGACGTTGCTGGTAGTTCCTATCGTCTTCCTGCAGCGGCACCGCCGCGAGGAAGTGGAGGGCGCGGGATGAGGCGGCCGCGCTCCGTCTTCACGTTCTCGATGCTCGCGTTCGGTTACGCGTTTCTCTACATCCCGCTGGTCTCTGTCATCATCTACTCGTTCAACGATTCGCGGCTCGCCACTGTGTGGGGCGGGTTTTCCACCCGCTGGTACGGTGAACTGCTCCGGAACGAGCAGGTGCTGGATGCGGCGTTCTTGAGCTTGCGGATTGCAGTCGTGACGGCCACCTTCGCTACTCTTCTCGGCACCATGGCCGGGATGGCGCTTGCCCGCTTCGGCCGCTTTCGCGGCCGTACCCTGTTCTCGGGCATGATCACCTCGCCGCTGGTCATGCCGGAGGTCATCACCGGCCTTTCCCTGCTGTTGCTGTTCGTCAGTCTCCAGCAGCTCATCGGCTGGCCGGCGCAACGCGGCTTTTCCACGATCACCATCGCGCACACCACGTTCGCCCTCGCTTACGTCACCGTCATAGTCCAGTCGCGCATGGCCGCGATGGACGAGTCGCTGGAAGAAGCTGCCATGGACCTGGGGGGCCGGCCGTTGCGCGTCGTCTTCGACATTACCTTGCCGCTCATCGCGCCGGCGATGGTCGCGGGATGGCTGCTGGCATTCACCCTGTCTCTCGACGATCTGGTGATCGCGAGTTTCGTGTCGGGACCGGGGGGGAGTACCTTGCCGATGGTGATTTTTTCGAAGATCAGGCTGGGGGTTACGCCCGATATCAATGCACTGGCGACCCTGATTATCGTGGTGGTTACGGTGGGTGTGCTGATTGCGTGGTGGGCGGGGCAGAGGTCACGCCCGTGAGTGGTTTGGCCCGACGGTAACCATTTGTGCGTCCGGCTGTCGGTCGGGATGTGCGGCGGCGATGGGGTCGAGGGACAGGCAGTGTTCGCCGATGGCGGCGATGGTGGGGAATGGCGCGAGGTCGAGGCCGAAGCGCCTGGCGTTATAAAGCTGCGGGACCAGCCAGGCGTCGGCCAGGGACAGCGAATCGCCTATTGAGTAAAGGCCGGATGCGGACCGTTTCGCGGCTATGGCCTCATAAGCTTCGAAACCGGCGCCGATCCATTTACGGCACCACTCCTCGACGCCCGCGTCGTCCTGGCCGAACTCTGCACGCAGGTGCTTCAGGACGCGCAGGTTCTGCAACGGGTGTATGTCACAGCCGATGAGGTGCTGGAGCTCCCGGACCTGCGCGCGCAAAAGCGGTTCCCCTGGCAGCAGGGGAGGCGCAGGGAAAGTTTCTTCCAGGTACTCGGCAATGGCGGCTGACTGGGCAAGCATTGCGTCGCCGATATCGAGCACCGGGACGAGGCGCATCGGGTTTATCGTCCTGAACGTGGCGGCGCGCTGCTCGTCCCGGTTCAGCATCACCGGCCGGTTTTCCCAGGCAATGCCCTTCAGGTTCAGGATGATGCGGATGCGGTAGGACGCGCTGCTGCGGTAATAGCCGTAGAGTTTCATGAAGTTCAGGATACAACAGAAACACTGCAGCGGATGCCGGTCAATGACCGGCCAATGGCGATAGGGTAGACTTGCCGCACAATTGAGTGAAGGCATGCTGCCGTCATATACCGACCGGGGGTTACCAGGGTGATGCGTTTTTGTTTGGCAGTGTCAGTTAGTTTCTTAAGCGTGACGGCGCTTGCCCAGGACGTCGAGCAAAAGATCAGCGATGCAATCGAAAGCGACGCCAGGACCGAGGCCGAGGTTGACCGCGACTGGGACCGGTCGCCACTGGAGACGCTGACCTTCCTCGAGCTACGGGATGACATGCGGGTGCTCGAGCTGCTCCCGGGCGGCGGCTGGTATACGAAAATCCTGGCGCCCGTGCTGCGCGAGAATGGCGCGCTCTACGTCGCGATCGGCACCAACAACGTGAGTGAGAACCTGGTATCACAGCCAGGGTTCGACCATGTAGAGGTCGTCGATATCGGCGTCAGCATGGAGCGGACGGGGCCGTTCAACACCAGTTTCATGCCGCCGTTCGAGTTCGGCCTGGATGACCTCGACATGGCGCTGACGTTCAGAAACATGCACAACTTTACGCCGGAAGGCAGGGCCAACATCAACACCGCTGTTTTCAATGCATTGAAATCCGGTGGACTCTACGGAGTCGTCGATCATTCACGCAGGCACATGGAACCGATGACCGGCGAGAATCGCCGGCGTACCGATGTCGTGCAGATCATGAAGGAAGTGCTGGCGGCGGGGTTCGAGTTCGTCGACTACAGCGATGTCCACTATCGCCCCGACGACGAGCTTCGTTACGAAGTCGGGCGGAAAACCGTTACAGGCAATACCGACCGGTTCACGCTCCTCTTCAAGAAACCCTGAGGCGGCGCGTCAAGGTCCGCATATGCGTTCCAGACCAGTAATTGGAGTCCCGGCTGATCGGAAGATCCTCGAGCCTCATCCGTTTCACATGGCGGGGGAAAAATATCTCACCGCGATCCGCGACGGGGCAGACGGACTCCCGGTAATCATTCCGGCGCTCGGGCAGAGCATCGAAGTCGACGAGTGGCTTGCCAACTTCGACGGACTGCTTCTCACCGGTAGCCTGTCGAATGTCGAGCCGCATCATTATGGCGGCGAGCCGAGCCAGGAAGGAACGCTTCACGATCGGGAGCGGGACCAGACGACCCTGCCGCTCGCCCGGCGCGCACTCGATTCCGGTGTCCCGATACTCGCGCTTTGCCGCGGGTTCCAGGAATTGAATGTCGTGCTGGGAGGAACACTGCACCAGCGGGTGCACGAGGTGCCGGGATACGGCGTGCATAAGGAAAATCCGGAAGATCCGGTGGAGAGACAGTACGGCCCTGCGCATGACGTCACCCTGGTAGAGGGTGGCCTGCTGCGCAAACTGGCCGGCAGCGACCGCGTGCGGGTCAACTCTCTGCACTCACAGGCGGCGGCAAAGCTTGCCGCGGGGGTGACGGTAGAAGCAGTCGCGGATGACGGACTGGTAGAGGCGTTTCGCGTCGATTCGGACGATACATTTGCATTGGCCATACAGTGGCACCCTGAGTGGCGCATCACCGAAAATGAATTCTCGATGTCGATCTTCGGGGCATTCGGCGACGCCTGTCGGGCGCACGCCGCGAACAGAATTAAAGTCAACCATAAGGTGGCACGTGAGTGAAAAAGAAATATTTCAGGACTGGTTCAAGAAACATCGCATAGAAGACGTCGAAGCAATCGTTCCGGACATGGCCGGTGCAGCGCGCGGAAAGCTGTTGCCTGCAGACAAGTTCGGCTCCGGCGACATGAAGATGCCGGAGGCAGTTTTCGCACAGACTATCTCCGGCGAATACGTGATCAACGCCGCCAACGTGGAGGATCGCGATATGTGGCTGAAGCCGGACGCCACGACCCTTCGTCCTGTTCCATGGGCGACCGATCCCGCGGCCTCCGTATTTCTCGATTGCTTCCGCAAAGACGGCTCACCTGTCGATACATCGCCGCGTCACGTGTTGCGCAAGGTGCTGGCGCTCTATGAAGAGAGAGGCTGGAAGCCGGTCGTCGCTCCCGAAGTCGAGTTCTACCTGATCAACCCGCACTCCGATGCGAACGCGGAGGTCGAGCCTCCGGAAGGCCGACTCGGCCGCACCGACATGTCGCGGCAACCGTACAGCATCGACACGATGAACGACTTCGACCCGTACATAAACGACGTGTACGCCTACTGCGAGGCACAGGGAATCCGCATCGACACGCTGTCCCAGGAAATGGGCCCTGCGCAGTTCGAGATAAACTTCCTGCACGGTGACGCGATTGCGCTCGCCGACCAGGTGTTCCTCTTCAAGAGGACGGTGCGCGAAGCCGCTATCGAACACGAGATGCACGCGACATTTCTCGCCAAGCCGATGTCGGAAGAAGCCGGCAGCGCCCTGCATGTCCACCAGAGCATCGTGAACATCGCGGATGGCAGCAACATCTTCTCGACGGAGTCGGGCGAACCGAGCAAGTACTTTTATTCCTTCCTCGGCGGCCTGCAACGCTACATGCCGGAGGCGATGCTGATCTTCGCCCCCTACGTAAACTCCTACAGGCGTTTCCTGAACTCGTGGGCATCGCCGGTCAACCTGGCATGGGCGATCGACAACCGAACGGTGGGCCTCCGCGTACCGGACTCTTCGCCCGAAGCGCGCCGTATCGAAAACCGGCTGGCGGGTTCAGACGTGAATCCCTACCTCGCCCTTGCCGGAAGTCTTGCCTGCGGGTACTTGGGCATGATCGAAGGACTCGAAGCCAGCCCGCCGATCGAGGGCAGCGCGTATAACATGCCTTTCATGCTGCACCGGCACATCTACTCCGCGATCGAGGCGATGAAGGGAAGCGATGCCATGCGCAAGACGCTCGGCGACAGTTTCGTCACGCTTTATTGCCTGCTGAAGGAAGACGAGGAGCGCGAGTTCGAGGAAATCATCACCCCCTGGGAGCGTGAAATACTCATGTTCAACGTCTGACGCCGAAAGGGGCGACGGCGCGAGACTCCGCCACCGTCACCCCAATCGTTCATGGATTATGCGACGTGAGCGAGGCTACCGATTCCAGATCGTGACCGCGAGCAGAACCAAAACCCGCCGCTGGCTATGATTGGCTTATCACTTAAGGACCAGCCGGCATAACCCGGCTGTTCAGGTATCAGGGAACAGCAATGTCAGTAGCAAAAAAGCGCTCGGCTGCAGAATGGCAGGATCTCGACCGGGATCATTACCTGCACCCCTTCACCGATTACAAGGACCTGGGCGCAAAGCGCAGCCGCATCATCACGCGCGCCGACGGGGTCTACATCTTCGATGCAGACGGCAACAAGATCCTCGACGGGATGTCGGGGCTATGGTGTGTGAACGCAGGGTACGGGCGAGAGGAACTGGTGGAGGCCGCGGCGCGCCAGCTGCGCGAGCTTCCGTATTACAACAGCTTTTTCCAGTGCGCACACCCGCCATCGATCGAGCTGTCACGGATGTTGCAGGAAGTAACGCAGCCGCAGTTCAACCGGGTGTTCTTCACGGGGTCGGGATCGGAGTCGATCGACACGATGATCCGGATGGTGCGCCGTTACTGGGAACTGGAGGGACAGCCGGAACGGCAGACGATCATATCGCGCATCAACGCCTACCACGGGTCGACCGTGGCGGGATCGAGCCTGGGCGGCATGAAGCCCATGCATTCGCAGGGCGGCGCGAGGCTGCCCGGCATCGAACACATAGCGCAGCCGTACTGGTTCGGCAGCGACCAGGCGCTCGCTCCTGCTGAGTTCGGGCTGAAAACCGCGAAGGCGCTGCAGGAGAAGATCGAAGAGCTTGGCGAGGACAAGGTAGCGGCCTTTGTCGCGGAGCCGATCCAGGGCGCGGGCGGAGTCATCATTCCTCCCGAAACCTACTGGCCGGAAATCCAGAAGATCTGTGACCACCACGGCATCTTGCTGGTGACCGACGAGGTTATTTGCGGCTTCGGGCGTCTCGGCGAGTGGTTCGGCGCGGACTATTACGGCGTGAAGCCGGACCTCATGACGTTCGCGAAAGGCGTGTCGTCGGGCTACCTGCCGCTGGGCGGCGTGATGGTGGGCGACCGGCTGGCCGACGTGCTGATCGACAAGGGTGGCGAATTCTGCCACGGCTACACCTATTCCGGGCACCCCGCATCCTGCGCGGTTGCGATCGAGAACATCAACATACTGAAGCGCGAAGGGCTGATCGAGCGCGTGAAGAGCGACATCGGACCCTACCTGCAGAAGCGCTGGCAGGAACTGGCAGCGCATCCGCTGGTGGGCGAAACCCGTATGGTCGGGCTGATGGGTGCGCTCGAACTCGTTGCCGGGAAGGCGCCGCTCGAGCGATTCGACCTGAAGCGGGGCGTCGGCATGATGTGCCGCGATATCCTCGTCAACAACGGGCTGGTCATGCGCGCCGTCGGCGACACCATCGTCGTCGCGCCACCGCTCGTGCTCACACACGCCGAGGCCGATGAGCTGGTGGAGAAAGCCTGGAAGTGCCTGGACCTGACGATGGAGGCACTTTGATCGGCGGTATCGCAGGGTCGTAAACGGAGGTAGCCCGTGTCGCTGAAGAAGTCCGGAGATCATGCCTTCACCCGGCAGAGTGCCTACGGCACGACCAGCGAGCCGACCTACGCGGGCGCTCTTTCTTTCATGCGGCGGAAATACACCCGCGACCTGGACGGGGTCGACCTCGTCATCTCCGGCGTACCGCTCGACACGGCGACCACGAACCGTCCGGGTGCCCGCTTCGGGCCTCGCGCGATCCGCGCGGCCTCCAGCATCATGGCGTGGGAGCGGCCGTACGGTATGTCGTTCGATCCATTCGACCGGCTCGCCGTCGTCGACTACGGCGATTGCGTGTTCGACTTCGGCCGGCCCGAGACGATACCCGCGTCGATCGAGGAACACGCTTACAAAATCGTCAATTCCGGCGCCGGCCTGCTCTGTCTCGGCGGGGACCATTTCGTCTCCTACCCGCTGCTGAAAGCGCACGCAAGGCATCACGGTTCGCCGCTTTCGCTGCTGCACTTCGACGCCCACAGCGATACCTGGCCAGACGAGCCCGGCCGCATCGATCACGGCACCATGTTCTACCACGCCGCGAAAGAAGGCATCGTCGATCCCGCGCATTCCTTGCAGATCGGCCTGCGCACTACCAACGGCGACACGATGGGTTTCAACGTGATCGACGCAAACGACGTGCATTCCCGCGGCATCGATTTCGTTGCAGACGCTGCCAGGAAACTGCTGGCCGACCGTCCCGTCTACCTCACGTTCGACATCGACTGCCTCGACCCCGCGTTCGCGCCCGGCACCGGTACTCCGGTGTGTGGCGGGCTGACGACGCACCAGGCGATTTCGATCCTGCGTAAGCTTGCGGGAATCAATCTCATCGGCATGGACGTTGTGGAGGTGGCGCCGGCTTATGACGTCGGGGAGATTACGGCGTTGGCTGGGGCTACGGTGGCTATGGAGATGGTTTGTTTGTACGCGGTGCGGCACCCACACGCACGCAATAGTCCGCATTATTCATGAATGATCGTTGATGGCCGCACGCGGAGCCCCGCCCTGTGGGGAGGGCTTTCCAGGAACGCCGTGAACCCATCCATGGGGGCTTCGCACAAACATCCCTGTTTGTGACGATCCTGGAAAGCCCTCCCCACAGGTCGAGACTCCGCCGAGAGGTTGTCGCGTTCATGAATAATGCTGCGATGGCGCTCGCGGGAACCTCGTCGCGCTTTGAAAGCGCCGTTCGCCGACGCTCTTGAGACGGCCTAGAAGCTCGGGGGCGTGCAGGCGGAGACGACTATGCAGTCTTCGCTGCCGGTGTTGCGGAAGCGGTGTGACAGGCGGCTGTTGAAGCGGTAGGCGTCGCCGGGGGACAGGGTTCGGACCTGGTTGCCGACGGTGACTTCGAGGCGGCCTTGCAGCACGATGCCGCCTTCCTCGGCTTCGTGGCTCAGCATCGACTGGCCCGTGTCGGCGCCTGGCCGGTAGCGCTCGTGCAGGATCTGCAACTTGCTGTCGAGCAGGTCGCCGCCCACCTGCTTGTAGGAGATCATGCCGCTGCCGATTTCGCTCAGTTCGTCGGACGAATAGAAGAACTTCTCCTCGGCTCTGCCTTCCGAGAAGAACTCGGCGAACGAGACGCCCATGGCGTCCAGTACTTTTTTCAGCAAGCCGAGCGACGGGTCTGTGCGGCCGTGTTCGATCAGGGAGATCGTGGCGTTGGACACGCCGGAGCGCACCGCCAGTTTTCGTTGCGACAGGCCGTGGCGGATTCGCAGCCGTTTGAGTCTCGAGGCGACATCTTCCATAGTGTTTCGTCTGTTGAATTTGTTAAGTATCATCAACAAAGTAGCTGGATCGATTACCAAAATCAATCGCTTATATTCATCTGTTTAAATATTGTTAACCCTTGGGAGCTGGAGTACCCTGTTCGGCCATGCTTGCTACCTCTGACCACGCCAATTCCTATTACGCGGCGACCCTCGCCGAACGTACCGATTACCCGGTACTCGACGGGGAGGTGCGCGCGGACGTCGTCGTGGTCGGGGCGGGCTTCACCGGCGTCTCCGCGGCTATAGCTCTTGCGGAGCGTGGTTATGACGTCGTGGTGGTCGAGGCGAACCGTGTCGGCTGGGGTGCGTCAGGCAGGAACGGCGGGCAGTTGATCGACGGCTTCGTCGATCTCGAGAAGGTCGAATCGCGGCTTGATACCGGTGCCCTCGATATCGCTTACCGCATGGGCCTCGAATGCCGCGATCTCGTGCTCGAACGCATCGAGAAATATGCCATCGAGTGCGACCTCAAGTTCGGCTTCGTCGATCTCGCGCTGAGGCAGCGCGACCTCGATTATTTTTCAAGCGAGATCGAACGCAAGGCGCGCCTCAACTATCCGCACCGGATGCAGTTCGTGCCGAAGGAGGAGCTTGCCTCCATCATCGGCTCCACGCGCTATATCGGCGCACTGGTAAATCACGGCAACGGCCATTTGCATCCGCTGAACCTGTGTATCGGCGAAGCGCGTGCTGCCGCCGGGCTTGGTGTGAGGTTTTTCGAGCGCTCGCCGGTGACGCGCATTCGTCACGGCAGTGCACCGGTCGTGGAAACGGCGAACGGGCGGGTCCTGGCGAAGAAAGTCGTGCTGGCCGGCAATGCATATCTCGGCCGTACGGAACCGAAGTTGTTCGGCGCCGTTATTCCGGCCGGAAGTTTCATGATCGCGACGGAGCAGCTCGATCCTGAATTGGCAAGGGAACTCCTGCCGCAGGACATGGCGGCCTGCGACCAGCGGGTGGCCCTCGATTACTTTCGCCTGTCAGCCGACAAGAGACTCCTGTTCGGGGGCCTGTGCAATTACTCGGGCCGCAATCCGAAAGACATCAGCGCGAGCCTGCGCCCGAACATGCTGAAAGTTTTTCCGCAGCTCGAGGGTGTGCGAATCGAATACGAGTGGGGCGGATATATCGCCATCAGCATGAACAGGGTTCCGCAGCTTGGTCGCATCGGCGACAACAGCTACTACGCGCAAGGCTACTCCGGTCACGGGCTCGCGCCTTCGCACCTGGCGGGCAAAGTCATCGCCGATGCGATCGGCGGGGATTCCGAGAGGTTCGACGTATTCGAGCGGATAGCGCACTGGAAATTGCCCGGTGGCAAGTGGTTCGCCAACCCGGCACTCGCACTCGGCATGCTCTATTATCGATTGAAAGAATTAATCTGACGGAATTTTCGAGTTTCGGAGACGAAGTGATGACCGATAACGCAGCACGACAACTGGCAGCCGAACTGCCGGACCTTGAGGCTTACTGGATGCCGTTTACCGGCAATCGGGCGTTCAAGAGCAGCCCGCGGATGATTTCCCGTGCCGAGGGAGTGCACTGCTATACGCACGACGGGAAGAAGCTCCTGGACGCAGTGGCGGGCCTCTGGTGCTGCAATGCCGGGCATTGTCACCCGAAGATCGTGGAGGCGATCCAGAAGCAGGCGGAGACGCTCGACTACTCCATGGCGTTCCAGCTTGGTCATCCGAAAGTGTTTGAACTGGCGAACCGACTGAGCGAAATAAGCCCCGAAGGGATCGATTACGCCTTCTTCGTCAACTCGGGTTCGGAGGCTGTCGACACGGCATTGAAGATGGCGCTCGCCTACCACCGGCTGCGCGGCGAAGGTGCGCGCACGCGGCTCATCGGGCGGGCGCGTGGCTATCATGGTGTCGGTTTCGGCGGTATTTCCGTAGGCGGCATCTCTCCCAACCGCAAGATGTTCGGCGCGCAGTTGCCGGGGGTCGACCACTTGCCGCACACGCACAACCTCGAGCACAACGCGCGATCGCGCGGTTTGCCGGAGTGGGGCGCACACCTCGCCGATGAACTGGAGAACATCGTGGCGCTTCACGATGCTTCAACGATCGCCGCGGTGATCATAGAGCCAATTGCAGGATCGGCCGGTGTGCTGCTTCCGCCCAAGGGTTACCTGGAGCGCATCCGGAAAATCTGCGACCGGCACGGGATTCTCCTGATTTTCGATGAGGTCATCACCGGTTTTGGACGCGCCGGCGATGCGTTTGCCGCTCGCCGCTTCAACGTCACTCCCGACCTCATCACTGTGGCGAAAGGCCTGACCAGCGGCGCCGTACCGATGGGCGCCGTTCTTGCCAAGGGCGACATCTACGATACGTTCATGACAGGTCCCCCTGGCGCGATCGAATTCTTCCACGGCTACACGTACTCCGGACACCCGCTGGCCGCGGCAGCCGGCTGCGCTGCGCTGGACGTTTACCGCGACGAAGGCCTGTTCGAACGCGCCCGCGCCATGGAACAAGCCTTCGAAGATGCGCTGCACAGCCTGGAGAACGAGCCGCACGTCATCGACGTCCGCAATTTCGGGCTCATCGGGGCGGTGGAACTCGAGCCGATCGCCGACCAGCCGACCGCGCGAGCGCTGGCTGCGTTCCGCTCATGTTTCGACAACGGCGTCATCGTCAGAACCACCGGCGACATCCTCGCGTTTTCGCCGCCCTTGATCATCGACGAGGCGCAGATCGAGCAGATTGTCGAGAGTGTCCGCGGCGCGCTGCGCGCCGCATAACTTCACGTTACCGAACGGGAAAAATCCGATGGCTGAAAAAGCGACAGCGATAAGCGACATCCGACGCGTGCCGAACTGGATCGATGGCGAGCGCAGGCAGAGCGCCTCCGGACGCTCGGCGAGCGTCTTCAACTCGGCCACTGGAAAACAGTGCGCCGAAGTCGCGATGTCCGATGAGTCAGACGTCGAGGCGGCGATTGCCGCTGCGGCGAAGGCGTTCCCGGGCTGGTCGAAAACCCCGGTTCTCAGGCGGGCGCGGGTGATGTTTCGCCTGAAGGAACTAATCGAAAGGGATCGCGCAGAGATCGCCGCGTTGATCACCGAGGAGCACGGGAAGGTGCTGAGTGACGCCGATGGCTCCATCCAGCGCGGCATCGAAGTCGTCGAGTTCGCCTGCGGCATTCCTCACCTCATCAAGGGCGACTACAGCGACCAGGTCGCGACAGGCGTCGACTGTTATTCGATGCGCCAGGCCCTCGGTGTATGCGTCGGGATCACACCCTTTAACTTCCCCGCGATGGTGCCGCTGTGGATGTTCCCGCTGGCCATTGCCTGCGGCAACACGTTCGTGCTGAAGCCGTCAGAGAAAGATCCCAGTTGTTCGCTCAAGTGGGCGGAACTGCTGGCGGAGGCCGGGCTTCCGCCGGGCGTCTTCAACGTGGTGCAGGGCGATCATGTCGCGGTCAATTCGCTGCTGTCCGACGAACGAGTCGCGGCAGTGAGCTTCGTTGGCTCCACGCCGGTTGCCGAGCACGTTTACCGAACCGCTTCCCGGCACGGGAAACGAGTGCAGGCGCTGGGGGGCGCCAAGAACCACATGGTCGTCATGCCGGACGCCGACATGGATCTCGCATCCGATGCGCTCGTCGGCGCAGGTTATGGCTCGGCAGGCGAGCGTTGCATGGCGATCTCGGCGATCGTAACCGTCGGTGATGCGGCCGAGCCGCTGCTCGAAAAGCTGCTGCCAAAGATCGAGGCGCTGAAAATCGGTTCCGGCACCGATAACAACAACGACATGGGGCCCCTGATTACCGCCGAGCACCGGGACAAGGTGCGTTCATACATCGACCTTGGCGTGGAGGAGGGCGCGACACTGCTGGTGGATGGCAGGAGTCACGCGATCACCAGGTCCCCGGGCTACTTCCTCGGGCCGACCCTCTTCGACAACGCGACCCCCGACATGCGCGTCTACCGCGAGGAGATATTCGGGCCCGTGCTCACCGTCACCCGCGCCGCCACCTTCGACGAGGCTGTAGCGCTCATCAACAATCACGAATACGGCAACGGTACCGCGATCTTCACGCGAGACGGGGATGCCGCGCGGGAGTTCGCCTCCAATATCGAAGTTGGCATGGTCGGCGTGAACGTGCCTATCCCCGTGCCTTTGGCGTTTCACAGTTTCGGCGGGTGGAAGCGCTCCCTCTTCGGCGATACCTCGGTGTACGGTATGGAAGGCGTGCGCTTCTATACGCGCTTGAAGACCGTAACTTCCCGCTGGCCTACCGGCATTCGTGCAGGCGCCGAGTTTTCCATGCCGGTGATGTAACAAGAAGAAAGAGCGGCCGGACGCACGAAAGCCCCCGGCCGCTGTTTGCACCCCCGCGCCGCGCGGGCTATCGTTAACCACCTGCAAGATTCCCAGATCGCACCAGTTCGCCAGTCCGCTTCGCCCGGTCCGACTGCGACAATGCAACGCACGCGAATTCGCAAAGGTACGACGTGACAGCGGCACATTCTTTTCGACAGTCACTGGAAACCGGGCATTTCGCCATAACGGCGGAGATCACGCCTCCGCGCGGTGCAAGCCTCGAACCGCTGACCGAATGCGTCAAGGACCTAAAGCCCGTCGTGTCCGCCCTGAACCTGACCGACGGCGCCGGCGCCAGGGTAAGGATGTCGAGCCTTGCCGCGGCCATTCATGTGAAGCAGCTCGGCGTTGAGCCTATCCTGCAGGTGACCTGCCGTGACCGGAACCGAATCGCAATACAGGCCGACCTGCTGGGCGCCGCCGCATTCGGCATCACCAATGTTCTCGCGCTTTCCGGCGACCTGATCGACGCCGGAGACGACCCTGGCGCAAAAGCCGTCTTCGACCTCGACGCACGTTCGCTCCTCCGAGCGGTGCGATCCATGACCGAAGACGGCGCAACGCTCTCCGGTAGCGAGTTGAGTACCAGGACCGGTTTCTTCGCGGGCGCCGCCGATGTCCCGGTGGACCCCGGCGACGACTGGTCGGCTGAGCCGTTGCGGTCCAAAGGCGAAGCGGGCGCAAAGTTCGTGCAGATGCAGTTCTGCTTCGACATCGAGCTGCTCCAACGTTACATTGGGCGCCTGCGCGAGGAGGGACTGACCCGCGACATGTACTTCCTCGTAGGTTTGGGGCCGCTGCGCTCCGCCGACGGCGCCCGCTGGATGCGCGAAAACCTCTACGGCACCATCATTCCCGATGGCATCGTGCGCCGCCTCGAGGCCTCGCGAGACCCGCGCCAGGAAGGCATAGCCATTTGCGCCGAGCTCATCCAGCAGGCCCGGGACATCGACGGCGTCGCAGGCGTGCACCTGATGGCGCCAGGCCGCCACCTGTCGATCATCGAAGCCGTGGAACTCGCCGGCCTCGTCTGACGCGTGTCCTCCAAGAGCCGTTCTGCTCGTCTGCTCGTGCGACGTGTACTATGGCCCTGGGTACAGAGATTCGGTCGGCGCAGCGTTGGACGAAGCGCTCGCACACGATCGGGGCGTGCAGCCTTCATGAACGACCACAACGACCGGGCGGAGCGTTGGCTGGTGGGGGAGTCTTTCAGGACTGTCGCAAACAGGGATGTTTGCGCAGAGCCCCCATGGATGGGTTCACGGCGTTCCTGAAAGACTCCCCCACCAGCCGACGTTCCGCTACGCGCAACCCCCGGACGTTCATGAAGGCTGCACGCCAGGATGACCATGAGGAGAATCGTCTGATGGACATAACCGGCGAGTACCACATCGCAGCCAAACGCGAGGCGGTCTGGGCAGCACTGAACGACCCCGAAATGCTGAAGACGTGCATCCAGGGTTGCGAAGCCCTGGAGCAGACCGGGGACAACGAATTCCACGGAAAGGTGGCGGCCGTGATCGGCCCGGTTCGGGCGAAGTTCAACCTGGTGCTCCGCCTCGAGAATGTCGTGGCGCCGGAGAGCTATACCCTGACCGGGGAGAGCAAGGCCGGCACCGTAGGGTTCGGCCGTGGCAGCGCCGATGTGGCGCTGACCGAGCAGGACGGCGGCACATTGTTGAAGTACAGCGCGGAGTTCAAGGTTGGCGGAAAACTTGCGCAGGTGGGGTCAAGACTGGTGGTCGGCGCCACGAAGAAGACGGCGGATGACTTTTTTGGCTGCCTCTCCAGCCAGCTTGGCGCTCAAGCGCCAGATACGAGCGTTGACGAGGCGGCGGTAAGTGGCGAGGCAGAGCCTGCCGCAGCCGAACCTCGAGACGCCTCCAGGATTCCGCTAATCGCCGGTCTTGCCGCGGCGGGATTGCTGGCGTGGTGGTTTCTGGTACGCTGAACGAGATGGAAAAAAGTGCGGCGCTGAAGCCGTCGTCGGCCCACTGAGTTGAAGAGAGCGGTCAAGCAAATGTCCAGAGTCGTTTCTTTCACCTTGAACGGAGAGCCGGTGGAGGCTGCGGTCGAACCGCGCATGCTGCTGGTCGAAATGCTGCGTGATACCCTTGGACGTACCGGCACCCATGTCGGCTGCGACACCAGCCAGTGCGGCGCCTGCGTCGTACACATCGACGGTAACTCCGTAAAAAGCTGCACGATGCTGGCGGTGCAGGCGGACGGAGCGGAGGTGCGCACGATCGAAGGCGTTGCCACGAACGGCAAGCTGCACCCGATGCAGGAAGCCTTCCGCGAACATCACGGGTTGCAGTGCGGTTTCTGCACGCCTGGCATGATCATGAGCGCGCTGGACCTCGTCCGGCACAACCCGGACCCCGACGAGAAGGAAATCCGCGCGTGGCTTGAAGGAAATCTCTGTCGCTGCACCGGCTACCAGAACATCGTGAGGGCGGTGAAAGCGGGGGCCGCGGCGATGCGCGCCGGCGGCGCCGAATCGGCAGGAGGACGCGCAGATGTCTGAGAACGGTATCGGCGCCTCGGTACGGCGCAAGGAAGACCGGCGGTTTATCACCGGGAAAGGCCGCTACACCGACGATATCAACCGGCCACAACAGGTCTATGCCTGGATCGTCAGGTCGCCGGTGCCGCATGCGCGCATCCTTACGATCGACAGCAAAGCAGCCGAGGCGGTGCGCGGCGTCATCGCTGTGTTCACCGGAAGCGATATGGCTGCCGACGGAATCGGTGGCCTTCCCTGCGGTTGGGGCATTACCCAGAAAGACGGCTCGCAGATGGCAGAGCCGATGCACTCGCCGCTGGCGCAGGAGTTCGTGCGCTGCATCGGCGACCAGGTAGCCGTAGTGCTTGCCGTTTCGCGCGGCATTGCGCGTGACGCGGCGGAGCTGATCGAGATCGAGTATGAGGAACTGCCTGCAGTCACCGACCTTGCTGCGGCCAACCGGAGCGATGCGCCGCAGGTTTGGCCCGAGGCGCCGGGCAACGTCTGCTTCGACTGGGAGATTGGAGATGCCGCCGCGGTGGAGAAAGCGTTCGCAGGCGCCGCGCACGTCGTCGAAATGGACATAGTCAATACGCGGCTGATACCGAACGCGATCGAACCGCGCTCGGCAATCGGGGATTACGACAGCGGCAAAGACGAATACACGCTCTACACCACCAGCCAGAATCCGCACGTGATCCGGCTGCTGATGGGCGCATACGTGTTGCACGTTCCGGAGCACAAGCTGCGGGTGGTTGCACCCGATGTCGGCGGCGGATTCGGCTCGAAGATTTTTCATTACGCCGAAGAGGCAATTGTTAGCTGGGCATCGAAGCGCGTAAACCGGCCGGTGAAGTGGACCGCGGATCGCAGCGAATCCTTCATGAGCGACGCGCACGGAAGAGATCACGTCTCGCATGCTGCGCTGGCGCTCGGCAGCGACGGGGAGTTTCTCGGGTTGCGTGTCAGCACCCTGGCGAACCTAGGCGCCTATCTCTCGACGTTCGGGCCGTCTGTACCGACCTACCTTTACGGGACCCTTATGGCCGGTACCTACCGGACGCCCGCGATCTATTGCGAGGTGAAGGGCATGTTCACGCACACTGTTCCCGTCGATGCATATCGCGGGGCGGGACGGCCGGAGGCAAGCTACCTGCTGGAGCGGCTCGTGGACAAGGCAGCGAGGCAGACAGGTATCGACAAGGTCGAGCTGCGCCGCAAGAACTTCATTTCCCCGGAAAGTTTTCCGTACCAGACACCCGTGGCGCTGGAGTACGACAGCGGCGACTACCATGCCTGCCTCGACAAGGCGCTCGAGATGGTCGACTACGGTGGTTTCGACGCGCGACGCCGTGATTCCGCCGCCAACGGCAAGCTGCGCGGCATCGGTTTTTCAACCTACATTGAGGCCTGCGGGCTTGCTCCTTCGCAGGTGGCCGGGCAGCTCGGCGCCCGCGCCGGCCTGTACGAAGCCGGCACCATCCGGGTCAACCCGACCGGTTCTGTCACGGTGCTTACCGGTTCGCAGACGCAAGGGCAGGGACACGAGACGACGTTCGCGCAACTGGTCACCGAATCGCTGGGAGTCGAGTTCGACCAGGTCGAGGTCGTCCACGGCGATACCGGGCAGATCCCGTTCGGCATGGGCACTTACGGGTCACGCTCGCTGTCGGTCGGCGGTATGGCGATCGTCAAGGCGCTCGACAAGATCCGCAGCAAGGCGCGAAAGATTGCAGCGCACCTGCTCGAAGCGTCGGAGGAGGATGTCGTATTCGAGCAGGGCAGGCTGACCATCGCCGGAACCGACAGGTCGTTGAGCTTCGGCGAGGTGGCGCTGGCGGCTTACGTGCCGCACAACTACCCTCTGGACGTTCTCGAGCCCGGTCTCGAAGAGACAGCGTTCTACGATCCAAAAAACTTCACGTTCCCCTCCGGCTGTCATATCTGCGAAGTTGAAGTGGATCCGGAGACGGGCGTGGTCGAGGTGGCCAGGTTCGTCGCGGCCGACGACTTCGGCAGGATAATCAATCCTATGATCGTCGAGGGGCAGGTGCAGGGAGGTCTTGCACAGGGTATCGGGCAGGCGCTGTACGAGCGCTGCGTCTACGATGAAGAGACGGGCCAGCTGCTCACGGGTTCGCTGATGGACTACTGCCTGCCGAGGGCAGATCACCTGCCGAACTTCGAAACCGCTACTACCACGACGTTATGCACGCACAACTCGCTCGGGGTCAAGGGCTGTGGCGAAGCGGGGGCGATCGGTTCGACACCCGCCGTGATCAATGCCGTCGTGGATGCGTTGTCCGAGTTGAACGTGACGGATGTGCCGATACCCGCGACGCCCGAGCGCGTGTGGCGTGCGATTCGGACGGCCCAGGCCGCCTGACGAAAGAGGGGCTGACCATGTACGAATTCAACTACCACCG
>DATGQI010000194.1:0-22818 GCA_035304285.1 Woeseiaceae bacterium
CGACCACGACTGCACGGAGACCGGAGAGGTCCGGTCCATGCAAGTCCTCGATCATCAGCATGCAACCTGCCGGCGTACAGGGCACGAAGCCGTCGCCGGAGCTGCCGGAGGTCAGCTTGCCGATATTAATGAAATGAAACCCGTCGACGTCCTTTTCCGGCGCGACCGATTGCGTGATTTTTTCCGCGTCCAGGTGATCCGGCAGCGGCAGCTGCACAAGAATTCCGTGGATCGATGGGTCGTTGTTCAGGTCTTCGATCAACGCCAGTACTTCGTGCTGCGGCGCCTCGGCCGCAAGTGTGTGCTGGGTAGAGTGAAAGCCGCAGGACTCCGCCATCCGTGCCTTGTTCCTGACGTACACCCGGCTGGCCGGGTCGTCGCCCGCGAGAACAACAGCGAGACCCGGTTTTGTGTTGCTCTCCCGCAGCAGCAAGGCCACCCCCGCAGTAATTGACTTTTCAAGTTCGGCGGCTTTCGCCTTGCCGTTGATGAGCGTTGCGCTTTTCATAAGTACCTCGACCTTACCTTTAGCAATGTGTCCGCACAGTCATCGATTAGCCGGCGCTCTCTTCATCGGGAAATTGCGGCTGGTGAACGAGCAGTGGCCTACAGCAGTGCATCACGGAAACGCTGGCCGATGCCTGCAAGGCGATGCTGCGGTTCGTTTGCATACACCAGGCGCAGGTAGCGTGCGGACGCGCCGCTCCCCCAGTTGACCATCGGCGTTGCGGCAACGCGTCCTTTTTCGAGCAGGCGTTGTGATGCCGTGAAGCCGTCCATGCCGAGCGACGACATATCGAGCAACAGCGACCAGCCACCGTGCGGCAGTATCGGCTGGAACTCCGCAAGCTCCCTCATCAGCAGGTCCCGCCGCTCCTGTAGTTCGCGCGTGCACTCGGTGATGCCGTCGTCCTCGGCGGAAATCGCCGCTGCCACCGCGCCCATCGCGATTCCCGTCTGACATACCACGTTACTTATGCTGACGCGAGCGACGTCGGTGACAATCTCTTCCGGACCGACTATCCAGCCGACGCGCCATCCGATCATTCGGTACTCTTTCGATGCCGAGCCCACGGTGATGACGCGATTTCTCATACCGGAGAAGGATGCCGGATGCGCGACGCTACGATCATCAAACAATATGCGCTCCATCGCAGAATCGTTGATCAGCCAGCAGTCCGCACGACGGCAAAACTCGGCCAGGGCGTGCCACTCACCGCTGTCGAAGACGGCGCCGGTCGGCATCGACGGGCTCATAAGCAGCATGGCCTTGACGGGGCCGCGGTCAATTCCGGAGAGAGCTTCGAGATCGAGCCGCCATCCCTTCGCGGACGGCACGAGAGGAACGTAGCGAGGCACTCCGCCGGCAAGGTAGACACGGTTTACCAGGCCGACGTACGTCGGGTCCGTCATGAGCACCTCGTCGCCAGGCTCCAGCGTCGCCAGCAGCACGTTCAAGATGCCCGACAATCCCCCGGCGGAGATTACGCACTCGGTTCTCCAGTTGTACGACTGCCCTGACTGGTGCGAAACGAGGCGCGTAGCGGCTTCCCTCACGGAGTTCAGCCCGATAAACGGCAGGTAGCTGTTTGCATCATCGTTATCTATCGCCTGCCTCGTGAAAGCGATGGCGGCAGGCGGGGGCCTCATGTCAGTGTCGAGGTTTTCCAGGCGAAGCAGGTCAGGATCATGCAGGCTGTCAGCGAGGCTGCCCATCTGTTCGACCCCGATCCTGCTGATATTCTTCAGGCGTGAAACCGACATCGCCCATTCCCCTTGTTTATGTCCGGCCTTCTCCCGGCGACGATTCTACGTCATGCCGTAGCGGGTTGATCGTTCGCTGCCTGTGCGATACTCCCGGAATGACTCGCCGAGCCGAACTTCGCATTGCAGCGAGTACCGCCCTGGTTGTCGTGCTCTCGCTGCTTGCGTCTTGTCAGCCACGCCCCTCGTGGAACGGATCGCTGGAAGATCTGCTATTGTCGCAGCCGCATCGCTTCGCGCGCGTCATGGCCAACCCGGAGAGGCACAGGGTCCAGGTCATCTACACGCAAATCGAAAGGGACGAGAACAACCGGCCGCTGTTCCGTTCGTTTTCCTACAGGTTGAATGACGAAGAGTATTTCTATCCCGCGAGTACTGTGAAACTACCTGTCGCGCTGCTCGCCCTGGAGAAAATCAATCGGTTGGACGTACCCGGACTCGACCGGGATACCGTTATGCTGACCGGCGCCGATGGACACGGCCAGACCGAAGCGACCCGTGACCCGACCGCGGCAGGCGGCCTCCCGTCCGTTGGTCATTATATCCGCAAGGTGCTGCTCGTCAGCGACAACGATGCCTTCAATCGCCTTTACGAATTCGTGGGACAGGCGGAAATCAACGAGACGTTGCACTCAAGGGGCTTCGAAGGCACGCGCATCCTCCACAGGCTCGACCTGGTACTTGATGTGGAGAGCAACCGGCACACCAACCCTGTTCGTTTCGTGGACGGCGGGACAATCCTCCTGGAACAGCCCGGTGCGTACAGCCCGAGGGAATACAGGGCAACTGAGCCCCGGAGACTGGGGCGGGCAGAGGTGATAGATGGCGAGCTGGTGCCAGAAGCCAAGGATTTTGCGGAGAAGAATGCCCTCCCGTTACAGGACCTGCACGACGTACTGAAGGCGCTTCTGTTTCCCGGGAGCGTTCCTGAGGAGGATCGCTTCAGGCTGACGCCGGAGGATTACCGCTTCGTCTACCGGGCGATGTCGGAATATCCTGCAGAGAGCGGCATTGCAGAGTACGACGATCCTGCCTTGTACCCCGAGGCGTACGCCAAGTACCTGATGTTCGACCGCGAAGAGCCCATCCCGCCAAACATCCGGATCTTCAACAAGATCGGATCCGCCTACGGCTTCTTGACTGACGCAGCCTATGTCGTCGACTTCGACAACGGCATTGAGTTCATCCTGGCTGCTACGGTGTACACAAATGCCAATGAAACCTTCAACGACGGCAACTACGAGTACGATGAGATCGGCTATCCGTTTCTGCGCGAGCTAGGGAAGGCAATCTACGAGATCGAGTTGGAGCGCGAAAGGCGCAACGCTCCCGACCTGGATCGCTTCAGGCTGGCTCCTGGTGGCCTGTAACAGGCCACGAAAAAGCCGCATTCACGCTCAAAGGATCGACATCCCGGCGAACACCACGAGCCAGAGCACCACGAGGACGAGCCAGCTCAGGGCGAAGATACGGAACCGCGTCATTACCCGGTTGGACGTCAGGTGGATGTAACTGTGTGCGTACCTCAAAATGACGTAGGCCCACGCAAGTCCCAGTGGCAGCACCCCTGTCTGGCGGGTGACGAATGCGATAATCACGATGACATAGAAGAGCACCGGTGCCTCGAACAGGTTTGTGAGGTGCCTTGCATGCACCCTGAGGGTAGGCGGCTCGTCGCCATCGCGGTACAGCCTGAAGAACTTTGGATCGATTTCGCCGTGACGGACGGCCACGAACCGTAACCGTGCAAGGCGAAACAGGCAAAACGCGGTCAATGCGAACATAGCCAGTACAGGGTAAAGAATGTTCACTGAAGAGAATTCCATGGAGCAACCTCTCGATTTTCGTTGGACTTTTTATCCGCGACCTGCGCGGTTACCTGCCGGTTGACGCAGCATATCCGACTTTCGTGTGCGGACCTACAGGGCGATAATGCGCGGCGAGAATGACAATTCAGGATCGGTTGCACTTGTCCGGGCTAGAATAACCAGCGTCCGCACGCATCGGTACGAGGCGAGATTCTGTTGAAAAATATGGCACGGAACGCGCGCGGCATAGCGACGTTTGCCGCACTGACCGCCAACACGATTCTGTGGTTCGTGCCGCTGATGTTGCTTGCGATGGTGAAACTTGCTCTGCCTGTACCACGGGCAAGGGTGACGATCACTCGTTGGCTGATGGCGCTTGGAGAGAACTGGGTTAGCGGCAACGCGCTGATTCTCGGGCTTCAGGATAGCGGCCGTCTTGATGCGCGCGGCATCAACGACCTGAATCGTCGCGGCTGGTACCTGGTAATCGCGAATCACCAGACTTGGTCCGATATCCTGATCCTGCAGACGGCTTTCAATCGCCGCATCCCTTTTCTCAAGTTCTTCATCAAACAGGAACTGATCTGGTTTCCTCTTCTAGGGTTGGCATGGTGGGCGCTCGACATGCCTTTCATGAAAAGATATTCGAAATCCTACCTGGCGAAGCACCCGGAGAAGAAGGGCGACGACCTCAAGGCTACCCGCGAAGCCTGCAGAAAGTTCAGCGCCACCCCGACCTCGGTGATCAACTTTGTTGAAGGCACGCGTTTCAGCGCGGAGAAAAAGGAAAGACGCGGCTCGACGTATGCGAACCTTCTGCCGCCCCGAGCCGGCGGGATTGCGCTTGCGCTATCGTCAATGGGCAGCATGTTCGATGCCATGCTCGATGTCACCGTGGTGTACCCGGAGGGAGTGATTACGTTCTGGGATTTGTGCTGCGGCGACCGTCGTCGCGTCATTATCGACGTGGTCCACCGGCCAGTGGAAGAAAGGCTGTTGCAGGGGGATTATGCGAACGACAGGGAATACCGCGCGACCTTTCATCGCTGGCTCACCGATATCTGGAGCGAGAAAGACGCGCGGATCGAGGCTCTGCGTGCAGAAGCCGGGCCGCGGGAGGCGCGGGCGGCCGACGCCGACTTCGCGTAAACTCCATGTTATCCCGGTTCGTGCGAGGCATGCGTCATGTCCAATAATCGTAACTACGATACTGTTGCATTAGACGTCCGGGAGAACGCGACGATCCTGTTTTTCGCCCGCACGACGCCAACCGGCGATATAGACGACTACCTGCTGCTCCTGCGCGCGCGGGGTGAAGAGTATGACGAGTCGACCTATCTGGAAATCAACGAACGTCAGTACGCAGGCCATGACCTGATCCGCGAAGCAACCTTGACGGGAAACGTCCTGACTCTGGCACTTCGAGAGCCTGCTACCGCCCTCGATGGCGCCGACGAGATAGTGCTGACGTACGATGAAACTCTTGAGAACAGGGAATCGGTCGAGAGGGGAGCGTTTCAGGTTCTGGGCAGTATGCTTAGCGGCGGTAATGCTTAAGAAGCAGGAACGCGCATGACTGTATGTAAATCCCGCTGGAGTGTCTACATGCTGCGCTGTGGTGATGGCTCTCTCTACACGGGCATCGCCACGGATGTGAAGCGGCGCCTCGAAAAGCACCGGGCGGATGCGGGCGCGAAATACCTGCGTGGCCGCGGCCCCCTGGAGGTCGTATTCCAGTCCGAGATGGGCAGCAGAAGCCTCGCGACGCGTGCCGAGGCGAGAATCAAGAAGCTATCCAGGGCAGCCAAGGAGGAGTTTCTCGCCGCACGCGGCCCTCTGGACCTGCTGGCCGATCTGCGTGTGCCGGAACCTGTTCGCCAGGGAGGCTCTGCACAAGTCTGGAAGAAAAGGTGCCGTCCATGACTTGTGCAGAGGCTCCCTGGTACCAAACGGTGCTCCGACTTCTAGGGATATATCGCGATCGGCTGGCCGAACGGCAGCGTGCTGATGCTTACCGGGTGACGGCGATTCGCGGCAAGCTCGTCCAGCCATTTTGCCGTCTTTGGCAAGTCGTCCACGATGTCCGGAGATAGCAGCACTTCGCCAAAAGGTTGCGTGAAGTCTTCATAGTGCACGGGGAAGACCCGGGTCGCTCCCGTTGAGACGACAGTCTCGCGCCAGTACTGGCCGACGTACCTTGGGCCGAGCGACGCGAGTCCCGCCACGCCGAGCATGACTACATCGGCTGTTTCCCCTGCCAGTGCACCCTCAACGAAGCCTCCGCTGCCTTGCACGAGCGCGGTGCCTTTAGGATGGCCGATCAGTACCGACCAGGCTCCTCCCTCACGCCAGTCCCCGATTCGCGCCGGCTGTACCAGCGGTTCGTCGATGGTGCCGGGGAACGGCGCTTCGCCGTCGACGCCGATCGGTGCGTGCCGGGATTCGACGAGCTTGATCGTGAACTGTCCGAATTGTCGAGTTTCGCCGCCGGCGAGGATCTGGTACTGGCTCACCGGGACGCCGGCCCCGCGGGCAATGTTTGCTGTCGACTCCGATCCAAGTACCACCGCGCGCGTCCGGTTCGCGACGAAACCTGCATCCATGGCGTGATCAAAGTGCGAATGCACCGGGATTATGGCAGCCAGCCGGTTTATCCTGAACTCTGCCAGTGCCGCGTTAATGGTAGCCGCGTCGGAATACACGCGGCGCTGCAACAATATGTCAATCAAGCCCGGGCGTGAAAATGTTCCATCAACGAGTACCTGGGTTTCGCCATCGTCAAACAGCAGCGTGGTGATGCCGAGCCATGTCACCGTAACACGCTCGGCAGATTCGCTTGTGGAACTCGCCACAGGCCAGCCGAGTTGTGCGACTTCCGGCCGTTCCTGCCACCGCCATGTGATGTAAGACGCGCCTGCGATCGCCAGGAGAAGCAGGCTTGCAGCGCTGATTTTCACCCACAGCCACGTCTTCTTCACGTTGCGGCCGTACTCATGTCGCGCGGGTCACTGCCCCGCGGCTATGCGCGCAAGATGCGCGGCAATGGGCGCGACATAGTTGCCGAGTGCATAGCCGATAAGTGCCATCAGAACCGAGACGGGTACCAGGCTGGGGCGATGAAACGCTGCGACGATGGGTGCTGATGCCGCTGCGCCGATATTCGCGGCCGACGCGATCGCGGCGCTGTGTACGTCGACCTTGAAGATCTTTGCGCCGAGCAAGCAGAAGGCGCCGTGAATGAATATCCAGATAAACGCGCCAAGGAGAAAGGCGGGAGCCTGCGCCAGCCCTTCGACAGAGGCTCTTGCGCCCATGCCGGCCACGAACACGTAGATCATCGCGGTGCCGAGCGCCGTTGCGTTCGGCAACCGTGAAATGCGGGTAGTCGACAGCACCAGCGAAATCGTGGTCAGCAGCAGAATACGCCAGGTCGATTCGCTCAGGATGACCTGTAGCCCGGGGAACCTGGCCTGCATCGCCGGGAAAATCGCGGCCGCCAGCCGCGTCGAGAGCCATGTCACCCCGATGGCGACGGCCGCGAGGTAAAGGTAGTCCCGCATCTCCGGTACCCGCTCGTCCTCGAGGTTCACGGCGGCAGCGGAATCCATCATCCTGAGGCGATCGTCGGAGACGCCCGTCCACCTGTTGAATTGCTCGGCAACGTTTTTCGAAGCCAGGAGGATCGGTAGCCACACCAGGTACACGACATTGTCGGCGATGACTGCAAGTCCGAACTGGTCAGGCGGCGTCTGCAGCATCTCGCTGACGGCGGCCATGTTGCCGGTTCCACCGATCCAGCTCCCGGCGAGCGCGCCGAAACCCTTCCACGCATCCGGTGCAAGCCATCGGTGCACGATGAAGTAGGATACGACGGCGCCGACCACCACTCCTGCAGTGCCCATCAGCATCACCAGTACGCCCTTCCCCATGATGCGGACGGCGGCGGGTACGTCGACTTTGATCAGCATCAGGACAATGAATGCCGGAAGCACATAATCGCTCAAGCCCGCATACACCGGGGTGCCGCTGCTGGGAATGACATCGAAGTTGTTCAGGAAGACCGGTGTTGCGTAGATGAACAGCAGCGGCGGCACGTACTGGAACAGCTTCCACTGTGTCACCTGGTCGATGAGAAACCAGAACGCAGCAACGGCGCAAAGTACGGCGAGCACTCCCCCGGGAGAGCTGATCCAGGCGTCTTCCATTCTTGTTCTACCGAGCTGAGATCAAGCTCATTATAAGGTATGCGGGCTACCGCAGTTCGCCAGTGAACACCATCCGCAGCCGGTCAGGAAAAGCTGAGCTGCGCGCGGAAGTCCTTGCGTGAGCCTTCGTCGGTCAGGAGAGCGGAGCGGACGGTCAGCCATACCGCATCCCAGTCCTTGATCTTGCAAGGTCCGAAAACAAATTTTGCGATGTAGCTGTCGAGGTCGCGTACGTGGATGCAGTTTCTTACCTTCGGGGCGGCGAGCTGCACCGAACCGGTGAAGACGACCAGGTTGGCCACCGGAACGTCGGGAACGATGTTCTGCAGGGCGCGCGTACGGCCAGCGTTCTGGATCGCGGGATTGAGGAATTTCTGCTGGAAGATGCCGTCGACGTTCTTCCATTGCGGGTCGTCGTCGCTGCCGAAGACAGTGCCGTTGCAGTGCTTCGCGCGAATGCACAGTATGCCCCCGGATGTGAGTATCGCGTAGTCAATGCGGGTCAGGCCGCCGTAAGCGCCGGGAAGGATCACATCTTCCAGGATGTCGCGGCTGCGGCGACGCAACGTCCGCCTGAGCCTGCGTTTTCCCCGCTTTTCGCTGATTATCCGGGTTATTCTGGACGCCGAGCCGCGGAACAGCAGCACGAGCAGGAGAACGCAGGCAATTGCGATGATAGCCGCCGATATTCCGAAGTTGGAAAGGCCAGTGGCCACTTCCAGCGTTCCCGGCGCAGCCGCGTGCGCTTCACTGGCTAGCGTTGGGGATGTCGCGAGCGCACCTGCGCAAGCGGCAAGGCTGATGCAGAAACGGTGGATCATCGCATCAGGTTATGTCTATTCAACATGTTGCGCATCCTAGTCCGTCACGTTTTTAAATGCCACCGTCACGGTTGCCGAGGTGCTGCCGGGTATGCCAGCCAGTAGTCGTCCACTTTCGAAATCCGCAGGCGAGTGTCGTACGCCTCCTGCAGGTTTTCGACTGTCAGCACCTGGTCCTTCGGACCATCGGCGATGATGACGCCGCCGCGAATCAGGATGACCCGCTCGACCTCCGGCGGAATCTCGTTCAGCAGATGCGTGACGAGCACGATTGAGCGCCCCTCGGCGACGTATTGCCTGATTCGCTCGAGGTAATCGAAGCTCGCCGCCATATCCAGTCCCGCAGTGGGCTCATCCAGGATCAGCGTATCGGGTTGGTGGACGAGTGCACGACCGAGCAGGCAACGTCTTTGCTCCCCGGTCGACATCTGCCGCAGCGGGGTCCCTGCAAGATGGGCAACGCCCAAGTCGTTCATGATCCGGATCCCGGCAGTTTCCTGCTCGCCGCTAACTGGCCCGGCTGGCAGGCCCTTGAGCCCGATGCTCGAGATGAAGCCTGAGAGTACGACCTCGAGCCCTGTGGCCGTACCGTGGTAGCGCGCCTGCAGGTCCTGGGAAACGATGCCAATGCGCGACCGCAGTTCCCATACGTTCCAGGTGTTGCGGCCGAGGATTCGTACCCATGATTCCGCCGAGGAAACGGGGTAAAGCTCTCGATTGATAAGCTTGAGCAAGGTCGTCTTGCCGGAGCCGTTCGGTCCGAGGACGGCTACCTGCTCGTGCCGGCCAATCTCGAGGCTGAAGCGGTCGAACACCCGGGTACGGCCGCGGTAGATCGTGGCATTGTGAATCTCGAGCAGCGGCACGTTCTCGTCCGCGTCCGGAACTGCCTGCGACGCCATCTAAAGCTCGGGCGTCAGTCGCGCCGGCTTCCAGTCCTTGTGTGCCTCGTATGCCGGTCGTGGATCATCGCCATGATCGTCGGCAAGCCGGTCGGCCAGCCACTGGAACCACTCGAAGGCGTATGGCTCTCCCATTTCCTGCCGCAGGCCGTCCACCCATTTTTCCAGTTTGCGCCAGAGGATCACGGTGCTCGAGCCGACCAGGTTGTTGACGACCATGAATGGCACGATTCTCTGATAGGTCATTACCCCGATGTTTTCCATCGTAGTGCCGATCAGCATGGCGGATTTTTCCAGCTCGGGTGCACCGCCGCGGATGTCGGCAGCGGTCATCCCTTCCGGCATCTGGAGAATGGTGCGGTATGCCTCGGCAAACCTGGGACTGCCGAAGAAGCGGAGCAGCTCGATCGCCGCCATCTCGCGTCGCTGCTGCCTGAACTGCCTTGTTTGCAGCATCGCGAACAGCAAGCCGCCGATCACGATGATGACGCCGATGATTTCCGCCATGTTCGCGATCAATGTCAAGTCTTGCATGGGTTTTCATTCCTTGTTCCGGAGCCAGCCGCATAGTACTAGCCCGGACCAATGATGAATACGCTTGGCGTCCGGCGCTTAAACCTGTTGCAGCTTCCACCGCCCCTTGCGGAATACCATCACTCCAATGACGGTAAGCATCGACTCCGAAATGACGATGGACCAGAAAACGCCGTGCGGGCCCAGTTCCACGATCGTCGCGAGGACGTATGCCAGCGGAATCTGGACCAGCCAGAAACAGATGAAGTTCAGCACGGACGGGGTCAACGTGTCGCCGGCGCCGTTCAGCGCCTGGATAATTATCATGCCGACTGCGTACATCGGATAGCCGAGTCCCATGATGCGAAGGCAATCGCTGCCGTACCTGATGATTTCAGGGTCCGTGGAGAAAAGGCTGACGATCAGCGGTGCAAATGCGATCAACAGAATGCCGACCACCAGCAAGAAAGTCGCGTTATAGCGAGACGCTTGCCATACGGACTCGGCAGCGCGTTCCGGCTTGCGCGCCCCCAGGTTCTGCCCCACCAGCGTCGCCGCTGCATTGCCGAGGCCCCACGCCGGCAGAAGCGCGAACTCCATCAGCCGTAAGGCGATCGTGTAAGCGGCAACCGGGGCGCTGCCGTAGAGGGCAACGATCCGCATGATCACGATCCAGCTGGCGGTCGCGATCAGGAACTGCCCGACGCCGCCGCTGGAGATGCGGACCAGCCGCCGGATCAGCGTCCAGTCGAGCGCGGCATGTGATAGGCGGAAAAGCAATCGGCCTTTGGCCGCAAAGAGGTAATAAAGGAGGTACAGAACGCCGATGCCGCGTCCGATGGTTGTCGCGATAGCCGCGCCGGTAACGCCGAGTTCCGGGAACGGCCCAAGCCCGAAAATCAGGCAGGGATCGAGGACGATGTTTAACAGGTTCGCAAGCGCCAGCGAACGCAGCGCGACCGGTGCGTCCCCGGCACCGCGAAAGGCGGCGTTGAGCAGGAACAGGTAAATGATGCTGGCGGAGCCGCCGAGAATCACCGTCGTATAGCCTTGCCCGGTATCGATCACACCCGGGCTCGCCCCCATCATTTTCAGCAGGTCGGCGGCGAAGTTGATTCCGACGAAAGCGATAAGCGCGGCGACAATCGCGCCGATCCAGATCGCCTGTCCCGCGACTCGGGCCGCACCGTCATAGTCTTTAGCGCCGATGCGGCGCGAGATCATCGCGGTAACGCCCATGCCGAGGCCGATAGCGATGGCATAAAGCACTGTAACGAGCGCCTCCGTCAGGCCAACGGCCGCGACAGCGTCCGTACCGAGCCGCGATACGAAGATAATGTCCGCCAGGGCGAACACCGCTTCCATCGACATCTCCAGCATCATCGGGATCGCGAGCAGGCCGAGCGCACGCCCGATCGGGCCGACTGTGAAATCGGTCTCGTTGTCGCTGATCGCCTCACGGATAAAATTTCGCAGTCGCTTTGTTAGCGACGCAGGCTTTAGCGGTACGTCATAACTCATACAGTGTTTCCGATGATGTCCGCCGCGATCACGCGAGCCCGCAAGGGCCGCGTATGCGGATTTCGGTCGTTTTGCTTTACACTCGACGCTTTTGGCGGGTCGACGAGGATATACGATGTGCAGGGAAACCGGCATACGCACGACCATGATGATCGGCATGCTCGGCCTGCTGGGTGCGCTCGCTGCGTGTGACCCGGGATCTCGCGACGAGGCAGTAAAGGACGGGGAAGCGCGACAGAACGCCGACAGGATGTTGCGTGAGCATGAGAATGACTCCGGAACGCCGAGTGCCGGAGCCGTGATTCCGCCGGAACGGGAAGTAGTTGCGGAAACGCTGGCATACGCCGAAGTGGACGAAGAACTGGTCTATGGGCATTTCGTATTCCCCTCGGACATGGTCAACCCGCTTCCCGGCCTGATCGTCGTGCATGAATGGTGGGGCCTGAACGACGGCGTTCGGGCGATGGCGGACCGGCTTGCAGCCGAGGGCTACATTGTGTTGGCGGTCGACCTGTTCGGCGGCAAGACCGCGGAAAACCCTCCGGATGCGCGCGAACTGATGCTTGCGGCGCTACAGAAGCCGGAACTCGCGGAAGCAAACCTGCGCCAGGCCTACGAGTTCATACGGGACACCGGCGGTGCGCCACGGATCGGCTCGCTCGGATGGTGCTTCGGTGGGGCGTGGGCGCTGAATACGGCACTCATGTTTCCGGACGAGCTGGACGCGACCGTCATCTACTATGGGCAGGTCCCTGCCGACGAGGAAAGACTTGCGCCGCTCAATGTGCCGATACTGGGACTTTTCGCCGAAGATGATCGCGGGATTCCGGTGGAGAGCGTCCGGAGCTTCGAACAAGCGCTCGAAAACCTGGAGAAGGATTTCGAGATAGAGGTTTTCCCGAACGTCGGTCATGCCTTTGCAAACCCCAGCGGTACGAGCTATGACGCTGCAGCGGCCGACCGGGCGTGGGAGCTCGCGACGCAATTCCTGAGAGAGCACCTGGGAGCGGTTGGAGAATCGACAGAACTCTAGCCCGCCATAGGCGCAGGGATCCTGCAAGCCTCCCGGTGGTCAGCGTGCCAAGATGCCGCCTTCCGTTTCAGCCGGCTCGCAGACGAGCGTGACATCCAGGGCTTGTGAAACGTACACGGTCCTGTGCTCATCATCTTTCGAGCAGCGCAGGGACGCGTGGGCGAGGGCGGCATCGATCTTCAGGCGGCTGTGCTTCGGCGTGTGCCGCGGCGAAGCCGTCTTTTCCGGAGCGGTCGCGGAACCTTCGTCAGCTGCGTCGATCACACAGAAGTCCCGCAGCGTAAGAGGCGCCAGCTGGCGGGCAGGCACAGTGATTCCAAGTTGCTGATAAGTCCCCTGTTTCAGGTCCCCGCCGGTTCTCGAGATCCTGCTGTCGGCGACGTTGAGCGAAAGCGACTCCGGCGTCCACTCATCCGGGCAACGCGCCTCGATACTGAACTGGTAGTCGAGGGATGGAAGCGACAGGGAGCGGCGGCCCGGAGCTTGCGGCTTGACGATTACCTCGGGGGTCTCCGAGGCGATGCTCAGGGTATGCGGTCCCGTCTCGTCCGCCGCGGCGGCGGCAAGGCAGAGAGCAGGCAAAGCAAGGAAGGGACGGTAAAATTTCATCTGCGCTAGTGTACCGCGTCGTAAATGATCGGGTGCAGCAGGCTGCGTCGAGTCACCCAAAAACAGGAGGATTGAACAGTTGCAATGCGGTTAAATAGCGCCGGATCCGGCGTGCCTGCCGATGGATTTGAAAAGCATGACTGAGAACATGGAGCGATCAACAGTGAACGGACTGGTCGGAGTCACCTACAAGGTCGCCAGGCGAATCACGATCGCGATCGTCGGTTTTACCGTGCTTTTGCTCGGTATCATTATGATCGTAACTCCGGGACCTGCCGTAGTTCTGATACCGGGTGGGTTGGCCATCCTGGGGCTGGAGTTTGCATGGGCGCGGCACTGGCTGAAGAAAGCGCGGAGGACGATCAGCAACCAGGTGGCCAGGGGACGCAGCGCACGTGCCGAGGAACACCGCCGCAATCGGGAGTGAAGAGTCGATCTACTGCAAGATGCGGCCGCCAGCCAAGGGGAAAAAGAAAGGAGCCGGAGCAGCTAAGTTCGATGCCTCTAGCGGACCGTTCCGACACGGAGCGGGCCCCGGCTCCCCAGTTTTCAACGGCAAGAGGGGGAGTCTGCCGCCCGGACCATCCAGGTCCGTTCGCGCCGGTATCCAAACCGGCCTTTACCAGGCGCCGAGGCCGCAACCTTTCGGGGGAGAGTGGTCCCGACCTCGGTAGAGCGCCTGATTCCTTAAGTGTTCGGTCAAGTTTTCAAATCTCACCGGCCACTGATGTAGGTTCGATCAGCCGGATATCAAGGTCCAGCTTCGTTTCCGATAACACGGCTTCCGCGGCATTTTCCGCAGCTTCGGCCTGTGCCTGTTCCGCCCGTGCGCGGTTCGATGCCCTGGCCTCTGCGGCTGCTGTCTCGATGCCCTCGGCCTTGTCTGCCGACTCGGCAGCCATCGCCGGTGTCCCTGTCAGCCCTGCAATCATAAGGATCGCCGCCAGCGCGGTACCCAGTTCAAGTTTCATTGTAAGAGTCCTTTCGAATCTGAAGCGGCCTTCTATGGCCGCCAGGTCGGGTCGTGTTGTTGCCGGCACGCTAAACCGCGGCCATGTGATTGTGCTATTGCAGGACTCGTGCCAATATCGGAAACGACGTGTAATCAGTAAGATAGCGGGACCCGGCGCCTGACGACATTCCGTTGTTAACGAAAAACCGTGACTTTTATTACGGAATTTCGTGTACACTCACCGCCATGATAAATGATTACGAATGGCTTTTTCGCAAGGCGCCGGTGATGGCTTCTTCCATCGGCCGCGATGGACATTACCTCGATGTCAACGACGCCTTCTGCAATCGTCTCGGGTTCAGGCGCGAGGAAATGATTGGGCGGCGCCCGGCGGAGTTTGTGACCGGGGAAAGCGCAGAACGCATTGAGAAGGAGTTCGTGCCGACGCTCAGGCGGACCGGTCGGCTCGAGAAAAAGCCTATCGCGTTCGTATCGAGCGCGGGCGAGGTAGTGAACTGCCTTACGGATTCGGTGGTGGAGCACGATCTCAAGGATGCCTTCGTGCGGACGGTCGCGATGTACACCGAACTCGCGGATCAGGCCCGGGCAGACTGGAAGTACCGCCAGCTGTACCGTGCCACTCCCGCGATGCTGCACACGGTAGATGCTGAAGGCCGAATCCTGACCGTCACCGATCACTGGCTGCAGAAGATGGGCTATGCGCGGGAAGAGGTCGTCGGTCGTTCAATCGCGGATTTCTTCAGTCCTGCCCAGAAAAAGCGGTTTGCCGGCGGCCGGCTGAAGCAGATCATCAGCGCCGGCGAGTTTACGAACGAAGAGCGGCAGGTGGTGACCCGCGCGGGAAAGATCATCGATCTCGTGCAATCAGCGATCTCAGAGCGCGACTCCAGCGGGAGGGTCTACCGCATGATCGTAGCTTCCAAGGACGTAACCGAGCGCAACCGGGCCGAGCGCGCGCTCCGCAGCGCGCTGGCGGAAAATGCACGCTTGCGTGAAGAACTGGAACGGGAGCGTGATTACCTCCGTGAAGAGGTGAGCGTCGCCATGAACTTCGGCCGTATCGTCGGCAAGAGCCCCGCGCTGAAGCATATGCTGGCGCAGGTCGAAGCAGTGGCTCAGACACCGGCGAATGTGCTCATCCTCGGCGAATCCGGCGTCGGCAAGGAGCTTGTTGCGAGGGCAATCCATGCAAGAAGTCCGAGGGCGGAGGGACCGCTTGTGAAGGTGAACTGCGCCTCGATACCGAAAGAGCTGTTCGAGAGCGAATTCTTTGGTCACGTAAAAGGGGCCTTTACCGGCGCGCACCGGGACCGGGTAGGGAGGTTCCAGCTCGCGGAGGGCGGCACAATCTTTCTGGATGAGGTGGGTGAGATACCGCAGGACCTGCAGGGAAAGCTGTTGCGCGTCCTGCAGGAGAGCGAATTCGAAAGGGTGGGGGACGACGTCACGAGGTCGGTCGACGTGCGGGTCATTGCCGCGACCAATCGCGACCTGGAGAAGCAGGTCGTGGAAGGCAAATTCCGCGAGGACCTCTTCTACCGGCTTAGCGTCTTCCCGATCCAGGTGCCACCGTTGCGACAGAGGCGCGAGGACGTCGTCCAGCTCGCGCAGCATTTTCTCGACGTTACGTGCAAGGACTTCGGAAGGAAGCCAATGAAGCTGAACAGGAGCCAGGTACATGCGATCCAGGAATACGATTGGCCCGGTAATGTAAGGGAGCTGAAAAACGTCATAGAGCGGGCGGTGATACTTTCTCAGGGGAATGTGCTGCGGCTGGACCTGTCGCTCCCGGAGGCGGCGATTCGTACGGAAGTTCCGGGCGACGGGGGCAAATCCGTCGATTCTGTGCTGACGGAAAAAGAGTTGAAGGCCCTGCAGAAGAGAAACCTGATCAATGCGCTCAAGCAGGCCAACTGGCGGGTATCGGGTAAGACGGGCGCAGCCGAGCTTCTCGGCATACGACCTACTACGCTAAATGACCGGATCCGGGCCTTCGGCATCAAGAAGCCTCACTAGTGCTCCGGTCACGGCAGAGTTCGCTTCGCCGTTGCAGGCGATGGAGGCGCCCGCCAGCCCCTTCCGTGGGCTCGGTTGTGTTTGGCCTACCTGGCGAGCCCTTCGCTATATAATCGCAGCGATGGCGAACCTGATAACACTGGCGCGGCTCCTTTTGCTCATCGTGGTAGTGTGGATCGCCTATCAACCCTATTCGTACTGGCACTTCGTCAACGTAGCCTTGTTGATCCTGGTCTTCGTCAGCGATGGGATCGACGGATATGTCGCCCGCAAGCGAAACGAAACGAGCGTCTTTGGCGCCATGTTCGATATTGCCAGCGACCGCATGACGGAACTCACGATGTGGATCGTCCTGACGGACCTCGATATCGTGGCCATCTGGGTACCGCTGGTTTTTATCATTCGCGGCACGATCGTGGATACGATTCGCGCGAGCCAGGTGTCGGCCGAAAAAAACGCGCCGTTTTCCATGCTGGAGACGCCGATGGGCAAGTGGCTTGTCGCCGGCAAGTTCATGCGGGCGTTCTACGCTGCACTCAAGGCAACCACGTTCTGCTGGCTGTTGCTGATCCAGCCGCTGCCGGTACTGTGGCCGGATATTTTCACCGACTGGATGGCGCTCCTCCGGGGCATCGGCGAAGTCCTCGTTTATGCATCGGTGCTAACGTGCTTGCTGCGTGGGTTTCCGGTCGTCTGGGAGTTCGCCTACCAGGAGATGGACAGCTTCGCTCCGAAGAGAGTGAAGCCCGAATGATCAGTCCGGATTGTGCATGATTCGCCGTGATGATCGGGCACCAAGCAGGCACGCGAGCGCACTCATGAACAGTCCGCATTAATGCCGCTAGCCGTTTTCGATGTCGACGGGACCCTTGTTTCCGGAAGGAGCACGGAAAAGAGGTTCATGACATGGTTGTTTCGCCGCGGTCACTTGGGCCCTGTCCAGATGCTGTCGATGCTCTGGTTCATCCTGCGCTGGTTTCCGCGCTTCGGCCGCCACGTATTCAAGAAGAACAAGGCCTACCTGAACCGCCTGCCTGTGTCGCTGGTCGCACAAGAGGCGAGGGAGTTTGTCGCGTCCGTGCCCGATGATCTCTGGATCGGGCCAGCTCTCGCGGAGCTCGAAATGCACAAGCAAAGGGGGGATGCGGTGGTACTGCTATCGGGGACGCTACAACCCATCGTCGAATGCCTGTCGGCCAGGTTAGGAGCCAACGGCTGCCTCGGCACTGAATGCGTGGTCGAACGAGGGTGCTTCACGGCATCGCCTCCGTCGAGGCACCCTTTTCACGATGAAAAAGCCGATTTGCTCACATCCGTTTGCGAGACGTACCGCGTTGCAGCGGGTGAGGTTTATGCCTATGCTGATTCCGCATTCGATATACCGTTATTGAGCAAGGTCGGATATCCTGTCGCCATTTGCCCGGACGGCAAATTGCAAGCCTGGGCCGCGTCGCACAATCACCGGGCGCTCGAGTAACGAACAGACCTATAACGCATAATTGATCAGGAGTGAGGTGTGCCTCGATCATTGAAATTACTGTCATGGAAGTCTTCTGCATGGAAGCTATTCACGCTGGCGCTCATGCCATGGACGCTGCTGTTTCCCGTTGCCGCAATGGCCGACGACAGCCTCCCGGCAGGGGTGCGGAACGTCCTGAACCATCGGAAGCTCGCTGACGCCAACCTGAGCCTTTACGTCGAGAACCTGCGCACGGGCGAGACGGTTCTTTCGTGGAACGAGGACAAGCCTCGTAATCCCGCTTCGGTTTCAAAGCTCCTGACCACCCTGGTGGCACTGGAGAAACTCGGCCCATCCTATACGTGGAAGACTGACATCTTCTATGCGGGCGAATTGAAAGACGACGTTCTCGAGGGCGACCTGCTGCTGAAGGGGTACGGCGACCCGTTCCTGACCACGGAACGCCTCTGGACGATGCTCCACGCGGTGAGGGATACGGGGGTTAGCCGGATAAACGGGAACCTGCTGCTCGACGACAGTTACTTCGACATCGGTGAGTACGACCCGGCCGCGTTCGACAACTCGCCACTTCGAGCATACAACGTCGCCCCAAACGCCCTCCTGATGAACTTCAAGGTGGTCCGGTACCAGTTCACGCCGGATGCAGGCGGCGGGAAGGTTAATGTCCGGTTGCACCCGGAACTCGAGAACTTGCAGGTCGTCAACCAGCTTTCGATCGGGGACGGGCGCTGCGGCGGGTATCAGCGCGGCATAACCATCACGCCCAACGAAAGCGTCGACCAGATGATTTTCAGCGGAACATTTCCGCGAGGCTGCTCGTCGTATGCCATGACGCGCACCGCGCTCGGCCACAACGATTTCGCCTACGGGCTGATCAAGTCCGTGTGGAACGAGATGGGCGGCGAAATATCCGGCGGCTGGAAGAACGTGACCGCGCCCGAGGAACTGGAACCGATCCTGTCTTTTGATTCCCCGTCGCTCGCCGAAATCATCACGATGGTCAACAAGTACAGTAACAACGTGATGGCTCACCAGTTGCTTTATACGCTGGCTGCCGAGGCATTCGGCGCTCCGGGCACCGAGGAGAACGGGTTGCTCGTCGTGCGGCAGTGGCTGGAAGAGAAAGGTTTCGATACCGGGAGCTTGAGATTTGACAACGGCGCAGGTCTTTCGAGAGAAACGAGGATGTCGGCGCTGCACCTCAAGGATCTCCTCCAGTACGCTTACCGGAGCCGGTTCATGCCTGAATTCATATCCTCCATGTCGCTCTCGGGCCTGGACGGCACGATGTCCCGGCGGTTCCGGGAGGATGATGTGCTCGCCGGCATGGCGCACATAAAGACCGGATCACTCGACGATGTCACCGCGATTGCAGGTTTCCTGCAGGCCCGTTCCGGCGAGAGATACATCGTGGTATCCCTGCACAACGACAAGAACGTTCACCGCGGCACCGGCCAGGAAGTACAGGAGGCGTTGCTGCGTTGGGTTTTTGAGAGATAAGGTCCGCCCTCAATCCCCGTTCGGAGACCTGCATCACATAAGTTCCGGACAGGGCCTGTAGTAAGATCGAACGATGCGTCTTATTACCGTGCCACTACTGATTGCGCTTTTCCTCGTGCTGCCATCAACGGCGATCGCGGAGACGGCGTACGTCACCGACCAGTTGCGGCTCGGCTTGCATCGCGCCGAGGACACCAGCGACCGTTCGTTTCGCACTTTGCAGAGTGGCCAGGAACTCGAGATCCTGTCGCAAACCAGGAATTACGCACAGGTCAGGCTGCCTGACGGTACCGTGGGTTACGTCAAGGTGGCTTACCTGGTGACGGACAAGCCGGCGGCGCTGATCGTGAATGAGACGCAGGCGGAAAACGAACGGCTGCAGCAGGAACTGGCGCGGACGAAGGCGCAGTTCGCCGGCCCCGCGGAAACCATTGCCAGCCTGGAAGGACAGCTTGCGGAGCAGCAGGCTGAACTGGAGGAAGGCAGCCGCCGGATTGCCGAGCTTCAGGAGCAGAACGACAGCTTCGTCTCCCGGGCACAGCAATTCAGGTTCAGCCTGCCGGCCTCCTGGGTGGCAGGCGCGACGGGCGTGTGCCTGGTCGCCGGGTTTCTCTTCGGCCTGTGGTGGATCGATTACCGCAGCCGAAAACGTCACGGCGGTTTTCGCATTTACTAGCCGTCGACATCGTCGTCGTGGTACTGCCGAGGCTTTGTCGCCTGCAGGACGGGCTCCTGCAGCTTTCTCTTAAGGCCAACAAGCTTGGCTCGTCAGGCCTGGCGCTGGTTCGCCATCATCCGGAATCGCGAATCCTGTTCCGCCGAAAAGCTCGACGCCACTCGTCTTATATTCTCTACTTCCTGCATGATGAGCCTGGCCCGGTCGACCAGCTGATGACCGGCGGCAGTCAGCCCATCCAGGCTTTTCCCTTTGCGTATAAAAAGCTTCAAGCCGAGCTCTTCTTCCAGTAACTTGAGCTGCTTGCTCACACCAGGTTGCGATGTATAAAGACGATCCGCCGCCGCGGTGACGTTCAGCCCGTTATCGACGATCGCAAGAAAATACTTCAGTTGTTGTAATTTCATCCACTCGTGCCGCCCAGGTTCCCGACACAGAATAGACCCGCGCTCATGGCGTTCGTTTCACTGTCTTTGGCACCTTGCGTTATAACTTTGTGTTATGAGCCCGCCTGTGACCGTTATATGACGCAAGCATCGTCGGTGCGTTTTCTGAGGTATTATTTTTTAAGTTTTGAGTCCGCCGAAGTCATGAAGGCACGAAACCGGCCCGCTGCTGCAACAGCGGCCCCCACCCGTCGTGGCTGAAAAACAACGAGACGAGGTAAAAACCGATGATTTACGACAGCATCCTGGGCACGATTGGCCGCACACCGGTGATCCGTTTGAACCGCCTCGCGCCGGCGGGGATCGACATGTACGTCAAGGTGGAATCCTTCAACCCTATGGCGTCGGTCAAGGACAGGCTCGCCATTGGCATCATCAACGATGCCGAAAAGAAAGGGCTGCTGTCGCCCGGCCAAACGGTCGTGGAGGCAACCTCCGGCAACACGGGAGTGGCTCTCGCAATGGTGTGCGCAGCGAAAGGCCATCCCTTTGTTGCAACGATGGCGGAGTCTTTTTCAATTGAGCGGCGCAAGATCATGCGCGGCCTGGGCGCGAAGGTCATCCTGACTCCGGCTGCAGAGCGCGGCACCGGAATGGTGCGGCGCGCCGAGGAACTTGCGAAGGAGCACGGCTGGTTTCTTGCGCGGCAGTTCGAGAATCCCGCAAACCCGGAGTACCACCGGCACACCACCGGCCCTGAGATCCTGCAGGACTTTGCCGGCCGCAGGCTGGATTACTGGGTCACCGGCTACGGCACCGGCGGCACCATGACCGGTGCAGGCGAAGTCATAAAGGCCGGTCGTCCGGACGTCAGGATCGTCGCGACAGAGCCCGCGGGTGCGTCCCTGCTCGCCGGGAAAGAATGGAGCCCGCACAAGATCCAGGGATGGACCCCCGACTTCATCCCCGAGGTCCTGAACCGCGAGATCTACGACGACCTCATCCCGGTGACCGACGACCGCGCTATTGAAATCGCGCGGCGGCTGGCGGCGGAGGAGGGCATTTTCTGCGGCATCTCTTCGGGCGCCACCCTGGCTGCGGCCTTGGCGGTCGCAGAGAAGGCGCCCCAGGGATCGGTCATTCTCGCGATGCTGCCGGATACCGGCGAACGCTACCTGAGCACTCCGCTCTTCGAAGGCGTCAACGAGGGCTCGGACGACGAATGGTTGAAGAGTCTCTCATAATGGGCTGAAGGACAAGGGAAAATCGCCGTCGCCGCGGAATCCCTGAGACACGTATCACAGCCGCTTCATCCCGCAAATGGCAATGTAGCGTTTTCGCCGGCAGCTATCCCCACGCCTGGCGGGCAGCCACGGCAATGGGCGACGATGACAGCGAACCTGCAAAACGTCCTTTCGACCGGTACCGGCTTTGCCGCTGCGGGCAGCTTGATGCACGCGCTGGTGCCGCAGGCGGAGTATCTGTGCTTCTACGATGCGAGGCGCACCTGCCTGTGGAGCAGCACCGGCTCTGATGACCTGGAAGTCGACGGTGATGTGGCTGCGCTTCCGCCGCAAGTTTTTCGCGAGGCCCGCTCTTCAGGTGACCTGCTGCGGCGCACGCTTCCATCCGGGCGCCGTGCCGCACTCCTGTTCCTGCAGGGGAAGGAGCGGCAGGCGCGCGGCGCATTGGTCCTCGTCTTCGGCGCAAGCGCCGGAGACGCCCCGCCGCTCCTCCCCGATCAACTGGAAAACGTCCTGCTCCCGGCGGCACAGATTCTCGGCGAAGGCCTGCGGCTCGAGCGGAAAGTGCGCGAAGAGCATGGCCGTCTCCGGGAGGCCGAGCAGGAGCTCAAGCTGGTCTACCAGGTTGACGAAAAGATCCACGGCACTTCGAGGAGCCACGCGAGCCTGGCTGAACTGGTTGGGCAGAGCGGGCGCTTCCTGGGCATCGCATACAGCGTCCTGTTGCTGCCCTCCAAGAGGATCCGTATCAGCGCGACCCATTCGAGCTGGAAGGCAGTAAACCGGAAAGTCCTGGACAAGTACCTCATCGGCACACTGTTCCCGAAAATGCACGGGCAGACCTCGCCGGTCATCTTCGAGGTGCCAGCCGTCGCAGGCTCCGACAACATCGCGGACCACGGATACCAGACGATGGTCTGCCCGGTCACCGATCGCCTGGGGAACGTCGAAGGCATCCTCGCCCAGCTCGGCCGTGTCAACGACGAACCATTTCGTCTCTCACATACCCGCTTCATGTCCCATATCGTGCGCAAGGCCGAATACGTCATCGAGCAGTCGTTCGACGCGATGACCGGCCTCACCAACCGTGCCGGTTTCGAGGCGCAGCTCAGTGAATCGATGCAGGCGCTCTCAGACGATGACGATGCGCACCAGATCATTTACTTCGACCTGGACAACGTCCAGCTGGTCAACGACACGTTCGGTCACCAGGCAGGCGACAAGGTCATTACCCGCTTCGCCCAGATTCTCGAGCAGCACTTGCCCGGTAATGCGGTTGCGACACGCCTGACCGGAGACGACCTCGCGATCCTGCTTGCGCACAGCACGCTCGACGATGCGCTGCAGCTGACCACTGAGATTCGGGA
>DATGQI010000195.1:0-18424 GCA_035304285.1 Woeseiaceae bacterium
TTCGGTAGGGTCCACGTTGCACGTCCGGACCAGGCCCTGCTCGACGTACTGCATCAACGGCATGTTCATGCCTTCCCAGCGCAAGCGGCACGACCGGTCCGTCTCGTCGAACAGGAACATCGACGTCGCTTCACCCCGTTCGGCCGCCGCGAGCGCGAACTGCGCGGCGACCGTTGATTTGCCTGTGCCTGCGGATCCTATGAGCATCGTTGAGGAACCACTTTCCAGGCCGCCGCCGCACAGGCGGTCCAGCTCTTCGGAACCGCTGGAGATAAGCGACGTCTCCCCCGGCACGGCGGAAGCCTCCGGCACCAGCCGTGGATAGACCACGAGGCCCCCGGTGGTGATCTTCGCGTCGTGCCGACCGCTGACATAGCGCGTGCCTCTCACCTTGATGATGGAGATGCACCTCCGGGTTGCACCGTACAGGTTATCGCTGTATTCGAGCTCGATGATGCCGTGGGCAAAGGTTTCGAGGCTTCCGGAGCGGTCGTTGCTTCGCAGGAGGTTGTTCAGCAGGAGGACCGTGCAGTGGACGTCCGCAAGCGTGGCGCGCAGCAGCCGCATCTGCCGCAGCAAAATCAACGGATCGCGCGCGAGCAGGCGTATGTCAGCAAGGGAGTCGATCACCACCCGTGCGGGCTGAGTCTCCCTGATCTCTTCTATGATCTTGTTGATCAGGTCCGTCAGCTCGACCTCGCCGGGGTGAAACAGCGTGTACTGGTCCCGCGGCAAATCCTTTTCCCCGGTCTGCGGCGCAAACAGTTTGACGCCGCGCAAGTCCCATCCATGGGACTCCGCGACCTGTTGCATTTCTTCATGCGACTCGGCGAGGGTGACATACAGCGTCGTCTCGTTGGCACGGACACCTTCAATTGCAAACTGGGCCCCGAGTGTCGTCTTTCCGCTGCCGGTCGGCCCGTGCACCAGGTACATGCGACGCGCCGGGAAGCCCCCGCCCAGCAGGTAATCGAGGCCAGGGATTCCCGACCTCACCAGCTCCTGCGGCACCAGAGCGCTCCGGACCCAGTCGTGGCGTGACCTTTATTGCCCCTCATTCGTTTCCTGCCGAGGACCTCTTCTCGTCATCGCGCCTGCCGGATTTTGACCCGCCGTTGGTTGAGGACGACGATTGCTGGATCCGCTCCCGAGACTCGGCGCCACCCGATGCATGCTGCACCTCGATGCGTCTTCCGGCCATCCTCGACTGGCTTTCGTCCCGAGGTATCGACACCGTCAGGACCCCATCGGCGAAACGGGCGTTTACCTTGTCCTCGATGGCGTCGTCCGGCAATCGGAAGCTTCTCTGGAACGAGCCGTATATTCTTTCGGAGCGCTGCTGTTCGCCCTGCCCGGTCGTTTGCTTGCGCTCCTTCGAACCGGAAATGACGAGCATGTCCTCTTTCATCTCGACGTTTATGTCGTTCATCGCGACGCCGGGTAACTCTACCGTGATTTCGTACTGTCCTTCCTGCTGCTCCACGTCGACGACGGGATTGAAGATCCATCCGGCCTGCTGCTCGCCACCTTCGTCGAGGCCACGAAATGCATCGGTGAACAAGCGATTCATCTCCCTGTGCAGCCGCGAAACCGGCCACAGGAATTGCGGATCGTCCCCGAATACATCGCTCTGAAGCCAGCGGGGGTTGCGACGGGTAATCTGATTCATTGCTCCACTCCTCTGTTTACACCAGTGTGACAACAGCGATTAGCCAAGCAATATTCAGGCCACCCCCGGGACCAGCAGCGGCGCGCCCGCCGCGGAGGCTCCAGGTTCACGCTCGTGCAAATATTACACACGAGGCGGCTGTGCCGACCACCGCACCGTTCGTTCGCGTCAGCCAGCCTTGCGCACTTCCCCGGCCAGGTCGAGGATGACGTTGCCGACGATGTCGAGCGCTTCGTCAAGCAGCTGGTCGCTGATGGTAAGTGGCGGGAGGAAGCGGATGACGTTGCCCCGCGCGCCGCAGGACAGGAGGATAACGCCCCGCTTCATCGCTTCGGCCACAACCGCTTTGGTGAGGTCCGGGTCCGGTTTCGAGGCGTCGCCCTCGCTCACCAACTCGATTGCAGACATGGCGCCGACAGTTCTGACGTCGCCGATGCTGCTGTTCCTGCCCTGCAAGGCAGTACCCCAGGAGACGATGCGCTGGCCTATGGCATCCGCGCGCTCGCACAGTTTTTCTTCCGCGATGATGTCAAGCACGGCGAGGCCGGCGGCGCAGCCCAAGGGCGGGCCGCCGTAGGTTGCGCCGAGACCACCCGGCGGAACCGAGTCCATCACCTCGGCCTTGCCGATCACCCCGGCGATGGGGAATCCGCCCCCTAAGCTTTTCGCCACCGTGATCAAGTCGGCTTCGATACCGGCGTGTTCGATGGCAAAGATCTTCCCGGTCCTGCCGAAGCCCGTCTGGACCTCGTCCGCGACCAGCATGATGCCGTGCTCGTCGCAGATGGCGCGGAGCGAGCGCAGGAATTCCACCGGCGCGGCATAGAAGCCGCCCTCGCCCTGCACCGGTTCGATAGTCAGTGCTGCGATTCGCGAGGGTTCGATGTCCGAGCGGAACAGGTCTTCAAGCGCCCGCAGGGATTGCGCCGGAGTTGTGCCGTGATAGGCGACGGGGTACGGGATGTGGTAAATGTCGCCGGGAAACGGACCGAAGCCTGCCTTGTACGGGGCGACCTTGCCGGTTAGCGCCATACCCATCATCGTGCGCCCGTGGAACGCGCCGGAGAACGAGATAACGCCGCTGCGCCGGGTATGGTACTTCGAGATCTTGACGGCGTTTTCGATCGCCTCCGCGCCTGTCGTGACGAACAGGGTCTTCTTGGGCGTCTTCCCCGGGGCCAGCGTGTTCAGCCGCTCGGCGAGCTTCACGTACGGCTCATACGGCGTCACCTGGAAGCAGGTATGCGTGAACTGCTCGAGCTGCGCGTGCACGGCGGCGAGGACCTTCGGATGGTTGTGCCCGACGTTCAGGACGGCAATGCCCGCGGCGAGGTCTATGTAGCGCCTGCCTTCCACATCCCACAGCTCTGCATTCTTAGAACGAGCTGCAAATACCTTGTGCAAGTTGCTAACACCCCTGGGGATTGCAGAGTCGCGCCTCTCGCTTAATTGCTGGTTGGTGGTCATTTCTGCCTGCCGTCACTGTTGAGAAACGCGCCAATGCTAGCACGATAGCTTTGCCTTCCAGCGAGCCGTGCAGATGGTGGTTTCGTGCCTCCGTGTATGGAATCGAGCGCTGTAGGAGCCCGTCCCACGGGCGACCGTCACCAGCGCATCGAGACGAATGTCGCCCGCAAGCGGGCTCCTACAGTCTTCTATTCCGGACTTGCGCGTGCTTCTGCACAGCCGGCACCGGCGCCGCTCGCCATGCGTTATCATTCACGGTTCGTCAGGGCGAGGAACCATCTTATGCGGGACATGCTGCAATTTTATATCGACGGCCGCTGGGTCGACCCGGTCGCGCCGAAGACCGTCAACGTCATCAATCCGGCAACCGAGGAAGCCGTCGGGCGCATCAGCATGGGTTCGGCCGAAGACGTGGATCGCGCCGTTGCGGCGGCGAAGGCAGCGTTTCCCGCGTTCAGCGCCACGACCCGCGAAGAGCGAATCGAACTCCTCGAGAAAATTCTCGAGGTTTTTGCGAAACGTCACGACGACGTGGCTACCGCGATCATGGAAGAGATGGGCGCTCCCTGGAAACTCGCGAAGCATGCTCAGGCTGCAAGCGGCCCCCAGCACATCCAGGCGGCGATAGACGTCCTTCGGACCTTCGACTTCGAAGAGACTATCGGCACGACCCGTGTGCTGAAGGAAGCCATTGGCCCCTGCGCACTGATCACCCCGTGGAACTGGCCGATGAACCAGGTCGCCGTGAAAGTCGCCCCTGCGCTCGCCGCCGGCTGCACCATGGTCCTGAAGCCGAGCGAACTCGCGCCGTTCGACGCGATGATCTTTGCCGAGATCCTGGACGAGGCAGGTGTGCCGCCGGGCGTGTTCAACCTGGTTAATGGCGATGGCGCCACCGTGGGCAGCGCGTTGAGCAGTCATCCCGACATCGCGATGGTGTCATTCACCGGCTCGACCCGCGCCGGGATTGCCGTCGCGCAGAACGCCGCTCCGACCGTCAAGCGCGTGGCCCAGGAACTCGGCGGCAAGTCGGCGAACATCATCCTCGACGATGCCGACCTCGAGAAGGCGGTCGCGCGGGGCGCAAGCGCGTGCTTCGACAACGCGGGCCAGTCGTGCAACGCGCCGACGCGCATGCTGGTTCCGAGAGACCGGCTGGAGGAAGCCGCCCGCATCGCGGCGAAGCGCGCCGAGGCGACGACGCCCGGCGACCCCAGGGATGAAGCGACACGACTTGGGCCCGTGGTATCCGAGACGCAGTGGAAAAAGATCCAGGACCTCATCCAGAAAGGCATAGACGAGGGAGCTACGCTTGTGGCGGGCGGCGTCGGACGGCCTGCCGGACTGGACCGCGGCTGGTACGTCAAACCGACCGTGTTCTCGAATGTCGGTAACGACATGACAATCGCGCGCGAGGAAATCTTCGGCCCCGTACTCTCCATAATCCCCTACGACGACGAGGAAGACGCCATCCGGATCGCGAACGATACGCCTTATGGTCTTTCAGGCTACGTTACCTCGTCCGACCTCGAACGCGCGCGTAAAGTAGCCTCCCGGCTGCGGACCGGCATGGTGCATATCAACGGTGCCCCGCTCGACGCACTGGCGCCCTTTGGTGGTTACAAGCATTCCGGTAATGGCCGCGAGTGGGGAGCACACGGCTTGGAAGAATTCCTCGAGGTGAAGTCCATCTACGGCTATGAAGCCAGGAAGGCAGGCTGAGGCGCCAGCATCACCGATTATTCAACCAGGGTGGATTGAACCACAGTGGCCTCAGCCGGTCGCAACCTCGGCGGCCAGGGCGTGCGCTCCTGCGAACGCTAGGATCACGACCATAGAAGAGAGCACAGAAAAGCATGACAACCGCAAGACGCTCGATTACAGGATTCACTTTTCCCGGGGGGAAGTTTCTTCAGTTGTTCGCAGTGCTTGCGGTGGCAGGCGTGACGTTCGGCTGCGCCGAGAGCCAGCGGCCAGAGGCCAGCGGCAAGGGAGCCATCAGGGGCATACACGCTGCGCCGACCGTCGCCGAGGTGTCTTTCCTGATCGAAGAACGCGCGCTGGGAACACTGTCCTACAAAGGTTCTACCAACACACAGCAGTTCGACGACCTTTCCTACAACTTTCACTTCGATTCCCGCACCCCGGGTCAGACCGGCCTGACCAGGCTCGCGAGCGAAAGCCTCGACGTTTCGCCGGAGATGGATTACGTGTTTGTACTCACCGGCACGCTCGCATCACCGTCGATCCTGCTTTGGGAAACAGCACAACGACAGTGGGAAGGAACCGAGACGACCGTCGAGGTCTCGGCCGGGCACCTGTCGCCGGGATTGGGCGATATAGACGTCTACTTTGCAGAGTCGGGCACGGCGCCGGCCGCCGGCAACGCTCGCGGGACCCTCGCCTTCGGAGAACGTTTGCCGCCTTTTGAAACGGAGAGCGGTGTATACCGGCTGACGATTACCCAAGCGGGCAACCCGGCAGCCGTCCTTTTCAGGTCAACGCCACGCGATTACAACGAACGCACCAGCACTTTGTTCACGGTGCAGGATGCGGACCCGTCGATCACGAGCAACCTGAGCGTGCGGCGTTACGACCAGAACGGCAATTCGGCCGAGGTCGGCGACACGTCCTTCCCGCCCACGCGTCGTTTCTTCAATGCAGCACTCGGCAGCGGCAGCATGGACGTCTACGTCGGTGACGAGTTCGCAACACCGATCGTCAGCGACCTGGCCTTCGGCACGGTCAGCGGCGACGTGGAGGTACCCGCCGGCGAATCCGAATACACCTACACTGCAGCCGGCAACCCCGGCGCCATCCTTGCCGAGGATGAAGACACGGTGGCGCCCAATACACGTGGCACCAACTTCGTCATCGGCGAACCTGACGACCTGGACGTCGCCGTTTTCCCCGATGATCGCCGTCCGATAACGAGTTTCAGCAAGGTGCGTGTTGTCCAGGCAGCCATCGGCTTCGAGCAGGTCGATATCTACCTGCTGCCGCCCGGGACGGACATCGCGGACAGGCCACCGAACCTGCCACGGGTGCCAACCGGCAACAGCAGCAACTACGTCCAGCTGGAGCCAGGCAGTTACGAAATTACCGTAACGAAAACCGGGGAAAAGACCATCCTTGCGGGCCCATTGGCGCTGAGCCTTGCATCAGGCGATATCGTGGAATCCGTCATGCTGGATACCGCGGACCCGAACGTGTTGACGCTTTCGACTTACTGACCGCTAGGAAGCGACTGCTGCCTCGACGTAGGCGGCGCGGTCGTTCGCGGCTTCTTCCTGGCTGATCGATTTCGCGTTGTACATGGCCTGGTCGGCGATGCTGACGAGGTGCCAGAGTTCGTCGCCGTGCATCGGTATCAGGGCGATGCCCACGCTCGCCGCGCATTCGATTTCCTGTCCCTGGATGATGTAGGCCTCGGATGCGGTCTCCACCAGCCGTTCCGCAACGTGCTTCGCGTCGTCGATGGAAACCCCCGGCAGTACGATGGCGAACTCGTCTCCTCCCAGCCGCGCCAGGATGTCTTCGGGCCGCAGGCAGAATTCCAGCCGGTGACCAAAGGCTTTCAGCAGCGCATCGCCGGCCTGGTGGCCGAAGCGGTCGTTGATCGACTTGAACTGGTTGAGGTCGAGGTACAGCACCGCGCCCTGTGAACAGGCGGCGATGCTCGTGACCGCTTCCTGCTCGAAGCCGCGGCGATTCAGGACGCCTGTGAGCGGGTCGCGCAACGCATCGGCAAGTATCTTGGCTTCATTGCGCTTGCGCTGGGTGATGTCGATCAGGGTAACGGAGAAATCGCTGCCGACGGGCTCGGCGACTATGCGCAGCCACACTTCGCCGTCCGCGGTCTCGACGGCGGTCTCGTAGCTCACGCCGGATTCTGTTGTTGCGCTCGCGCTGAACTGGCGTGCCAGCCTCCCCGGCTCGAGGAGATCCAGTTTCTCGAGCGGCATGCCCACCAGCGTGCCGCTGACACTGCCAAGGTAGCCTTCGGCGGCACGGTTCGCGAAGACGCAGCGAAACCTCTGTTCGGAGTCGCGCGGGTCGCGTGCGAAACGCAGCATCCCGTTCGACGAATGCTCGATGAGTGAGCGTATCAGGTGCTCACTGTCCGCCAGCGCCCGCAATGCCTGCATCCGCTCGGTCACGTCGCGGCAGACCACTACGGCACCCTGCTCCTGGCCGCTTGGCCCTGCCAGCGGAGTACTCGTGACTTCGTAATAGCGGTCCGAGGGCATGCGCAGCGTTTGCGTAGCATCCAGTCCCTTTTTCGCGTCGACGACGATCCGCGCGTCCAGGAGGTCTTTCCACAAGTCGCGCCCGATCAGTTCCTGCTCGGTCTTTTCCAGCAGGAGTTGCGCCGGAAGATTGGCGCTGATGATGCTTTGCGCGTTGTCGAGAACGATGATCGGGTCGCGCACACGGTCGAACAGCGTCTGGTAGGCGAGTGGACTGAACTGGAATGCCCGCGCCTTGATGGCTACCCAGTAGTAGAAGGGAAAGGCCAGCGTCAGAGTCAGCGAGGTGGCGGGAAAATCCACGGCACCTATGTTGAGTAGCCGAACGCTCACGCCGACGGCTGAGGGCAATGCTCCGCAAACGAGCAACAGCGTCACGTTGCGCCGGTGCGCCATCGCGATTGTCGGCAGCCTTGCCGCCAGGGCAAGCACCGAGTAACCGGTGAGCGCATAAACGAATGGCGCATGCACCTTCGTAAACCAGGCATGGCTGGATGCGAGAAAGCGGCCTGACGGTTCGCTGCTGACCGTACTCCAGATGACCTGGTGAAACGGGTTCGTGATGGCCAGCAGCGTCGTCGCCACCGGTACGATGCACAGCGCGGCGAGCAGCAGCGGCGGCGGACGGCCGACCGTGTACTCGCGATAGATCAGGTAGAGGACGACGGGAAGGAAACCGCCACTGAAAAACCTCAGGACGAAGCCAGCGCTGTACAGGCCGGGATGGCTCGTTGCGTAGGCGAACGCGGTGCCCGCAATCAGCGTCCCGAGCAGGAAGAGGAAATAGCTGACGGACCGCGACTCCGTCGGCGAACTTGTGCGGGCGACGCGGACCGCGAGCCACATGTAAAGCAGCGCGCTCCCGCCCATGGCTGCGGTCAGAACAAGGTCTTGCGGATCGATCATCGAGATTTCTCTAAGACACCTTTAGCCAGGGCACCCGCGGAGCCCTCAGGTCCCCAGGGGGCCAAGGCGCCTTTTAATTGTCATCCGGGAAATGCTAGCGGCGTCCGGCCCCGCATGATGCGACCTGTGCCGCATTCCGGACGCCTACGGGCCTGGAATAGCACGCTGTAGGAGCCCGTCTCACGGGCGACAAGGGGCGTCGCAAGGTCATACGAATGTCGCCCGCAGTCGCCGGCCATAAAGCAAGTGCCACGTTCTGATGCGCCGGCGAGTCAGGTTGGCGTGGGCTCCTGCAGCGTGCTATTCAGGCCGCGCGGGCGTCTAAGTCTTTCGCGGTGTCTGTGACCAGCGTGTCGACTACCGCCTTCAGCGCCTCTTCATGGCTGGCCCCGCCCTCCTTCGCCTCGCTGAACGTCGCAAGCTGCCGGTGCGCGCTGGTGCCGCGCTTCATGATGTCCCTGAGCGAGGCGACTTCTGCAGTGCAGCCAAGCGCCTGCGAGTCTTCGGCCGTGAGGTGAATGAGCTCGTCCAGCAGTTCCCCCACCGGCACCACCGCGCCTTTGGCAAGATCGATGAGTCCTTCGTCGAAGCTGTAACGCATCGCTCGCCAGCGGTTTTCCCGGATCAGCATGGTCGTATACATCCGCCAGCGCTGGTTCGCGAGGCGCAGCCGGTAGAGCATGCGAACGACGGAGATGAGCAACGCGACGATCGCGATACAGTCGTCGAGCCGCGTGCAGACGTCCATCACCCGCACTTCGACGGTCGGGAAACGTCCGCTGGGGCGCAAATCCCACCAGATCTTGGTGGAATCCTCGATCAGCCCGGCGTTGACCAGCACGTCGACATGCCGCTGGTACTCGGCGTAACTCTGGAAGCGCTCCGGGATGCCGGTTCGCGGCAAGGCATCGAAGATTGTCAGGCGGTAACTTTTGAGTCCGGTATCGCGCCCTTCCCAGAACGGCGATGAGCAGGAAAAGGCCAGCAGGTGCGGCAGGAAATAGCTCATCTGGTTCATCAGGTCGATGCGCAGTTCCTCGTCGCTGATGCCGACGTGGACATGCATGCCGCAGATGACGAGGCGCCGCGCGGCACCCTGCATCTCGGCGGTGAGCGAATCGTAGCGGTCCTTCGGCGTCTGCTTTTGTTCCGACCAGCGGCTGAAAGGGTGCGTCGAGGCGGCGATGGGCGCGAGGCCGTGCCGTCCCGCCACCTCGATGATGCCGCTGCGCAGGCGGGCAAGGTCCGCCCGTACTTCCTGCACGCTCCGGCACACCTTGGTGCCGACTTCCACCTGCGAACGCAACAGCTCCGAGGTTACCTGCCCTCCGCAACGCTCTTCGCATTCGCCGATCAGGGATTGCGGCGGGTCTATGATGAGCGCCCGGCTATCCCGGTCCACGAGGAGGTATTCTTCCTCGACGCCTATTGTGAATTCCGGTTCAACTGGTCTCATAGTCGTTGCGCCTTCCTGGAATGCCCAACCGCCGGCAGGCCGAAGATCGACGTCGGGAGATCGTCGATGATCCCGTGCAGGACGCCTGCGATCCTGGCAACGCCGGCATCGTCTGCAATCAGGTCCTGCCGTACCTCGATCCCCGCGTGCGGCAGGCCGGCGGCTTCCGCATGGTTGTCCACCGTGAAGTCCTGCGGGGCACGGCCGGAGTACGGCTCATTATCGCCGACGACAAAGCCTGAGTCGGCGAGTTTTCGCAACAGTATGTCCGCGATGCGCGGGTCCGCGTCCCACAGGATGCCGAACTCCCATGGCCGCGACACGCCATCCAGCACGGGTGTGAAACTGTGGATGGCGATCACCGCGGGTGAGCGGCGTTCCCTGGCGAGCCGCTTGATCTCCGCATCGATGGCGCGGTGGTACGGCCAGTAGATCGCTTCCGCCCGGGCCGCCTTCTGCTCCGGCCGAAGGTTCCTGTTTCCCGGGATAACCATGCCGTCGCCGAATTCGAGGAACGCGCCCGGATCCAGCAGCTCCCGGTTGCAGTCGACGACCAGTCGTGAGTAGCCCGCCAGCACGGCGGTCGCACCAAGGCTTTTGGACAGTTCTTCAGTTAGCGGGCCCGCGCCGATATCGAGCGCGAGGTGGCAACGCCGCGTGAGGGGATCGAGGCCCAGGTCCCCGACCGCGCGGGGAAATACGCGGCTCGCGTGATCGCAAACGAGCAAGAGCGGCTTTTCGGAGGTCGGGTTCAGGATCGAAAAAGGCGCAGGCTCGTCTGCGGCAAGAAGTTCAGTAACAGCGGATTGTCCGGCGGTGCCCTGTGGCGGCATGGTCAACAGCAAGTAAGCTCAAAGCCGCAAGTGTAACCTGTTCGCAGAAGCCACGATCGGGGAAAAAGGGGACAGAAAAGGGGACAGATTTATTTTCCTGATCGGGATCCGGACGTGAACGGACGCGAAAATAAATCTGTCCCCTTTTCTAAAAATAAATCTGTCCCCTTTTCAGGCAAGCCTCGAGGCGGTGGCGTCGGTCGCCCAGGGTTCGAAGGTCTGTACCGAGGTCGGGCGCGCGATGAAGAATCCCTGGGCAAACTCGATCCCTAAGTCTCCCAGCTTGTCGAGAACCTTCTTCGACTCTACGCGTTCCGCGATCGTGGCGATGCCCATGGCGCGTCCCACTTCGTTGATGGCGCGCACCATGCTCTCGTCGACTGAATCTTCCGCGACGTTGCGAATGAACTGCCCGTCGATCTTCAGGTAGTCCACCGGCAGGTTCTTCAGGTAAGTAAACGACGAGAGTCCGCTGCCGAAGTCGTCGAGGGAGAACTTGCAGCCGAGCCTGCGCAGTGTCTGCATGAAATGTATGACGCGCGAGAGATTCGAGATGGCCGCCGTCTCGGTGATCTCGAAGCAGATCGCTCCCTGCGGCAGGCGTTGCTTCGTGAGTTCCTCGATGACGAATTCGAGAAAGCGGTCCTCGCTAAGCGACGTGCCCGACAGGTTTATCGCCAGCGTAAAACGCGCCTGTTCGGAATCATGGCTGCGGTCCGCAAGCTGCGACAGCGCTTCGCGAATCACCCAGCGGTCGAGCATCGACATCAGGTTGTAACGTTCCGCTGCCGGGATGAACTGGTCGGGCCCGACTATCTGGCCATCTTCGCCGCGCATCCGCAGAAGGAGTTCGTAGTGCCCGCGCGCGCCGGCGCCCTTTTCCCCGATACCGATGATCGGCTGGTAGAACAGTTCGAAGCGGTTGTCCTCGACGGCGCTCGTAATCCGGGACACCCACTTCATTTCTTCGTGCCGCACCGAGGCATCGCGGTCCTGGTACAGGTGAACCTGGTTGCGGCCCATGTCCTTTGCCGAGTAGCAGGCGACGTCGGCGGAACTCATGATGCTTGCGACACTCTGGGTGTCCTTGTTCACCATCACGATGCCGATGGAGCAGCGCACGCTCGTATACGCGTCCTGCCAGGTAAACCGGAACGCTTCGACGGCGCTGCGGATGGCCTCCGCCACCTCTATCGCGCGTTCCTCGGTGCAGCGCTCGAGCAGGATGCCGAACTCGTCACCGCCGAGCCGCGCAAGTACGTCGGTAGACCGGATATTCGCCTGCACCAGCTCGGAGACCTGGCGCAACAACTCATCGCCCGCGGTGTGGCCGAAGGTGTCGTTCACTACCTTGAACTGGTCGAGATCGAAGTAGAGCAGCGCATGCGAACCGCTATGGCCGTAGGCTTTGTCCAGCGCTGCGACGAGTCGGTTTTCGAACTCGCGGCGGTTTATGAGCCCTGTCAGGGCATCGTGTGACGCCTGGTAGGACAGCTGCCGGAACAGCCGCGATTCCTTGCTGACGTCATGGAACACCATGACCGCACCGATGATGTTGCCTATCCGGTCGCGGATAGGCGCAGCGGAATCCTGGATCGCGATCTCGATGCCTTGCTGGTTGATCAGCACCGAGTGATCAGCGAGCGCGATCACCCTGCCCTCCTTCAGGCAGCGCAGCACCGGGTTGTCGACCGTGGCGCGCGTGTGCTCGTTGATGATCGTCATGATCTTGTCGATCGGTTTGCCGCGCGCGTTACGAATCTCGAGCCCCGCCAGTTCCTGGGCCACCGGGTTGATGTAGTCCACGCGTCCCTCGGCGTCGGTCGTGATCACACCATCGCCGATCGACTGCAGGGTGACCTGGGCGCGCTCTTTCTCTTCGAAGATACGCGTCTCGGCAATTTTTCTCTCGGTGATGTCGGTGATCGTGCCTTCGTGCGCGACCACTTTGCCGTTGTCGTCGTAAATCGCGCGGGAGTTCTCCAGCACGACGATCTCGCGCCCGTCCTTGCGCCGTAGCCGGTACTCAAAGTTCCGCAGGAACCCTTGCGCCTCCAGCCGCGCGAACACGCGTTCCCGGTCGATCGGGTTGACGTACAGCATGGTCGTGCGGCCGGCCTTCGTCATTTCCTCGGTGCTTTCGTAACCGAGCATCTCGGCGAGGGCGGGGTTCACGGCGATGATGTCGCCTTCGCGCGAAGTGATGTAAACGCCGTCCACGACGTTTTCGAACAACCCGCGGTAACGGGCCTCGCTGCTGCGCAACTGGTCCTCGTCGCGCTGGCGCTTGATGGCAATTCCCGCCAGCCCGACCATGCGGCCCAGCTTGTCGAGTTCATCCGTTGTCGGCCGCCGCGCATCCTGCACGTATACGTCGAGCGTGCCAATGACATGGTCCGCGGCGCCAAAGATCGGAAAAGACCAGGCAGCGCCTATCCTGTAATCGACGAACTCCGGCACAAACTCCATCCATGCCTGGTCGACCGCTACCTGCTCTGTGATTTTCTCGCGGCCCGCGAGCACCGCGGTGGCGCAGGTGATGCCGTCCTCCGCGACCGCGACAGCCTGCAGCTTTTCCTTGAACGGCTCGGGCAGTCCCGGCGCTTCCGCAACGCGCAAGATGCTCCGACCGGAATCCAGCAGCATGATCGTGCCTCGCATTCCATCGCCGATTTTCTCGACCGAGCGGCAGATGGAACGCAGCGTGCGTCCGGAAGGTGCGCTCGAGGCAATCATCTCGAGAATCTTGTTCTGGACGAAGGCAAGCTCATCGTTGCGCTTGCGCTCCGTGATGTCGGTAATGCTCACGCGGATGAGCTTGCGATCTCCGCACGGCAGTCGGCTGAACCGCACCTCGCAGGGAAACTCCCTGCCGTTCGCATCCTTGTGCAGCCACTCGAAGGTGGGGTGCCCGCCGTTCAGCGCCCGGTCGACCAGGCCGCGGCGAATGCCGAACGACGGCTGGCCATCAGGCTGCATCTTCGGACTCAGTGCCTGCGGCCCGACGCTCAGCAGACGCGCGCGGGACAGGTTGAACAACTGGCAGGCATTGTCGTTCGCGTCGCAGAAATGGTTGGTATCGACGTCGAGCACGACGATGGCTTCCGGCGCATTCTCTACCAGTGCACGATACCGCTCCTCGTTTTCCCGAAGCGCTTTCTCCGCTTCCTTGCGGTCGGTAATGTCCCGCAGGCTGATGACGAAGACCTCGTCCTCCGGCGTCGCAAGGCTGCTTGCATGAATCTCCGCGATGAACGTAGCGCCATCCGCCCTGGCGGCAACGACTTCGCCGCCGCAAAACTCGATGTGCGTATCGTCGAGATTCGTCATGAAAGGTTGCAGGTAAGCTGCCAGCGGCTGTTTCCCGGCAGCGGGAAGGATACTGGTCACCGGCGCGCCGATGAGCAGGTCTCGCGGGAGGCCGAAGTAGCGCGTGCAGACCTTGTTGCAGTTGCGAATGATGCCTTTGGAGCCGACCGACAGTAACGCGTCGGTCACGCTGTCGAAGATCACTTCAACTGGTGTTGTAGCCTTGAACGAATGATCAGGCGACTCAGGGGTCGCTTCCAGCCTGTCATAATGCTGGTCGATAAGCGTGAGGAGGGCCACCAACTCCTGGTTCTCGAGGCCCGGACGTTCTGCTGCATCCTTCACTTGTCGTCGGAGTTCGCGATCCATCAACTCTTGAGACCTCCTGGCACTTCCCGATGTCGGGCAGCCTTGCCCAGCCGTCGCAGGCATAGAGCGCCCACGCCTTCCGCTCTTGTTCACATGTCCGTTCGCGGCAGGCGTATCCGTGTCCTGCAAAGCGGTTGTCTAGCAGTGTGAGCGCGACGATAAATTTGTTTCAGTCAGGCGTCTGTGATGCAAATCTAATAACACTGAACAAGTTGGGAATATTTTCCCGGAGCGGCTTGTTGCGTTATGCAAAATCGCTTCGGCTGCTCGGGGAGCTGGATTCTTCCCGGTGTATTCGATTAGCGACACCTTGCTGGTCCGGCATAACCCTTGCACGGTTATTCGCGATACCAGTTCCGGTGTCGTCAACGGAGAGATTAATGAAGCTATTGTTATCCTCGCTTTGCATGTCCGCTTTTGCCATCAGTGGCGCAACGCTGGCACAGACCCAGGAACCCGCGCCCCCTCCCGTACAACAGGAAGCTACGCAGGTTACTGACGCCGACATGCAGAAATTTGCCGAGATCTACGTCGACGTGGAAACCAAACGTGCCGAGATCGCTGACGAACTCAACGCCTCTGTAGAACCGGTACCGGCAGAAGAAGCGCAGGTCCGGCTGCAGGAAGAACTGGTCGAAACTGTTGAGGAACACGGCTGGTCCGTCGACCAGTACAACCAGGTCGCAACGGCGATCAGCAATGACCCGGAGAAGCGCGACAAGACGGTAGAACTGATCAACCAGATGATCAGCGGGTAAACAGAGGTTTTATTACCCATTGGGGCGCCTTCGGGCGCCCTTCTTGTTTAGCACGCTGTGCCCGCCCCGCGGGCGACCAAGCGGTTCGGTGCTGCGAAGGTGTTGTCGCCCGTGAGACGGGCTCCTACAGCGCTCGATTCCACGCACCCGGAAAAGGACGCTCGACTCCGAGCGACCTGCACGGTCAGGGCGTGCTTTCCTCGGCGGGCATCGAGATGACGGTTTCACCGTCGGCACCTTCTCGCAGTTCGCCGTTCGTTTCCTGTTGCTCCGGTGCGCGCCCGACCTGGATCGGGATGGCCATCGACTTCATCATCATGCCCTCGTCCGTTTCGACTTCCGCGGAGACGTTCAGGTACAGGCGACCTTCCCGCTGCGGGACAACCGTCACCTGTTGCGCCGCGCGCCCGGCACCGGCCGGTGCCGACAGGGCAACGCGTTGGGCCTGCGCCTGTGGGAAAGACAGGTTCCGTGCGTCGTTGATGCGATAGTTCAGGGTGACCGGGCGGTTGCCCAGCGACGATGACACCTCGAGGTTGATGTTGACCGGCTGCCCGACCACAGGAGTGCCGATCACGGTGTAATCGATGCTGATCGGCGCCGATGGCTTGCCGCCCGACGACGCTGGCACATCAGCGGACGATGATGCTCCCTCGTCAGCCGTCCCCGGGCCAGCGTTTTCAACCGCCTGGTTACTGCCGACTTCAGCGGTAGCCGGCGCCGATGGCGTCGACGAAGAAGAATCGTTGCCTCCCGTTCCCGGGTCACTCGCGTCCTGGCAAGCCGCAAGTGCAAGCACAGCCAGCAGGACTGCATTACGAAGGTGTAGCACTTTCATTGGTCACCTCGAGTCGTTTTGGTTCATGGCGCCGGCGTCACTGTCACGTCGAAACAGGTGTGCTCGGGATACTCCGCCGGCGAATCCTCGTCCTGGTAACGAAACTCCACCAGCGTCATGACGTAGTCGCCGGCCTCCATCGCGGTGGGAGTGGTGAAGATTTCCTGGTTCGCCTCGCCGCTTAGTCCCTGGGTATCGCCTCCGACCACCTGGTTCTGCAGGACCCCGTTACGGAATATCAAGAGATCCGGGTCGCTCTGGTCATGATCATCCTCGGGGTCATCCGGCCAGGGAATATCGGTCGTGGTGATAATCGAGAACGTGTAAGCAGAGGAGATGTCGACCGTCACGCGGAGAAAACGGTGTTCGGAAAGCTTGTTACCGTCGGCCTGCGCATCGAACTGGCTGTTGCTGCAAATATTGATCGTGCTGCCATCCGGGACGACTGTCGTATAAACCGGCAGGACGTCGCTGGCCCCGGAGAATCCGTCGTTCGTTTCGCCCTCACCAAACGAATTCAGGCCCGACGCGACGATGTTCTGTTCCTGCAGCAACGCATCGATGAATTGCACCGACGCCGGGTTTTCGGCCTTAAGCGCCTCGGCAAAGCTGAATATGCTGGTGAAAGCAGGCGTCGCAGCCTGTGAGCCCGTCATCACGTTGAAAATCGGCGAGAAGCCGATGCTGCCGGTATCGACCCCGTCGTCTGCGGTATCCCACAGGTCGTAGAGCAGCTTCATTATCGAGATCTCGTTATACCAGCCCGGCGTGCCGGCTGACTGGCCTTCGATATCGATGCCGAAACCACTCGCCTGCGCGGGTCCGAGGGTGTCGCAGTAAAGCGCGCTGTCGAGAGCCATACCAGAGTACGCCGTCGCGAAACCCTCGCCAAACGCTACCCGCATGTCGAGCCGATCCCCGAGCGAATGCGCACCGCCAATGCTGTCGGAACGGGACATCGTGTCCTCGAAATAATGCCCCCACTCGTGCACGATGACGTGCCGGTCAAACTCCTCGGTGTCCACGCCGTCCGTCCCGAGCAGGAACAGCTTGTTGTCGCTCCTGTAGAACGAGGTACCGAGTTCGCCCGCGTCGATGTCCTGCGACTCGCCGGCCGTCGCCGTGTTGTTGACGCTCCAGTAGACGTCGAGAGGCTCGAAATCGACGACGGGATTCTCGGCAAGTATCAGCCGCATGCCGCTGTAGACAGAGTCGAGTATCGCGAACGGCGCCGCCGCGCGGGTGGCGGTGTAACTTGAGCCGCCCCACCCGGTGGTTGCCACGAGATCCCGAACCTGGTCGGAGCTGCCCGCGTCGAAACTGCTGCCGTCGAGGACATAGAGAGGACGCTGCTCGAGCGCAACCGGGTTGGCCGCGCTGGTGACGTTGTCCCGCACATCCACATCCCAGGACGGGCCGCCGGTTCGTTTCATTTCCGCGCGGACGCGGATGAAGACACTGGTGTCGGCCGCAACGCCCAGTTCGAAGTTGCCGTTGTCGTCGGTGGCGGTTTCATCCAGCACGGCACTGGTGCCGGCATCGAGGAGCTGTACCGTCGCCTGCCGGATCGGCTTCAGTTCCAGATCGTCGAAGTTCAGGCCATTGCAGTTCGGGACTGGCGGTGGCATTTCGTACTGCGCCTGGCCGGTGATGATGACTGTGCCTCCACTCCCGCCGCCGCCCGGGTTGCCACTTCCGTTGCCGCCACCCGCCGGAGCCCCTCCGCCTCCCCCGCCACCTCCGCAAGCACCGAGGGCGATCGCACTCACTGCGATAGCCGCCAGATCCAGCGAGAACCGGCGCGAAGTACGCCCGCATTTTGCCGCGAATGATTTCAACTACGGGTTACCTCGGACCATTGAAGACATCAAAGACTAAAGACATGAGTGACGCTAATTGGTTACATTGCGCTGCGCCGGCGGCGATCATAGCCGCGGCGCAGCCAAAGTGACAGCATTGGCTGTCAAGAACTTGCGGCATATCCGGTGTTTCTACAGTGACTTAGGGTCTTTTCCTCGACATGGTCGACAACCAGTGCCGAGGACGATTGGTAGAATCCCGCAACTTGATTCAGACCGACAGCCAAACGGGTGTGGAAAAAAATGGGTAACAAGACGATCCTGGTCACCGGCGGCGCCGGCTACATCGGCAGCCACGTGGTGCGGCAACTCGGCGCTGCGGGCGAATCCGTACTGACGCTCGACAACCTGGCAACCGGCTTTCGCGAAGCCGTGACAGCCGGCGAACTCGTCGTCGGCGATACCGGCGATGCGGCACTGCTCGAGAATCTCTTCGTCGACCATGACATCGACACGGTCATGCACTTCGCGGCGCACACCATCGTACCGGAGTCGGTCGCCGACCCGTTGAAGTACTACCGTAACAACACCGCCAGCAGCCGCACGCTGCTGGAATGCGCGGCGAACCACAATGTGAAGCACATTGTGTTCTCCTCGACAGCAGCGGTGTATGGCATCCCCGAGGGCGGCCGCGCGTCGGAAGATTCCCCGACACAACCGATCAATCCCTACGGCACGTCGAAGTTGATGACGGAATGGATGCTGCGCGA
>DATGQI010000196.1:0-7182 GCA_035304285.1 Woeseiaceae bacterium
TTCCTGGTCGACGAGAGCGGCCTGAACTCCGGGTTCATGATGCCGCAGGTAACCGCCGCGGCGCTGGTGTCGGAGAACAAGGCACTCGCGCACCCGGCGAGCGTCGACAGCATCCCGACGTCGGCGAACCAGGAGGATCACGTGAGCATGGCGACGTCCGCGGCGCTGCGCCTGCACACGATGCTCGACAATGCAGCGAACATCGTTGCCATCGAACTGCTGGCGGCGGCACAGGGCATCGAGTTTCACCATCCGAAGAAGAGCTCTGGAACACTGGAGCAGGTGATCAGCGAAATCCGCGACGTATCCGACCGCTACGTGCAGGATCGCTCGCTGGCGGTCGACATCAGCACGCTCGCCCACCTGGTGGACGAGGGATATTTTTACAGCTTCGCGGCTGCGATACTGCCGAGTGGGGCCACATGACCGTTACGACATGACAATCACATTCCAGCGCAAACGGGGGACGTCCCCGCTTCTCATCAGTATTCCGCATGCCGGAAGGCGGATCCCTCCCCGTATCGCGGATCGCATGACCGAGGCAGCGCTCAGGCTGACCGATACGGACTGGTACGTTCGGCGCCTCTATGACTTCGCGAGCCTGGCCGGCGCAACGGTCGTGGCCGCGACCTACTCGCGTTACCTGATCGACCTCAACCGGCCGCCGGATGACGAGCCGCTGTATGAAGGACAACTGAAAACCGGGCTTTGCCCGCTGAAGACCTTTGCGGGCGAACCGATCTACCAGGAGGGCAGGGAAGTCGGCAGGAAAGGAAGACAACGCCGCCTCGAGCGTTACTGGCGGCCGTATCATGCGGAGCTTGAAGGAAGTCTCGAGCAGCTCCGGTCACAGTTCGGTTATGCGCTGCTCTGGGATGCGCATTCCATCCGCAGCACGGTTCCGTCGCTGTTCGAAGGCGAGTTGCCCGACCTCAACATCGGCACCAACGACGGCAAGAGCTGCCCGAAGGAGGTCGAGGACGCGGTAGCCGAAGTAGCGGCGAACTCGCCATACTCCTCGGTGGTGAACGGCCGCTTCACGGGCGGCTTCATCACGCGTCATTACGGGGACCCGGCACGAAACGTGTTCGCGATGCAGCTCGAACTTGCTCAACGCACGTACATGAACGAGAAATCACTGCGCTATGATGGCCGTCGTGCAAGCGAGCTTTGCTCGACCCTGAGCGAGATGCTGGCGGCATTCCAGTCGAGTGCCTCATCCTTCGTCAGGGAAGCCAGGCAATGAAACGGCCGTCCAGTAACAAGAAGATCGGCATACACGAGTTGTATGCAAAGGACCCGGAGCGGGCCGACCGGGAGCTGTGGGGGCGAAGCTGCGACGCGCTGTCGCGGCGCGGCTTCCTGAAGGGCAGCGGGCTCGCGACAATGACGATTGCGCTGGGCGCGGCTATTCCGTTCGCACGCTACATGCCGGGCGGGCTGATTCCGGCGGCGTTTGCCGAAACTGACGCCTCGTTCGAACTCGCCGGCAAGTCGGGGCTCACGGTGCTGAACGACCGGCCGGTGAACATCGAGACGCCGGCGCATCTTCTGGACGATGCGGTTACGCCGGTCAAGAGGCTGTTCGTGCGCAACAATGGTGTGCCGCCGAACGTGGCCGGGCTCACTGCCGATGACTGGCAGGTGGAGTTCGCAGGCGAATCCTGCGTTCGGCCCGGCAAACTTACCCTTTCCGATCTCAAGTCGCGCTTCAGGCATCACACGCTGCAACTGCAGATAGAGTGCGGCGGCAACGGGCGCTCGGAGTTCTATCCGCCCGCGAGCGGCAACCAGTGGACCACCGGCGCGGTCGGCTGTCCGGAGTGGACGGGAGTGCGACTTGCCGACGTGCTCGATTGGTGCGGAGTCCGCGACGACGCCGTCTACATCGCGTACGAAGGCGCGGACCTGCATTTGTCCGGCGACCCGACGAAGCGCCCGATTTCTCGCGGCGTGCCGCTTGCAAAGGCACTCGAGAAGGAATCGCTGCTGGTGTGGGCGATCAACGGCGAGCCGCTGCCGCTCATGCACGGGCAGCCTCTGCGCATGCTTTGCGCAGGCTGGCCGGCCTCGGTCAGCGGCAAGTGGGTCAACCGGATACTCATTCGCGATCGTGTGCACGACGGCGAAAAAATGACGGGCAAGTCCTATCGTGTGCCTTGCGAACCGGTTGCGCCCGGCGCCGACGTCACGGACGACAACATGTGCATCATCGAGTCGATGCCGGTGCGTTCGCTCGTTACGTTCCCGCGTTCCGGCGCGACGCAGCCGCTCGGTGAGGCGATGTCACTGCGCGGCCACGCGTGGGCGGGCGACAGCCGGGTCAGCAGCATGTACACGTCGATCGATTTCGGCGTGACGTGGCAGAAGGCGAAGCTCGAACGGCCGGCAAACCGGCTGGCCTGGCAGCGCTTCAGGCAGTCGATCGAATTTCCGGAGCGCGGGTACTACGAAGTGTGGGCGAGAGCGGTAGACAGCGAAGGACGCTCGCAGCCGATGGTGCTTCCGGGGTGGAACCCCCGCGGCTACCTCAACAATGCCTGTCACCGCATCGCGGTCAGCGTCGTCTGAGATGGTTCGCTGCGGCACCTTGCTATTGTTGACGCTGCTCGCCTCCGTTGCACGGGCGAACGAGCCGGTCGATGAAGCGACCGGGCTTCGTGTCGCTCCCGGATGGGAACTGGTGCGGGCACACTGCGGCGGCTGCCACTCGCATAAACTGGTTACGAACCAGCGCGCCGACCGACAAACCTGGCTGGACATCATCCGATGGATGCAGGCGACGCAAAACCTGTGGCAGTTCGACGCGGCGACGGAAAACTCCATCCTTGATTACCTGGCGGCAAATTACCCGCCGCAGCCTGACCGCCGCCGAGCTCCGATCCCGCCGACGCTGATGCCGGAATAAGCGGCCTTATCCCGGGCAAGTGCCAAAAAATTGCAGCGGCTGCGTTAAGATAACGCGGGCCGCACCCTTACTGAAGGTTTTGATATGAACGGTATCCTTTCCAGGTTCTGCGTAACGCTTGCGTTCGTACTCGTGCTGGCACCTGCCACTTTGCTGGCCGCAAGCGCCAGCGAGATCGATGCTTCCGTCAACGAGGCACTGGACCTCTTCTCAGAGCAGGTCGATGGCGGCCGCAACTTTCTCGACAAGGCGGCGGGCTACCTCGTGTTTCCGCGCGTGATCAAGGTGGGGATCGGCTTGGGCGGGGAAACGGGCGAGGGTGCGCTCCTCGTGCAGGGTGAAAACGCCGGCTACTATCGCACCGCGAGTGGCTCCATCGGTTTTCAGCTGGGCGCGCAGGCGAAGTCGATCGTGATCGCGTTCATGACGCCGGAATCGCTCGAGAAGTTCAGGAACAGTGCAGGATGGAAAGTCGGTGTGGACGGGTCCGTGGCGCTGATCGACATCGGGGCCGGCAAGGCGATCGACACCACCAGCATCAATGATCCTGTCGTGGGTTTTGTCTTCGGCTCCAAGGGGCTGATGTACAACCTCACCCTCGAGGGGTCGAAGATCACCAGGATTGACAAGAGCTGACTGACACGCACCGGAAACAGGTCTCATCCGGCACACCTGAAGCGGGGTTTGGGAGCGACGCGCCGGCTGGTACGAAAGGGGAAAGCCGCCGCAAGAAGCCGAAGCGGCCTTTCCTGCAAGGCACGCGCGAACACCTGGCGAGCGTGTACGACCTCGGGCGCACGCTCGTACAGGAACCGCGCTCCTTCCCCCGCGAGTTGAAACTGCATCTGCTGAAATGGGCGCGAGCTACCTGGAACGCCCGCGGCGGCGGCTTCTATGCATGCGGTTTCGTCGTGACGTTCCTGTTTCTCGAGGTGAAGTTGCTGGTTACGGAGCTCTTTACCAGCGCCGGCGCCGCCGATTTTCTCATCGAGCAAGTCTTCCAGCTCGTTCTCCGCTTCACGGTGGATTCGCTGGTGAACACCCTGCTTGCCCTGATCTGGCCAGCAATGGTCTTAAGCATCTCGCCGGTCAACGGGCTGGTGTTTCTCGCCGTCGGCTACCTGATCTTCACGCGGTTCCTGAAAGAGCCGCTTACCCGGGTACTATTCAATGATGATTAAGGTTGCAGCATTGTCCGCGGCGTCCTTCGGGCTGGCACTTGCGGCGTGTGACGGTGGCGGCCACGGCGAGCACCAGGCTGCCACTCTCCCCGCGGACAGCTTCATGGAGCGCCTTGCACGGCATTGCGGGCAAGCGTACGCAGGCCGCGTAACCGTGAACGAGCCGCCGGCGGACGACGATCCTTTCGCGGGCAGGGAGCTCGTAATGCACGTCCGTGATTGCAGTGACGACGAGATCAGGATTCCTTTTCACGTCGGAGATGACCGCAGCCGTACCTGGATTATCAGCCGGACGTACGACGGCATCCGCCTGAAACACGATCATCGCCACGAAGACGGCAGCGAGGACCCGGTGACCATGTACGGTGGGGAAACGGCCGCCGATGGCACGGAGTCGCGGCAGGAGTTCCCGGTCGACAAGCAGTCGGTCCGGCTGTTCCAGGACCGGGGCCTGACCGCCTCGATGAACAATGTCTGGGCCGTGGAGATTGAGCCGGGCGAACGTTTCGTATACGAACTGGCGCGCCCCGGCACGGAGCGCCTTTTCAGGGTGGAATTCGACCTTTCGACGCCGGTACCGGAACCGCCGCCCGCCTGGTAAGCCGGCACTTATCAGCCCATCAGCGCGCGTTCTGCCTGCTTCAGTTCGCCGGGCGCGCCGAAAAGCACCAGTGCGTCCCCCGCCTGCAACTCAAGGTCCGGCGGCGGCCTGAGCAGTCGCTCGCCCTCTCGCACCAACGCGGTTACCACCACGCCGTCGAGCGACAGGTCGGCAAGGCTGCGGCCGATCGCGGGGCTCTTGTCCACGAGCGCCACGGAATGCAAGCGGTCCGCGTCTCGCGGACCCTCAGATTCCGCGAGAACGTCGCCATGGAAAAACTCGCGCATGGAGCGGTAACGAGTGGCGCGCTGCTCCTGCATGCGCCGCATCACCCGTGATTGGGGCACGCCCAGCAGCAGCAGGGCTTGAGACGCGATCATCAAACCGGCTTCCAGGGTTTCCGGCACGACCTCGGCGGCACCGGCCTCGCGTAACTCCTCGACGTGCGTCTCATCCCGTGTTCGCACCATCACCGGCAGGTCGGGGCGCAGTAGTTTCGAATGTTCGAGTGCCCGACGCGCCGCGGCGATGTCCTCGTGTGCGATGACGAGGAGGCGGGCCTTGGCGAGGCCAAGGGCGTCGAGAATATCGCGCTGCGCCGCATCACCGTAGAACACCGGTTCACCCGCAAGATGTGCCTCGCTGACGCGCGCGGAGTCGAGATCCAGCGCCACGTAGGGAAACTTCTCCTCTTCCAGGAAATGCCCGACGCTCTGCCCGATGCGTCCGTAGCCGCAAATGATTACGTGGTCCGACAGGGAACCCGCAATCTCGGGCGTGACGCGCGGCAGGTTCGGATTCTCCTTCCGTGGCGGCCGCGATGCGAAGAGACTGGCGATGCCATGGTTGTAGCGGATGAGCAAAGGCGCAGCGATGATGGAGAAAAGAACGGCGGTCAGCACGATCTGCCCGACACGCGCGTCCACAGCCCCGGACGTCAGCGCGATCGCGATGAGTGCGAAGCCGAATTCTCCACCGGTAGCGAGCATCAGGCCGGTTCGCCAGGCGGTGAGCGAGTCGACGCCAGACCAGCGCACGATCGCAGTGACGATCAGGATCTTGCTGATCATCAGTACCGCGGTGCCGAGCAGTGCCCACTGCCAGATTTGCGGAACGGTGGACGGATCGAACAGCATGCCGATGCCGATGAAGAACAACCCCAGCAGAACGTCGCGAAAAGGACGGATGGTGGATTCCACCTGGTGGCGAAACTCGGTTTCGCCTAACACCATGCCTGCCAGGAATGCGCCGAACGCCATCGAAAGTCCCAGCTGGTTGGTGGTCCACGCTGCAAGCAACGACACAAACAGGACCGTCAGCGTGAACAGTTCGGCGGATCGCCGCTCCGCGACCAAGTGGAACAACGGCCGTAGCAGCCATCGCCCCGCGAAGAAGACCGCGGCGAAGGCGAGCACGGCTTTGGCCATGGCCCAGCCAAGTGCGTTGAGCAGGGCGCCGGCGCCGGCAGCCGCGCCGAGTACCGGAATCACCACCACGAACGGGACTGCCGTGACATCCTGGAATACCGACATGGCCAGTCCCAGCCTGCCGTGGCGGCTCATGTCCTCGCCCTGTTCCGCAAGCTGCTTGGAGATGACCGTAGTGGAAGATTGCGCGAATACCGCCCCGACCACGAATGCCGCCGCGATCGGCAGGCCGATAAGCCAGCCGATTGCTCCGACGACAATGGTCGTGAGTGCTACCTGGCCGGTCCCGAGACCCAGTACCTGGTGCCGCATCGCGTGAATTTGCGGCAAGGAAAAGTTGAGGCCGATCGTGAACAGCAGGAACACGATGCCGAACTCGGCCAGCGCGCGCACCTGCGTGGCATCGACGACCGGCCCCATCGTGTACGGTCCCAACACCAGCCCGACCAGCAGGTAACCGAGGCTGGTGGGAATGTGCATGCGCTGAAAAGCGACGATGATTGCGACTGCAATGCCGAGGAGAACGAGGATCTGGGCAAAGGATTCTTCCATCCGGGGGCTGCAACGTCCTTATCGATCAGTAGCTTCCCGCACATGATACAACGGGGGCGCAAGCCCTTGCTGCCTCTGCTATCGGCTCGAGTGAGACGAGTAAGAAGATCAACGCAATACGCCTTATGTCCCTCGATATCCGCGTGAATAGGTCTACACTGAACGTGGGGGGTTCGTTTAAGGACATCAAAGGAAATCGGTAATGAATCTCACAGACATACTGGAACGCGCCGGTGGCAGCGAAAGCATCGGCAAGCTGGCGGCGCAACTCGGCGTAGACAAGGCGGACGCACAAAAACTCATTGGTTCATTGTCCCCGGCACTGCTGCAGGGAATGCGCAGGCAGACGGAATCGCCCGACAGTCGTGCGGGGCTCGAGCGGGCGCTGCAAAGTGAGCGGCACCAACGCTACCTCGACGATCCGGACCGGCTGACGGACGAGGACGCCCGGGAGGACGGCAACAATATCCTGGGCCACCTGTTCGGCAGCAAGGACGTGAGCCGCGGCGTTGC
>DATGQI010000197.1:0-23795 GCA_035304285.1 Woeseiaceae bacterium
CCCCGCTTCAGTCGCACTCAATAAACGATCTCCACAGTTACAAGTCTCGCGTCTTGAGGTACGCGAGCTCACTGATCCGCTGGTTCTCCGCCGACTTCTCCAGAAAGCCGAAGAACGAATCCTGCAGGCGCTTCGCCCACGGGTCGCGTGCCGAAAGTTCATTAACGACCTCGAAGCTCAGGCGCTTGAGCAGCGAAAGGACGTCATCGGGCAGTTGCAGGATCTCGACGTTGGGATCATCCCTCAACTGGGCCAGGGCCATGGCGTTGCCGTGGGTAAACTCCGCCTGCATGTCCATGTTGGCGGCCTGGCAGGAGGTCATGACGATTTCCTGCAGGTCTTCCGGGAGTGAATCCCAGGCATTCTTGTTGACGAGGCATTCGATCATCGGGCCCGGCTCCTGCCAACCGGGGTAGTAGTAGTACCGGGCTACCTTGTGCAGGCCCAGTGAGACATCGTTGTAGGGACCGACCCATTCCGCCGCATCGATGGCACCGGTCTGCAACGCTGTGAAGACTTCGGATGCAGGGACCGTCACCTGCGTCGCGCCGGCGCGTTGCAGAACCTCGCCGCCAATACCGGGCATGCGCATCTTCAGGCCTCTGAGGTCCGCGACTGTCTCGATCTTCTTGTTGAACCACCCGGCCATTTGCACGCCGGTCTGACCGGTAGGGAAGGGCACGATGTTGAACGGCGCGTACAACTCCTGCCACAGCTCGAGGCCGCCGCCGTAGTAAAGCCACCCGTTCGTTTCGTTGGCGTTTTGCCCGAAGGGAATTGACGTGAAGTACTGGGCCGCCGGCACCTTGCCGCGGTGGTAATAGGATGCATCATGACCCATCTGCGCAGTGCCCCGGCTGACGGCGTCGAACACCTCGAGGGCTGGCACCAGTTCGCCTCCCGCATAAACCTTGATGTTAAGCCGGCCGCCGGAGGCACGGCCTATGCGTCGGGCGAGGTTCTCGGCTCCCGTCCCGACACCCGGCAGGCCCGGCGGCCAGGATGTGACGAGATTCCAGGAAAAGCTTTCGCCGAAGCGGTCCCCTGTGCCACCCGGGACGGCGGCCTTGTCCCCGCACGCGGTGACGCCCGCGGCGAGAGCCAGCCCGCCGACGAATTGCCTTCTTTTCATGGGGTGCCCTTTTTCAAGTATTGTGACGCTTGCTGGTGACCCTTGGTTGATGGACCCGGGAAACCTGGGGGCTAGTGTAGAATGACGGCAGTCCAACGCAAAGCTCTTTCAGGGAGCGCGGAACGCCCACCAGGTGAGGCATATCGCGGGTATTCTGGTGCAGTAGTCCCACTTGTCGTTGAATGCTCCAATTGTGGCGTTGGCGTGCGAATATTCCACCCTTACGGCTGCCAAGGTGGAGCCGGTGAATCCGTGGAGAGGGAAATGACCCCGGTCTTGCGACCGGGGTCGCGCCTTCCCTGGCTCCGGGCGAAGGGCTTAAGCCTGCGAGCCCTCCCTGGCCATACCCGTTCCGCGGACCGCATGCCTGGAGGCAGCGGCCGGCGGGACGCGACGCCCGGCTCTGCGAGAGTGCCACGGACAGGGGATTGCTTGCGGCGGGTGTTACTCGATGATGGGGATATAAACTTGAGAGCCGGGCAGCCTGGAGCCCTTACAAGCGGGGTGAAATGATCGGTTTGCTGCAACGCGTCACCGAGGCCCGGGTCACTGTCGAGGGCAATATTGTTGCCAGCATCGGGCGGGGGCTCCTGGTCCTGGTGGCAGTGACGCGGGAGGACACGGAGGAGGCGGTCACCAGGCTGACGGAACGAATTCTCGGTTACCGGGTCTTTCCAGATGACCGCAAACGCATGAACCTGAGTGTGGAGGACCTGGGACTGGAGCTCCTTTTGGTTCCGCAGTTCACGCTGGCGGCCGACACCCGCAAGGGACGCAGGGCGAGCTTTACGGGAGCGGCCGACCCTGAAACGGGCGCCAGGTTCTTCGACCTGATGGTGAAGCTGGCTGCGGAACGGCTGTCACGGGTAGAGAGTGGGATATTTGGCGCCGATATGCAGGTGGCACTGGTCAATGACGGTCCCGTGACGTTCTGGCTCGAATCCTGAAATCCCCAGGGATCTGGATACCCGTCCGGTTTTGTTGCGCCTCGCGGCGTATCATGAACATAATTCGCGGCCCCGGAAAAAGGGGCCTCGCCCGTTTGTAAACGATTTGCGAACGACTTGCGGAAATGGGGTAACGGTACCCCGGGAGTATTAAAGAATGTTATCCAACATCGGTCCGATACAGCTTCTGATCGTACTTGTGATCGTGCTGGCAATTTTCGGCACCAAGCGGCTACGCACCCTCGGTTCGGACCTCGGCAGCGCCGTGAAAGGTTTCCGGTCGGCGGTCAGTGACGCAGACAAGGAAACCGAGCAGCTCGACGACCGGTCCACAAAGGACGCCAGTTTCGAGAACACGCCGGTGGATGAGCCGAGAAAGCAGAACCGCGGCTAATCGTGCGATCCCTGATGATGCGGCGCTGAAGACCGGTGTGCGACTCGACAGTGCTTCGAATGTCCGCCTGCCTGGTCCGGGGATAGTTACTACACAATGTCCGGGATCGGCTTCTGGGAGCTAGTTCTGCTGTTCCTGATCGGGCTCATCGTTCTCGGTCCGGAACGGCTGCCGCGAGTGGCGAACCAGCTCGGCACATGGCTCGGCCAGGCCCGCCGCATGTCGAGGGTGCTGAAGCGCCAGCTCGAGGACGAACTGAACCTCGAGAAGGACTTCGATATCCGGCGGCCCGCGCCGAAGGCCCTGCCGCCGACCCCCGCTCCAACCCCTGAACACGACGATACGTATTCGCCGGCGCACGCGCCTGACAGTCCCGGTACAGGGGTAGGTTCGGCGATGCCGGGAGACAATGCGCAGTCGGATGACAAAGCGCAAGCGGATGACGATCCGCGCCCGGGCGACGAGAGAATGCCGGAGGCTACGAAAGCGGAAGAGCGGACGAGCACAAGCGAGCCCGCGGACGACCGGCGAAGCGTGGTTGGCAACAGCAAGACGTGAGCGACAGCACGGATAAAAAGAACGGGGAGGAGTCCGAAGAGCTTGCCGAGGGCACACTGCTTTCGCACCTCGTCGAGCTTCGTTCACGGCTTCTCAAGATATCCGCGGCCGTTGTCGTAGTGTTCATAGCTCTCCTGCCGTTTTCCAGGAAGATCTTTTCGCTTGTATCGGAGCCCTTGCGCGAGGTGCTGCCGGGGAACGCAATGATCGCCACCGCGGTTGCGTCGCCGCTGCTCACACCTTTCAAGCTCACGTTCTTCACTGCGCTCTTCATCGCGATGCCGGTCGTCCTGTACCAGGTGTGGGCATTCGTTGCTCCCGGGCTGTACCGGAAGGAAAAGCGCTTTGCCATCCCGTTGCTTGCCTCGAGCATCCTGCTTTTTTACTTGGGGATTGCCTTCGCGTATTTCGTGGTTTTCCCGCTGATGTTCAGTTTCTTCACCTCGATTGCCCCCGAAGGGGTCGAGGTGCAGACAGACATCGCCCAGTTCCTGGATTTCGTGACGACCATCGTTTTTGCCTTCGGCCTGGCGTTCGAGGTACCGATCGCCACCGTGCTGATCGTCTGGACGGGGCTAGTCTCGATAGAGAAGCTACGCGCCGCGCGGGCATACGTTTTCCTCGGCGCATTCATCGTCGGCATGTTCCTCACTCCGCCGGATGTGTTGAGCCAATCCTTGCTTGCTGTTCCCGTATATCTGCTCTACGAACTCGGGATAGTGATGGCGCGGGTCTTTGCGATACGTGAGGAGCCGGAGCCCGGGACGGAACCGAACAGGTAGGCGCCCTCCGTTTTGCTGAGGCGGTGCCAAAAGTGTTTAATGCAGTGGCCTGTCAGGAGCACACTGGCTATGCAGGGCGGGGGCCCGCTGAACGCGCCCGAACAACAACAACAGGTCGCAGGTGCATGACGCTCCCGGTGCGCTCATCACCCTTAAGGGCCTGCCCTGAAAACACGCAGCGAGAACCAATATGAACAGCACGGTAGCAGCAACCGCAGTCGCGCCCCAACGAGAGTTACTGGGTCACCCGCGCGGCCTGGCCACCCTGTTTTTTACCGAGATGTGGGAGCGCCTCAGCTATTACGGGATGCGCGCCTTGCTGGTGCTGTTCATGACGGACCAGGTCATGAACGGCGGCATGGCCCTCGATGACCCCACCGCGACCGCCATCTACGGCATATACACGGCCGCGGTATATCTCGTTGCCCTCCCGGGCGGGTGGATAGCGGACCGGTTGCTCGGCGGTCAGCGGGCCGTGTTCTTTGGCGGCATCATCATTATGTCAGGCCACTTCGTGCTTGCGGTGCCGTCGGTGTACACGTTTTTCCTGGGCCTGCTGCTTGTCGTACTCGGCACGGGCCTGCTCAAGCCGAATGTCAGCGCGATTGTTGGTGAACTGTACGAGCCGGGAGACGCCCGGCGTGACGGCGGCTTTACCATTTTCTACATGGGGATCAACGTCGGAGCTTTCCTGGGTCCGCTGGTTTGCGGCACGCTCGCGCAAAGCCCGAGTTTCGGCTGGCATTACGGATTCGCCGCCGCCGGCGTAGGCATGCTGTTTGGTGTCGTGCAATTCTGGCTGACGAAGCAGCACCTGGGTGATGCGGGCAGGCTGCCATCGTCATCGGGGAATGCGGAAACGGACGCTACCATGAGGCGCAAGGGCTGGCTTGCGGTCGCCGCAGGCCTTTCGATCATCACCGTGATCGGCGTACTGGCGATCAGTGGCGTGGTCGAACTGGATCCGCTGGCGATCTCGCGGCAAACCACCTACCTGATAGCCGCGATGGCGGTACTTTACTTCGCTTACCTGCTGTTCTTCGCCGGCCTCGACAGTATCGAGAGGAAGCGCGTGATCGTACTCGTCGTCCTGTTCATCGCCTCTGCGATGTTCTGGTCGGGATTCGAACAGGCCGGAAGCTCCCTGAACCTGTTCGCGGATCGTTACACGGTACTCGAATTCGAATCGTTCACCTTGCTGTCCACCTGGTTCCAGTCGCTGAATTCGACCTTCATCATCATATTCGCGCCCGTGTTCGCCTGGATGTGGGTTTGGCTCGCCAAGCGCAACCTGAACCCCTCGACTCCTGCGAAATTCGGAATCGGACTCGTTTTCCTCGCCATCGGCTTCCTCGTGATGGTGGGAGCTTCAATGATCGTCGCAGACGGCGGACAGGCACTGCCGACCTGGCTGCTCTTCACTTACCTTTTTCATACACTTGGGGAACTTGCATTGTCGCCCGTCGGCCTTTCCGCCACTACGAAACTTGCGCCGAAGCGTTTCGTCGGCCAGATGATGGGGGTGTGGTTCCTGGCGATGTCGCTGGGCAACCTGATCGCCGGCCAGATTGCCGGGGATTTCGACGCCAACGATTTGCAGGCGTTTCCGGCGCAGTACATGCAAATCGTGCTTACCGCCGGCGGTACCGGGCTGATACTGTTGTTGTTCACCAAGCCGATCAAGAAGCTGATGGGCGGCATCGACTGATGCACTGCCAAAAATGGCGTTCGCAAACCTAGGGGAGACTTCGAGATGAGGAAACTGGCGTTCTGCAGTGCGGTCGCGCTTATCCTGTTCGGATGCGACGCAGAGGTAAGCGTCAGGGCGGAACGGACCGCCGATGCGGCCCCTGGCGAGTCGGCGGATCAATTCGTCGAGCGTGTGAACCAGGAGCTCAAGGTACTGGGCACGGAGCTCGGCGCCGCGGCGTGGGTGCGTGCAACATACATCAACCACGACACCGCAATACTCAATTCGCTTGCGAGCCAGCGCTATGCCGCCTGGCACAGCAAGACGGTAGCGGAATCCCTGGAGTACTCCGACCTGGAACTGGCACCACCTACGAGACGTGCGCTCGATCTTTTGCGCCTCGGCACGTCGGAGCCTGCTCCGGACGACCCCGCGAAACGAGAGGAACTCTCGGAGATCACCACGGCGCTGGCCGGAATGTACGGCGAAGGCAAGTACTGTCCCGACGACGGACGCGACTGCCTCACGCTTACCGATCTCGAAAAAATCATGGCCAACAGCCGCGATTACGAAGAGAACCTCGACGCGTGGGTCGGCTGGCGCAGCGTGTCACCACCGATGCGCAACAAGTACGCGCGCTTTGCAGAACTTGCCAACGAAGGCGCGGCAGAGCTCGGGTTCTCGGACCTCGGTGAAATGTGGCGCTCGGGCTACGACATGAGTCCGGCCGAGTTCGAGGCCGAGAGCTTGCGCCTGTGGAGCCAGGTGAAACCGCTTTACGACGCGCTGCACTGCCATGTCCGGGCCGAGCTTTCCGAACATTACGGCGACGACAAGGTTGCGGCCGGCGAGCCAATTCCGGCGCACCTCCTCGGCAACATGTGGGCGCAGGAATGGGCAAACCTGTACGACCTGCTGGAACCCTATGAGGGCGTCGCCGAGCTGGATATCGACAAGGCACTGGCAGAACAGGGTTACACGCCACAACAGATGGTCCGGTCAGCCGAGCAGTTCTACGTCTCGCTTGGCCTGCCGGAACTGCCGCAGACGTTCTGGGAACGGTCGCTGTTTACCAAGCCTGCTGATCGCGAAGTGATCTGCCACGCCAGCGCATGGGGACTCGACGGCGGCAAGGATTTGCGCATCAAGATGTGCATCAACGGCACTTACGAAGACCTGCGCACCATCTATCACGAGCTGGGCCACAACTTTTACCAGCGCGCCTACAGCGAGCAGCCGCCACTCTTCCAGGAGGGTGCGCATTCCGGCTTCCACGAAGCGATCGGCGATACTGTCACGTTATCGATGACGCCGGATTACCTGGAGCAGGTCGGGCTCGTCTCCTCCTCGACGCAAAGCGACGAAGCAGTCATCAATCGCCAGATGCTCCAGGCGCTCGACAGCATCGCGTTCCTGCCGTTCGGCAAGCTGATCGATGAATGGCGCTGGGGAGTGTTTTCCGGGGATATCAAGCCGGAGGACTACAACAAGGCCTGGTGGGAACTGCGAACGCGGTACCAGGGCATCGCCCCGGCGGTGGAACGCACGGAGGAACATTTCGATCCCGGCGCGAAATACCACATTCCGGGCAACACTTCCTACACGCGATATTTCCTTGCGCGGATTCTGCAGTTCCAGTTCCAGCGGGCATTGTGTGAAACGGCGGGTTACCAAGGCCCGCTACACGAATGTTCCGTCTACGGCAGCAAGGCGGCCGGCGAGAAACTGGAGGCGATGCTCGCTGCCGGGGCCAGCGAGCCGTGGCAGGATACTCTCTACAAGCTGACCGGGACGCGCGAGATGGACGCCACAGCCATCATCGACTACTTCCAGCCGCTGATGGGCTGGCTCGGGGAGCAGAACCAGGGTCGCAGCTGCGGATGGTGAGCCGGTGTTAAATCCGCGGTTCGACTTCGAGAAGCTCGGGGCCTTTTACCTGGGCAAGCGAGTCGCTACTGCCGGGACGCAACTGACAGACGAGCTCGTTCTTTACGATTCGCGAGACCTGACGACCCACGCCGTCATTATCGGCATGACAGGGTCCGGGAAAACCGGCCTGGGGATCGGCCTGCTCGAAGAGGCCGCGCTTGATCATATTCCGGTCATCGCGATCGACCCCAAGGGCGATCTCGGGAACCTGATGCTGACCTTCCCGGAGCTGAAACCCGAGGATTTCAGGCCCTGGATCAACATGCGACAGGCGGTCGAGCAGGGCAGCAGTCCCGATGACTTCGCCAAAGCCGAGGCAGAGAAATGGAAGGAGGGTCTCGCGAAGTCCGGCCAGGACGGCACGCGCATCGCGAAACTCAAAGATAGTGCGGAGGTCGCGATCTATACCCCGGGCAGCACTGCCGGACTGCAGATCTCCGTGCTGAAATCCTTCAGCGCACCGAAGGCTTCGCTCAGGGAAGATGCCGAGCTTTATGGCGAGAGAATACAGGCGACAACCACCGGTCTCCTGTCCCTGCTGGGACTGGATGTGGATCCTGTTACAAGCCGCGAACATATCCTGTTGTCGAGAATCCTGGACGAAAGCTGGCGGCAGGATATCGATCTCGACATCGCCGGACTGATCGGCGCGATCCAGAAGCCTCCTTTCGAGCAGATCGGCGTGATGGCGCTTGAATCCTTTTATCCCGCGAGCGAGCGCTTCTCTCTCGCGATGCGGCTCAACAACCTGCTCGCTGCACCGGGCTTCGAGAGCTGGATGCAGGGCGAAGCGATGGACCCCGCGAAGCTCTTCTTCACCGAGAGGGGTAAGCCGCGCATATCCATCATGTCGATTGCTCACCTGCCGGAGTCGGAGCGAATGTTCTTCGTCTCCATGCTGCTCAACGAGTTGATCGGCTGGATGCGTGCGCAGCAGGGAACCACGAGCCTCCGCGCCATCCTCTACATGGACGAGATCTTTGGCTACCTGCCGCCTGTCGCTAACCCGCCGAGCAAGCAGCTGTTCCTGACCCTCCTGAAACAGGCCCGCGCATACGGTTTGGGGCTGGTGCTGGCTACGCAGAACCCGGTCGATCTTGACTACAAGGGATTGTCCAACACCGGCACCTGGTTCATCGGGCGCCTGCAGACCGAGCGCGACAAGGCGCGCGTGATGGAGGGGCTTGAAGGCGCCGCTCACGCCGGCACCTTCGACAGGCCGGCGATGGAACAGACACTGGCCGGCTTGGCTAAGCGGCAGTTTCTCCTGCACAACGTGCACGAGGACGAGGCAGTGGTGTTCAGCACGCGCTGGGTGATGTCCTACCTGGCCGGTCCGATGACGCGGGACCAGGTTCGCTCGCTCATGGCCGGCGCGGATACGACGCCCGCGGCGGCCGGGACCGGGCAGCCGCCAGTGGCTGCAGGAAAGAGCGTGACCGGTGGAGAGGCACCTTTATTGCCTCCGGGCATCCGGCAGTTCTACCTGCCTTCCTCACAGGATAAACCGGTTTATCGGCCACGGCTCGCCGGTGCCGCAGACATCGCGATCTCTTCCAGTCGTTACGGTATCGACGAAAGCCGTCGATGTTTCTACGCCCTCGATATCGAAGACGGCCCCGTACCTGTCGACTGGGCGAGAGCCGAGGCGTTGTCGCTGACGGTCGACGACGTCGTAAAACACGCAGAGCCAGGCGCCACGTTCAGCCCCTGTCCCGCACCTCTCTCGAGCGCTGCGAACTACGCACGCTGGGAACGCCAGTTCAAAACCTGGCTGCGTCAGAACGAATGCATCCGGTTATTGAAGAGTGCAAAGTTCCGGCTGACTTCGGAACCTGGCGAAAGCGAGGGAGAGTTTCGCGCGCGATTGCAGCAAACCGCTGCGGAGCAGCGCGACGAAGCTATCGAAAAGGTCCGGAAGCGTTACGCAGGCAAGGTGAACACGCTCGAGAACAGGCTGTTGCGCGCCCGCCAGGCCGTCGAGCGCGAGGCCTCGCAGTCGAGTTCCAAAATGGTAAGTACCGCCGTGTCGTTCGGCACGGCAATTCTTGGCGCCGTCCTTGGTCGCAAGCGCTTGTCCGCAACCTCGGCAAGCCGGGTCGGCACCGCCATCAGGAGTGCGAGCGGCGCCCGCAAGCAGGCTTCGGACGTCGAGAGGGCAAAGCAGACGGAGGCCAGGGTGATGGCCGACATCGAGCAACTGAATGCGGAACTGGACGAGGAGATAGCAGGTCTCGATACGAGCTACGACTCTCAGTCGGAGGAACTGTCGGAGATCCTCTTAAGGCCAAAGGCTGCCGACATTCACGTCTCGCTTTTCGGGCTGCTCTGGACTCCTTAAGAGAAGAGCGAGCCGGCTACTGGCCGAGACAGACACCCGCATAGGCCAGCGTGACGCCGGCGTTTTCCAGCTGGCAATGATTCTCGTAGGTATTGCCATCGATGCCGCAGACCGGCTGGTACTCGCGCGGGCAGTTCCTTCCCTGCGATTCGCAAAGCCCGGCATGCAGTATGCGTACGCCGTTTCTCTCTGCCTGGCAGGCGTTGCCGTAGGTCTTCGCATCCGCTCCACACACCGGGACGTACATGCCGGGACAGGGCCGGACGTCGCACGCGCCCAGCGTGAAACTTTGTAAACCCGCGCCCTCCGCCTGGCACGCGTTGTCGTATGTCTGGCCGTCGGAACCGCAGACCGGCACGTAGACATCCGGGCAATTCGAGACGTCGCAGGCGCCCTGGCGCTGCACGGGGATACGCTCCAGTTCCGCTTCACAGCGATTCCGATAGGTCCGCGCGTTCATGCCGCACACCGGCTCGAAAACGTCAGGACAACCATCGATGGCGCACACGCCCAGGTCCGCCACTTCCACGCCGGCGCGCTCCGCCAGGCATGCGTTGCTGTACGTGTTCTCATCGACTCCGCAGACGGGGTCGAACTCGTCGGGGCATGGGGCGTCCGCTCCTCCACACATTCCCTCGGATGCAACCTGGACTCCTGAGGCCTCGGCGAAACACGCGTTGCTGTAGGTATTGCCGTCGTCGCCGCAAACCGGCTTGAATTCGTCGCCGCACGCGGCGGCCCGCGGGCAGAGCCCTTTTGACTCCACCTCGACACCTGCCTCGCGTGCGACACAGGCATTGCCGTAGGTCTTCCCATCCACGCCGCAGACCGGGTCGAATTCCTCGGAACATTCGGTCGCGCCTGAATCGTCTTCCTCCACGGCCTCGCATTCCCCCGGGCCGACGACCTCGACGCCGGCGCGACGGGCAACGCAGTCGTTGCTGTAGGTCCGCCCATCGGCACCGCAGACCGGGTCGTACTGCATCGTGCAGGCAGTATCGGCCTGCGCAAAGACAGTAGAAAGGTCCAAGGAACCGGCGGTAACGGGAAGCGGCAGTATTAAGAACAGGGTGAGCAGAATCTTGTTCATGACTTTTCGCGTCAAGCGGGATGCGAGGCCAGTAACGTCAAGCTCCTTAGAGTCACGATGTCGCTCGCGGTTCATCCTCGAGCCGCGCCTATTCGCTGACAACATGCACGCCTTCCCCGCCCACGCTGTCGGCGGCCTCACGGGGATTTGCATGCTGCGCCATGTAATGGCCAATGTACTGGCTGATTCCCACCAGTTCGTACCCTTGAGACCGGAGCTTTGGCAACTCCCTCTCGAGAAATTCCAGTGTCGACGGGTACGGATGACCAATACCCACCGCCATGCCATGCACGCGTGACAGTTTCTTCAGCCTGTCGAACTCCCGTTGCAGCGTTTCCGGTGCGCGGTCCGGGTCGAGAAAAACATCGCGTTTCACCGAGGGTACGCCGCTCTCCCGCGCAAGGGCCAGGGCGATACTGCGATGCGTGGTGTAGCTGTCGACGAAGAAGAGGTTGCCCTCTGCCTTGATTTCATCCATGAGCCAACTCATGTGGCCAGGATGCTGCGTAAGCAGGCTGCCACGGTGGTTGCTCACTCCCACGGCATGGGGCACGGAGGCGAAGCTCGCAGCGAAAGAGCGCGCGAACTCCACGCGGTCCATGTCCAGCATGATCGCCCCCGGCTCGCTGCCGTCCGCGTCGCGCATCGACTGGAGTGGAAGGTGCAGCAACACATCCTTCCCGCGGGCGAACGCCGCTTCGGCGAGTTCAGCTGCAAGGGGCGTCCGGGGGAGAACCGCGCAGGCCACGGGCCCGGGGAGGTTTACAGTCCGCTTGCCTGCGGCGAGCTGGTATCCAAGGTCATCGATGATAATGGCGATACGCGGCGCTTGCGCAGCGAGCACGGTTTGCGAAGAGCAACAAAGGACAGCGAACAGCAGGCCTGCCGCGACGGCACTTTTGCGGCCGCGAAGATCGCTCACATCACCTTACTGTGCATTACCCCGAGGCTCCTTAACCGTTCGAGCGCCTCAATGAGCTGCGCATCACCCTCGCGGTCGACGGAGGCGGGCAGGTTTCCCGGCCCATCAACGAACACGTCCGGCGCAATGCCTTTCTTATGGATCGAATCGCCGGAAGGCGTGTAGTAACGCGACGTGGTGAGTTTGATGGCCCTCCCTTTCGACAGGGGCATCACGGTCTGTACGAGTCCTTTACCGAAGGTCTCTGTGCCGACGATGAGAGCGCGGTGATGGTCCTGGAGCGCACCTGCGACGATCTCCGATGCCGATGCCGAACCACGGTTCACCAGGACGACGATGGATGCGCCGTCCAGTATGTCTCCGCGGCGCGCCCGCTTCGTGAACCTGGCCTCCGGCGTGCGGCCATCGGCGGTTACGATGACTCCCGAGTCGAGAAACAGGTCCGATACATCGACTGCCGCCTCTAAAATGCCCCCGGGGTTGTTGCGCAGGTCGAGTATGAGGCCCGTGAGCATCGAGCCGTCGCGCTCGCGGATCTCTTCCATCATCTCGTCTATGGCGCTGCTCAATTCGTCGGGCGTGGTCTCGTTAAACTGGCTTACCCGAACATAGCCGTAGGAGGGGTCCAGGATCTCGTGACGCACGCTTGCGACATGGATGCTCTCCCGCTCGATTTGAAATTCCAGCGGCCCGGCGACTTCCTCTCTCTCGACCGTCAGTTTCACGGATGAACCCGGCACACCGCGCATACGTTCGATAGTCTGCTGCAGGCGGTCCGGGTCGACGGGTATGCCGTCGATTGCGCTGATGGTATCGCCGCTCAAGATTCCCGCGCGTTCCGCCGGCGTGTTGTCGATGGGAGCAACCACGCGGATAGCGCCCTCCAGCGTACTCACCTCGATGCCGACACCCGAATAATTGCCTGTGGTGCTGATGCGAATGTCCTGGTACTCGCTCTCGTCCAAGTATTGCGAGTGTGCGTCCAGGTCAGCAACCATTCCCCGCACCGCGCTCTCGAGGAGCCTGCTGTCGTCGATCGGTTCGACGTAGTCGCGCTTTACCCGCTCCATCACTTCCGCAAACAGCCGAGCCTGCTCCCACGACAGATCCTTGTCCGGCACGGCATCGCGCCCGCCAAGCAACGCCCCGCCTATCGACAGGCTGACGCCAAGCATCGTACCGATAACGAGCACCAGAATCCCTCTGGTTTTCAAGGACATTTGTGTCTCCTTCAGACGGTGCGGCGGACCGACCTGTAGCCAAGATAGCATAGCGATGTGGGGTTTTCTGCCTCCCACTTGAGGCATTATGTTGACAGACCATGTAAGCCGCTGAAGGTTGCAGATGAGACCCTTCAGCCGCCGCTTCTTGGCTGGCGGGTGATCCAGGCGCGGGGATCGACAGGCTGTGCGCCCTTGCGAAGTTCGAAGTACAGAGCCGACTGGGAGCGGCCACCGCTTTCGCCGACGGTAGCGATGACATCGCCGGGGGCTACCCAGTCCCCGGCGCTCTTCAGCGTCGTTTCGTTGTAGCCGTACAGGGTCATGTAGCCTTCGCCGTGGTCGACGATCACCAGGAGCCCCAGGCCAGCGAGCCAGTCGGCGAAGACAACCCTGCCGTGGTAGACCGCGCGCACCTCGCGGCCCCGCGGCGCCGCCAGGACAACGCCATTCCACTTAAGACCCGCGCCGGCCCGCGGTTGTCCGAAGTCATGCAGGAGGGTGCCGACGACAGGCCAGGTGAGGGCTCCTTTCAGGTCCGTGAAAGGAGCATCGGAGGTAATAGGGTAATCCGAGAGGATGCTGGTCAGCTCGGCGATGAGGCGGGTCAGGTCCTTTTCCTCCGCCCCCAGCCGCTCGATCTCCGCCCCTTCCTCCTGCATGCGGGTCTTCAGCGACGCCAGCAACTCCCGGCGCCTGCCCTGTGCCGCGTCCAGGCGCTCGAGCTCCGCCTGTTGTTCGCCAGCCAGTGCGGCCAGCCGGTCCCGTTCCTTCGCGGCCTCGGCCTTGAGGGTCGAAAGCTCCTCGAGGTGCCGGTTGACCTGATTGATATTGTCGCCGCGGTGCGCGCTTAGAATGCGGTAGTAAGCCGTCATCCGGCCCAGCGCCGCCGGGTCGTGCTGGTTCAGCAGCAGCTTGATGCGTTCCTGGCGCCCGTTGGTATATGCGGCCCGCACCTGCGCCGCGAGCAGGCCCACCTCCTCGTCGAGTTCGGCCTGGCGCGCTATCGATTGCGCTTCCAGTTCCGCGATCCTGCCTTCGCTGAATGTCTTCTGCCGCTCCAGCTCGCGAAGCTGGATGCGGTGGCGCGAGATAACGACTTCGGCACTCTGCAGGTCCGCCGTGACCCGATCCCGCTCGGCGGCGCGATCATCCATCCGTTCCTTCAGTTCGCTGATGCGCTCCCTGACCCGTTCCAGCTCGCGTTCCTTAACGCGTGCAAGCCCGTCCTCTTCAGCCATTCCGAACGATGCCTGGAGGAGCAGCAACGGGATGAAACACATAAGGGCCCTGGCGTTCATCGGGTGGGAGTGTAGCAACTCTCTGGCTTTGCACAGAGGCCGGACCGGCCGTTGCACTGGTATACTCGCGGTTTTCGCGCAGGGGCGCTCGCTTAAGGTGCTGCGCCTCCGATCGATTGGGTCCGGATGGAACAATATCTCGAATTCGCCGCCAACCATACGCTCCTGGTTGGCGGCCTGGTCTTTACTTTCTTCCTGCTGGTGTTCACGGAACTCAGGCGCAAAGCGCAGGGCATAACCAGCGTCGAGCCGCAGGACGTCGTCAAGCTGATCAACAACGATGCAGTGGTCATCGATCTCAGGAGCCCCGAAGCATACGCACGCGGACACATCGTGCATGCGAAGAACATCCCCTTCGATGAACTCGCAGCACGTGAGGATGCGCTGGAGAAATACAGGTCCAAATCCGTCATCGCCGTCTGCGATGCCGGCACGACATCCGGTAAGGCGGTACAGCTGTTACGCAAGGCCGGCGTCGAAGACGTCTATGGCCTGCGCGGCGGCCTTGCTGCATGGACACAGGCGAACCTGCCGCTGGTCACATCGAAGAAAACCAAGAAGAAGTCGTAGGCGCCGCGCCTTAGATTGCAAGCCGCGTGGCACAGCAGCCGGAAATGGCATAACCCAAAAGGGCCGGGGCCCGAGGGTCTCTGAGGCTTTCATTTCACAACAGGAACAGGCAATGGCAGAACAGGACAACAAACCCGCGGAAAAGAAGATTTCCATCCAGAAGATCTACCTGAAGGACTTCTCCTTCGAATCGCCGCAAACGCCGCAGGTATTCACCGAAGGCAAGTGGGATCCCAAGACCAACCTGAACTTGCGCAGCACCCACAGCGGCGGAAGTGGCGAGTTGCACGAAGTCGTACTGACGCTCACGGTCGAGACGAAGCACGAGGACAAGACCCTGTTCCTGATCGAGTTGCAGCAGGCCGGCCTTTTCCAGATCGCCGGCTACGACGAGGCGGAATTCGCAGCGGTGGTCGGCAGTTTCTGCCCCAACCTGCTGTTCCCGTACGCGCGCGAAGCGATTTCCGGAATAGTGTCAAGGGGTGGCTTTCCCGAGCTCCTGTTGCAACCCATTAATTTCGACGCACTGTATGCGGCGTCCAGGGCCGAGCAACAGAATCGGGCAGCAGCGCAGGCGGTGCCGCAGCCGGCCGGTCCGGGCGGTGCCGGAGGCGACAGCCACTGAACACGAATGCGCCAGGCTGCCTGCCGCTCGCCGTTGTAGGCGCGGGATCCTGGGGCACGGCGCTCGCGGTGCAGTTCGCGCGCAACGGCAGGGCGGTGCGCTTGTGGGGCCGCGACAGCGATGCAATGGCCGAACTCGCGAGCGACAGGGAGAACCGCCGCTACCTGCCGGAGGTGACCTTTCCCGAAAGCCTCGTACCATGCGCCGACCTTGGAACCTGCCTCGATGGCGCCACCGACATACTGATCGCGGTGCCGAGCGATGGCTTCCGCGAAACCCTCACCAGGATCCAGCCGCTGCTCAAGGGCGATGAGAGAATCTGCTGGGCTACGAAGGGGTTCGAAGTGGCCAGCGGAAAGCTGCCGCACCAGGTGGTCGCGGAATTCATCGGGCCGGACCGACCGATGGCTGTGTTGTCCGGACCGACATTCGCCGCGGAAGTGGGCCAGGGACTGCCGACTGCGCTGACGATCGCCGCTAATGACGAAACCTTTGCAAATGACCTGGCAGAAGCCTTGTCAGGCGCCAACTTTCGCGCTTATACCTCTGCCGACATCGTCGGCGTGGAGGTCGGCGGCGCCGTCAAGAACGTGCTCGCAATCGGCGCCGGCATCTCCGACGGGCTCGGCTTCGGCGCCAATACCCGTATAGCCCTCATCAACCGTGGCCTCGCGGAAATGACGCGCTTAGGCGTGGCGCTCGGCGCCAAGCCGGACACCTTTACCGGCCTCGCGGGCATGGGCGACCTGCTCCTCACCTGCACCGACAACCTATCGCGGAATCGCCGTATGGGACTGGCGCTCGCGCGCGGCCAGAGCGTCGAGGAAGCTCAAGCCGACATCCAGCAGGTCGTGGAGGGTGTGCCTGCCGCCAAGGCAGTGCACCAGGTAGCAGACCGCCTTGGCGTCGAAATGCCCATCTCCCAGCAGATCTACCGCATCCTCTACGAGGGGAAAGAGCCCCGGGCAGCAGTCGATGCCCTGATGGGGCGCGCTCTCAAGCCGGAGTGATGATGAGTCGGCGCCTACAACGTTTCGGCGGCGACTTGCGGCGAGCTTAAAGCGTTCATTGAAAGTTCACTCCTCGCCGAAGCGCTGCTGCCTCCACGCCTCGTACACGACAATGGCCGCTGCATTCGAGAGATTGAGACTGCGGCTTTCCGGCCGCATCGGGATTCGCAGGCGCTGTTCGCCCGGCAGAACCTCGAGAACCGGCTGCGGAAGGCCGCGTGTCTCGGGGCCGAAGAGGAACGCGTCCCCCGGCAGGAACCCAGGCTGGTCGTACGCGGTGACGCCGCGAGTACTCAAGGCGTAAACGGTCGGGCGGCCGAGGCTCTGCAGGCAGTGGTCGAGGTCGCGATGGACATAGATGTCGGCGAATTCACGGTAGTCGAGGCCCGCGCGCCGGAGGCGTGGCTCATCGAGTTCGAAGCCCAGGGGCTCTATGAGGTGCAGTTTGACTCCGGTGTTCGCGCAGAGCCGGATGATATTGCCGGTATTGGGCGGTATCTCCGGCTCGTAGAGGATCAGGCTGAACATTTCGGCTGCCCGGGACGGTTCCTGTAGACTTCCGCATCATCGCACGTAGAGGTGGGTGGCCGTTCGCGCCGCCACAGCCATAGCCGCAATCGAGCAGTACGCCTTGGAAGCTTCGACAATCGACCGAGACCCGTCATTTACGCCGCTGGACGAGCGGCTCGCCGTCGACTTTTGCGGGTTGAAGTTCGCCTCGCCAATCGTGCTGCTGTCCGGCTGTGTCGGCTTCGGCGAGGAGTACACGAGGGTGGAGGGCTTCTCCAATCGCGATGCGGGCGCGGTTGTACTGAAGGGAACCACCCTGGAACCGAGGCTCGGGAATCCACCGCACAGGATTGCCGAGACAGCGATGGGCATGCTGAACGCTATCGGGCTGCAGAACCCCGGCGTGGACAAGGTCGTCAACGAGATCCTGCCGGGCCTCGACTTCAGCGAAACGCGATTCATCGCAAACGTCTGCGGCTCGACCATAGAGGATTACGCCGAGGTTACGCGGCGGTTCGATAATTCCCCGATTGACGCCATCGAAATCAACATTTCCTGCCCGAACATCAAGGAGGGCGGAGTGTCCTTCGGCAACTACCCCAGGATGTCGGCGCAGGTGGTTGCTGCCTGCCGATCCGCGACCACAAAACCGATCATTGCAAAGCTGTCACCGAACCAGGCAGACATCGCGGAGAACGCGAGGCGCTGCATCGAAGCTGGTGCCGACGGACTGGCGGTCATCAACACCATCGCCGGCATGGCGATAAACAGCGAGAAGCGGACGGCGGTGCTGGGCAACGTGCGTGGCGGCCTTTCAGGACCGGCCATCAAGCCGATTGCTTTGCTGAAAGTGCGGCAGGTGCATGAGATCGCCGGACCTCTCGGCATACCTGTCATTGGTCAGGGCGGGCTGACCAGCACGACAGACGCCGTGGAGTTCCTGCTGGCTGGCGCAACAGCAGTGGGCGTCGGCACGGCATTGTTCTACGACCCTCTGGTATGCAGGACCATCAACAGGGGCATCCTCGACTACATGTCACGTCACGGCCTTCCATCTGTCTCGGCGATTACCGGCGCACTCGCCGCGCCTGCCTGAACTGCGCAACCAGCGCGCTTAACGCCTCCGCAGAATACGAGCTGTCTATTCCCGTTCGTCCGGGACGACTATGGAACACTAGCCATTGGATCAGCGCTTTTGGCAGAGCGCTTGATAGCAGGAGGAATCGATGAAGTACCTTTGCCTGATCTATAACGATGAGAAGAAGACGAACGCACTTCCGTCAGGCGAAATCCAGGCTGTGCTGGACGCCTGCGAGCCATACACGGACAAGCTCAAGAGAAATGGACAGCTGGTTGCGGCGGAGCGGCTGAGGCCTACGAACACCGCGACGACCGTGAGGATGGACGGCGACAGGATGTCGATCACCGACGGGCCGTTTGCCGAGACGAAGGAGCAATTGGGCGGTTTCCTGCTGATAGAAGCCAAAGACCTGGACGAGGCGATCAGCATCGCCTCTAAAATGCCACCCGCGCGGCTCGGGGGTTCTGTCGAGGTGCGCCCGGTGTGGGAGTAGCAGGAATCCCCTTCGGCCGATTGCTGTCGAGGTCCGATTCCGGCCAGTTTTCGGTAAGGAAAGCCGGTACTTTCCTGCATTGTGAACGGAGGGCATACGATGATCAGGTCGTTGATGATGAGCATCATGGCAATTGGATGTCTCGCACCGGCAGGAGCAATCAGCCTGGCGCAGGAAGCGAAGATTGCCGAAACCCGAATCCTCGAGATCCGCTCGTACAACCTGAAGCCCGGCATGCACGAGCGGTTTCGTCGGCTGTTCCACACGCGCGCTTCCCCCATGCTCGAGCGCGCGGGGATCGATGTGGTCGCGTTCGGCCCTTCGCGTCATGACGATAATTCCTGGTTGCTGATGCGATCCTTCCCGAGCATGGACGACCGGCAGGCAAGCGAAGAAGCCTTTTACGGAAGCCGCGAGTGGCGCGAGGGCCCGCGCGCCGCGGTGCTCGACTGTATCGAGACCTATACGACGGTGGTGGTGGAACTCGACAACCAGGCGATCGAAGCGCTCCGGGGGCTCGCGGGCAGCGAGTAACAAACCCGTCGCACAACTCCTTGCAGAACCGCTGCAGGGGGGCGACAGGTTGATTCGCGCAACGAGGTTGCCGCCCGTCGGACGGACTCCTGCAGCGCAGGGATCATTACTTGCACTTAAGGTTTCCGTTTGCCGGTCACCTGCAACCTTCAGTCGATGTCGAGGGATCGTATTTTGCGTGTCAGGGTATTCCTGCCGCAGCCGAGGAGCTTTGCTGCTTCCTGACGGTGGCCGCGCGCCTTTTTCAAAGCAACGCGAATGAGCGTCTTTTCCACTTCCGGCAACGCGGACTGCAGTAACGGCTCGCCGGTGGACGACGCCAGTTCCTGCTCTGCCCAGTACTCGAGTCCGAGCGCCCATTCCTGCATCGCACCTTTACGCGTCGCGTTGCCTCCGAAATCCTCGCCGATATCGGCCGCCGCGATGACCCGGCCTGGTGCGGTCACGGTGAGGCGCCGTGCCGCATTAACCAGTTGCCGCACGTTACCGGGCCAGTCATAGGCCTCGAGGATCTCGAGAGCTTCCGCGCTCAACGTCTTCGGAGCTGCATCGAGTTCACGTGCGGCCTCACCGAGGTAATGAAGTAGCAGGGGTGCGATATCCTGGCGGCGTTCCTTGAGCGGCGGCGTGTTGATCCGCATGACGTTCAAGCGGTGGAAAAGGTCGTCGCGGAATCGGCCTTCGCGCACGGCGAGTGCGAGATCCTGGTTGGTTGCTGCAATTACCCTGACATCCACCTTGATGGACGTCTGTCCCCCGACCCGAAAGAACTCGCTCTCTGCAAGAACGCGCAATAGCCTTGTCTGCAGGCCCGGGGACATATCGCCGATCTCATCCAGGAAAAGGGTCCCTCCGTCCGCCTGCTCGAAACGGCCGATACGTCGCGCATCGGCGCCGGTGAAGGAACCACGCTCGTGTCCGAACAGTTCCGACTCCAGCAGCTCCGAGGCGATCGCCGAGGTGTTCAACGCAACGAACGGTTTCATGCTGCGCGGGCTGTGCTGGTGCAATGCACGCGCAACGAGTTCCTTGCCCGTTCCCGACTCGCCGGTGATCAGGACCGTCATACTGGAACGGGCGAGCCTGCCAATGGAACGGAATACCTCCTGCATCGCAGGTGCTTTCCCGATTAACGCCGGCATCGGATCGCTCGTGCCGTTGCTTACGCGCGCTTCTGTCTTCCCGTTCTGCCCCGCTGCTTTTTGTACGAGCGCCATCGTTTCATCGAGATCGAATGGCTTCGGCAGGTACTCGAAGGCGCCGCCGTGATAGGCGGCAACTGCGTTGTCGAGGTCCGAGTGCGCAGTCATTACGATCACGGGCAGGTTGGGATGATCGCGCCTTAATTGCGTGAGCAATGCCAGGCCGCTCATGCCGGGCATGCGCACATCGGTGATCAACACGTGCGGTCGGGTGCGCTCGATGGCCTCCAGCAGGTGTTCTGCCCGCTCAAAACTTCGCGGCCGCATGCCGCCCTGCTTCAGCGCCTTTTCCAGCACCCATCGAACCGATTGGTCGTCATCGACAATCCAGACATCGATTGCACCGTCGATCATCTTTCCCCCTCACCCGAGCCAGTGGGCTTGAGCGGCAGGCGGACGAAGAATACCGTCTTGCCGGGCCGGCTCTCGAACTCGATCAGTCCTCCGTGCCGGCTGACGAGATCCTGCGCAACGGGCAGGCCCAGGCCGGTTCCGTCGGGCCTGCCTGTCACCAGGGGGTAGAAAACCGAGTCGGCAAGTTCCGGCGGGATACCCGGACCATCGTCCTCAATTTCGATGCTTGCGATGGCACGGTGCCTCACGTCGCCGATCGTAAAGTTGGTCGTGGCGCGGCTCCTCACCACGATCTCTCCCTGTCCGGCGAGCGCAGTCGCTGCGTTTTGCAGCAGATTCAGGAAAGCCTGGACCATCTGGTCGCGGTCGAGATCGATGAGCGGCAATCCGGGGTCGTATTCCCTGCGAATGCGTAGCGCAAAACCCGCCTGCGGCTGAACGAGTTTCAGGACGTACTCGAGCAGTTCGTGGATGTTGACGGGCTTCTTGTCCGGCGGCCCGCCGGGACCGAGCAGGGTGTCGACGAGCGATGCAAGCCGGTCGGCTTCGCTGATGATCACGCTGGTGTATTCCTTCAGTTCCTCCTCGGGCAGCTGCCTTGCCAGGAGCTGGGCCGCCCCCCGCAGTCCGCCGAGCGGATTTTTGATCTCGTGAGCAAGCTGCCGGATCATCTGGCGGCCAGCCCCGTGCTGCACAATGAGTGCGTTCTCACGGGAGATGCGCGATCGCCTCGTGACGTCGCTCAGCTCCACCAGCAGCAGGTCCCTCCCGCCGGAACGCATCGAGGACACACGGCAGTCGACGACGCGGTCGTCGCCATTCACTTCCACCGGCCCGAGCTTGAGTTCGTCGGCAAAGGTTTGTCCCGTCAACAGCACGCGTTCGAGGACGTCGCTGAATTTCCTGTCGTTGCCGAGCAGCTGCAACAGTGAACGACCGCGAGAGCGTTGGCGGCTGATCCCGAGCAGGCTTTCGCCGGCGGGATTGATGGCAAGAATCAGGAGTTCCCGATCGAGGACGAAGATGCTGGTGTAGAGATTGTCTACGATGTCGAACGCAAGCGAACGCTCGGGGTCGTCATCGTCAGGGCCCTTGCCGGGGTTCCCGGGTGCGCCCTTCGAGGTCACCCGGCGCGCGGATTTACAATCGTCGTCTGCTGCACGTAGAAACGGACCGGCTCGCTGCGAATCATCAGTTGGCCGTTCTGGTCGAGCACCTCCGCCTGCAGGTTGTGTGCTCCCCTGTAAACTTCCTGCAACTGGAACTGTGTTCCGCCCACCTCCTGCGGAGTGCCGTCGAAATACACCCGCAGCTGATGGCCCGGTTGCAGGGCCGGCTGCAGGCTGAGCGACACGTTCAGGACGCCGCCGATATTCCATAATGTCTCTTCGGCCGCGGGAGAAGCCACCGCGAGGGTTTCGTACCCGGCCACCGGTTGCTGTTCATCCGGTGCGGCCGCCGCTCTGCTTGCGGAGGCAGGCCGTCGCGGCGTCGGCATATTAATGGCGGGCGCACCCTCAAGCTCCACTTCTTCGGCGCCTTGATGGGGCTGGTCGGAATAATGCACCACGCCATCCTCGTCCACCCAGCGATAGACCTGTGCGAGCGCAAGGCTCGCCGCCAGCAACAGGCCAATACCGATGTAGATTCGCCGTGACGTTTTGTTAGGCATAACCCAAGCATACCAGCGCTCTTCAGACCGGGGCCAGCAAGCACACCGCAAAATGCCGCCCCGGTCACACTCTCAAGGACCAGATTACAGGCTGTAGTACATGTCGAACTCGACCGGATGCGTCGTCATCCTCAAGCGGGTAACGTTCTCCATCTTGAGGTCGATATACGCGTCGAGCAGGTCGTCGGTAAAGACACCTCCGGCCTTCAGGTACTCGCGGTCTGCATCCAACTCGTTCAGCGCTTCTTCAAGTGAGAACGCCACGTGAAGCAGGTTCTTTTCTTCCTCTGGCGGCAGGTCGTAAAGATCCTTGTCCATCGCGTCGCCCGGATGGATCTTGTTCTGGATGCCATCGAGCCCTGCCATCATCAACGCGGAGAACGCGAGATACGGGTTCGCCATCGAATCGGGGAAGCGCACCTCGAGGCGGCGCCCTTTCGGGTTCGACTCGTACGGGATGCGAATGGACGCCGAGCGGTTGCGCGCCGAGTACGCAAGAATGGTCGGTGCCTCGAAGTGTGGCACCAGCCGCTTGTAGCTGTTCGTCGACGGGTTGGTGAAGGCATTGAGCGATTTTGCGTGCTTGATGATACCGCCGATGTAGTAAAGCGCTGTGTCTGAAAGACCACCGTAACCGTCGCCTGAAAAAAGATTCTTGCCGCCCTTGAACAAGGACTGGTGGACATGCATACCGCTGCCGTTGTCGCTGACCAGGGGCTTCGGCATGAAGGTAGCTGTCTTGCCATAGCTGTGTGCAATGTTGTGCACGACGTACTTCAGGACCTGCACTTCGTCGGCCTTGCGCACCAGCGTGTTGAACCTGACTCCGATCTCGCACTGCCCCGCCGTCGCCACCTCGTGATGGTGCACTTCCGTTTCCAGCCCCATCTCCTCGAGCGCAAGGCACATCGCTCCGCGCAGGTCGTGCAGGGAATCGACCGGGGGCACGGGAAAGTACCCGCCCTTTACCATCGGCCGGTGACCGGTGTTCATGTCCTCGTAACTGCGGCTCTTGTTCCACGCGCCTTCCTGCGAGTCGATCGAGTAGAACGCGCCCTGCATGTTGTCGTCCCAGCGCACGTCATCGAAGACGAAAAACTCGTTCTCCGGGCCGAAGTACGCTTCGTCCGCGATGCCGGTCGATTTCAGGTACGCTTCCGCGCGTCCTGCGAGCGAGCGCGGGCAGCGGTCGTAGCCCTGCATCGTCGCGGGCTCCAGCACGTTGCACCGCAGGTTAACGGTCGGACTTTCGGAAAAAACATCCACCACCGCCGATTCGGCATCGGGCAGCAGGATCATGTCGGACTCGTTGATGCCCTTCCATCCGGCGATGGAAGACCCGTCGAACATCTTGCCCTCTTCGAAAACCTCCTCGGAGATGACCCGTGCGGGTACGGTAACGTGCTGTTCCTTGCCCTTCGTGTCGGTAAAGCGGAAG
>DATGQI010000198.1:0-25688 GCA_035304285.1 Woeseiaceae bacterium
GGCGAATGCCTGTCGCCCGGCTTCGTCCAGGCTGAATGCCGGCACGATATACGTGCCGAACTGGCGCTCGGCGCCGGTTCTTCGCAAGTAATGACGAATTACTTTCTGCAGCCGGTCGTGCGTTGGATGCGCGTACGCGCTATCGCTCTCGTCCAGGAAGACAACGTCGGCCGTTACTCCCATGGCCTGGCATGCTGCGAGCGCACGGACCAGGTTCTCCAGGTTGTTGAAAGCGACCGTGTCACTCAGGACTACGGTGACGATCGGTCGATCCCCGGAGATCCCGTGGCGCCACAGCGCAGGCTGTGCACGCAGTGCCGGTGACATCAGGAATTGCCGCGCCGGGCCGGGGCGCGGCGGCGATACCAGGTTGCCGAAGAGTTCGGAACCGCGGCGAACATCCTGCGATGTCATCTCCAGCAGCATCAGTTCCTGCTGCATATTGCGTCGCGCATCGTCTATGGCCCAGTCGACGGCCTGGATAGAACCCATGCGGTCGAGGTTCTGGAGTACTTTGGCTTCATCGTCGCCCACTCCCGTAACGAACGCGCACTGGAACGTCGAGAGTGGCGGTACGGTGACCACTAACCCGAGGACGGCGGCCGGATCAAGGCTCTCACCAGCGCGGTTCTGTAGCTGCCCGGCCTGCAGGGCTGCAGGAGAGTCCCGGCTTCCGCTGCGGCCAATGAACTCACGTCGATCCGTCTCGAATTGCACTTCGGCGTTGAAACCCGGTTGTGCTATCGCTTTACAAGCGAGGCAGAGCGACGGCTCCCCGTCTGCTCTGGGTCGCCGACGGAACAGGAGTGCATCCTGTTCGGCAAGATACTCGCCTTCGATGAATAACTTGCTGAAGGAGGGGTGACGCGCATCCGCAGCTGCTTCCATCAGCACAGGTTCGCTGTATGCGCAGACCATCAGTCGCCGCGGCGCGTCGGCGTCGTTCGTAATGCTGATCTTGCGCAGTTCGAGGTCGGAGAACGGCGCGACTACGATTTGCTGCCGGACCAGCAGATCGTGGCGGGTGTCCCTGAATTCGATCAGATCGGGCCCGCAGATTACCTGGAGATCGTGTTCTGTGGCCGACACGGCCGGTGACCAGGTAAGCATGCGATCGATGTCGCGTACGTACAGCAGCGAGCCGCCGTTGACTCCGTCCGTTTGCGGTTGCCACCGCGTCATGGCGTATCCGCGCCACTTGATGTGCCCACCGCCTGCGCGCGTTACGAAAGAAGAAAGGCGCTGATTCGCCAGCATCGGTATGTTCCTCGATGAGGTATCCAGCGACCAGTATTCCATTGCTACCGATAACGGTTCTGCCTGCTTGAGAGGTGCCTCAAAAGTCTCGAGCGGCTGCGTTTGGGCGCGCAGCGGAAGTTGCTCGTACAACAGGTACTCGACGCTCGCAATACGCGGATCACGGTGGAACCGTTCGACGAGGCGGTCACCGGTGATGAGGTTGGCGATGGCGGTCAGTGTCATCCCCTGGTGATGTGCCATATATGACTGGACGATCCTCGGCTTCGCACGATGACTGCCCGTTGCAGTGCCGAAATCCAGCGCCTCGTAAAATCCCAACTTGCCGCGGCCCCCGAGCTTCTCTATTCGCCTCGCGTTGTCGATAGTGGCAGGGGCATTGAACGGCAACGAGAGGAAGGTTGCGTAACTGGCGACCACCAGCCGCTCGCCCTGGTCCCATTTCAGTCCCATCAGGGGTATACCGAATGCCTGGTACTGATATCGTCCATGCTGGTCGAAGTGGTAATAACCGGACTCCGAAATTCCCCAGGGAATGTTGTGTTGCCGTCCAAACACTCGCTGTTGCTTCACTGCGCCGCGGCAGCTCTGCGCGAGCAGGCCGAAGCGCGGCGTTCGCATCAGGACGCGTGGCATGAGGTACTCGAACGCGGTTGCACTCCACGACAGCAGCACGCGCAAGCCTTTGATGCTCGTCAGCGGCCGTCCAAGGTGAACCCAGTGCTTCGGTGGCACATCTCCTTTTGCGATAGCGACGAAACTTGTAAGACGCGCTTCGGATGCGAGCAGGTCGTAGTAACTGGAGTCGAGTTCGGCGGTGTCCACCCGGTAGCCGACATGAAAGAGATGGCGTTCGCGGTTATAGAGAAAGCTGAAGTCCGTTTGCCTTATAAGGCCGTCCAGTTTTATGGCCAGCGCCTCTGCCTCGTCCAGCAGCGCTCGAATTCCATTGGATGCATTCAGTAGCTTTTTCCGAAAGGATGGCAGCCCGCCGGCGACACTATCGAGGAAATCTGGGTCAAGGCGCTCGAGCGCATCGTCGATACGTTGCGGCAAGTCGATCAGGTGCGAAGACGCGAGTTCGCTGCTGATGTCGTCGGGTAGCGCAGTGCTCCTTGCCTGGCTTGTCCCGAGCAACCACGGGAACAGCTCCCGGATCTCGCTTAGAGCTGCGGTTGCACGACGAGTGAAGTCTCCAACACGCGTGCGAAGCAGCCGTATCTCCTCACTGGTCCAGCCAAGACCCTCGTCGTCTATGGCCGACAGTAGCGCATTGTTGAGAGCGTTGGCATGACCTTCGGCGAGCTGCCGGATCACTGATGCGGGATGGCGTTCGCTGCGGAGTTCGGCCTCGCCATCACGAATGACGGTGAGAAGTTGCTCGAGGATGACGGAAGCATCGCGCCGGCGCAGGACTTCGAGCGTTTCGCGAATTAGCCCCAGTTCGTCTTCCAGCCCGCGAAGAACACTCGTAAGCCGCAGCGGCGATTGCGTCATTTCCAGCAGGCTCTCCCGGACAGCGATCATTGCGGCGACGAAATTACCGCTGTCCACCGTCGACACGTAGCGGGGCGCAAGAGGTTCGATGTCGACAAGCGAATACCAGTTATATAAGTGTCCGCGGTACTTCTCGAGCCGCAGGATGCTTTGAAGGGAGTGGTGCAGGTTGTAAACAAATTCGCGCGTTCCGGTGTAGCCGAGATCGAAGGCCACAGCCGCAGAGAGAATGGCGAAGCCGATGTTTGTGGGGGACGTCTGTGAGGCTGTTTGTGGCGACGGCTCTATCTGGATGTTGTCGGGCGGCAACCAGTGCGTGCCGGGCCCTACCTGTTGTTCGAAGAAGCTCCAGGTACTGCGCGCGACGCGTCTCAGCCACGCCTCATCCTCATCCGCGATCCGCGGAAGTTCGCGCCGCTCGCGCCGGCTCAAGCGAAAGGCCAGTGACGGTGCGAGTCCCCAAAGGAGCAAAAGGACAGAAGCTGGGAGCAAGGCAGTCGGCTGCACGAAGACGAGAGCAGCCGCGTTCATGACGGCCCAGGCCGGGCAGGGCCACATTTGTCGCCAGAAATGCGTCGCGCTGGTTGCCAAGGTCACGTCGCGGGCAACCTGCGCCGCGGTCGACCATTCGAGCAGGTTCTTGCGGCTGACGAACAGCCGGTAGATGGTGCGGATGATGGCGTCCAGGCTAACCCAGGCTTCTACAGGGAGGAACGCCAGCATCAGAAGCCAGCGCGCCAGGTCGCGGCCGGCATGATCGAGCACTTTCAGGACACTCGATCGCGCCGTGCCCCAGCGCCATGTGCTGGTGCGGAAAGCTGACAGGGCATGAAGGATCAGTCCGACGCCAGGTGCGACCATTACGACAAGTGTGTACAGCCACAGGTTGACCGGTACGAACACCCAGCCGAGCGTTAGTAGTGTCAGGATCGCAGGAGCAAGGAGGCTGCGCCGCAGGTTGTCGAACAGCTGCCAGCCGCCAATCAGCCCCGGACGGAACCGCCGGCAGTCCGGCGTTGGCCTGCACCCGAACAGCCAGGGCAGCAACTGCCAGTCGCCGCGCACCCAGCGGTGCATCCGTTTCAAGTGGGCCAGCAGGCTCGTGGGAGTATCCTCGAGCAGTACGATGTCTGTTGCCAGACCGGCGCGGCCGCACAAACCTTCCAGGAGGTCGTGACTGAGTATCCGGTTTTCAGGGATCTGCGGGTGAACGGTGGCGCGGAAGGCATCGACGTCATAGATGCCCTTGCCTGCAAAAATCCCCTGCCCGAACAGGTCCTGGTAGATATCGGACACTGCATGCGAGTACAGGTCGAGCGTCACGTCTCCGGCGTAAATCCTGGCGAAAGCGCTGTAGGAACTCGTAGTGGGGTTAGTCTCGATGCGCGGCTGGATAATGCTGTAACCGGCATCGATTCTGCCGGTGCGCCGGTTGAGCACAGCACTGTTCAACGGGTGCGACATCGCGCCGATCAGCTTTTTCGCGGCACCACTTGGCAACAACGTATCCGCATCGAGTGTGATGACGTAGCGAATGTTGCTGACGTCAGCGACAGTGCCGCGTTGTATTTCGAAATCATCTTCCCGCGCATCTCGAAGGTAGTCGTTGAACTGCACGAGCTTTCCGCGCTTGCGCTCCCATCCCATCCAGCAGGATGCAACCTCATTCCAGCGGCGACGCCGGTGAAGCAGTACGAACGGGGTGACCGACCCGCCGCCGTGTCGCCGGTTCAACTTGTCCACCGCTTCCACGACATAATCAAGAAGTGCCTGGTCGCCGGGCATACGTTCGGAAGGTGCGTCGAGATAATCCGTCAGAAGTACGAACTGCATCGACGCATCGCTGTTGCCAAGCCAGTTCAGCTCGAGCATATGGATATTTTCGTCGATCGCCTCGCGGCTCGAGAGCATTGCGGGTACCACGACAGCAGCACGGTGTTCGGGTGGGATGCCGTTGGAGAAATCGAGCTTTGGCAGCCTGTGCGGCCCCCGCGTGCCGAGGACGAGGGTATTGACGAGGTCTGATGAGAGAGTCAGTGCGGGGATGGCTGCGACCAGGCTCATCAGGATGGCCAAGGGAAGCGGCGCTGCATCCTGCAGCCAGGAGGCAAAGAGAGCGCAAAGAATCAGGGCTACGCCTGACAATGTAGCGACGTAAGCGATTCCGCCGCGGGTATTACGTGCAGGTAGTATCCTTCGACCCATTCCGCCGCGCGCACCAAGTTTGCGAAGCAGGTCGCGGAGCCCTCCGTCGAGCAGGAAGTACCCGACGTGCTGTGCGCGGAATGGGCGGCCCTTACCGCCAGCCTGGCTGGCGAGCACTACTGCTGCATCGGCAACGTCATGTTCCGCCCGGCTAATGGTCTTCGATATGCGCTCGATGACGTCGCGATAGTCGTTGCGCGTATCGAAGTCCATCCGGGCATAAGTGCCGGCAGGATCCTCTCGCAGTATCTCGTCGACGACGCTGAGACGCTCGACGAATGACTCCCACTGGATTGCGGCCATGTTGCGCAGGCTGGTGATACATCCTGCTATTCCGGAGGTGAGCTCTGCGATCTCCTCCGGCCGACTGCCATTCCTGCTCAGGTGCCAAGCGTCTTCGGCGGTGTTGCAGACGTGACGCACAAGCCGGATGCGCAACATTGTAGGCAATGCCCACAGTTCACCGATCGTCAGCGGAGAAGTCGCCTGGTACGCTTTGCAAAAGCGCTCCAGCCGGTCGATTTCCACCGGGCCCTGGTCTATCTCAATGGCACGGTCGACCAGAGCACCAACACGGGTCTGGCGAGAACCTCCCGGTTCTGTCGCTACGGTTGGGAGTTGGCGATAGTATTTTCCCGGTAATCCTTTCCTTATCTGTTGCAGCGTTGCCCGCAGGATGTGTCCATTATCGAGGAGCCACTCGGTGTACGGATACGTCCGCACCCAGCCGGGATCTCCTTCGCGGAGACGCTCCAGAACCCGGCGAGTATTCTCCTCGAGGGAACGGTATTCCGGTCGAGCCAGGAAAGACCGTGGGCGAGCCGAAAGCGAAGCACTGTGCGCTTCGGCAAGGGCTTTAGCTTCGTGCTCGAGGGGCGCGGGTGGAAGAGGCGCCTCTGTCATTCGCTAAACCGCGTCGGCGCGAGCTTCCGTGTCGTCGAGGTAAACGCTGCGAAAATGGCCTGTCGACAAGGCAGCTGCCTCCGAACGTAACACGAGTAGCGGGAAGCGCGCTCGCGCGAGCAGCATGTCGCATACGGAGCCATAACCACTACCGTCTCCCTGTGTATCCTCGGCAGCCATGATGACGATGTCAGCGTCGGATGCGGCGGCAGCACGCTCAATGGTGTGAACCACATCATCGGATGAAACGATGGAACAGGTGGTCGCTACATTCGGCGGAATGGTCGAAAGCATGTTACGCAGTTGTAAATTGGCCTGCGACTTCGCAATACGCTTGATGTGCTCGAGGAAGCGCCGCGTCTCGGCGGTGAGCGGAGTACCTTCCGGAAGGACCGGTGCCTCCACTACTCGCAGGACTTGTAGTGATCCCTCGAATGCCTGGGCAGTCATCGCGGCGAACGCCGAGGCCCATTCAGAACACTGGGAGCCGTCGACCGCGGCAACGACTTTTGCATACCCGCGGACCGGGTCAAACTGCACGTCAGGGTCGACAAGCAAGATGGAATTCGCGGAGGTGGACAGTACCTTCTGAACGGTGCCGCCCAGGCGGAACTGGCGAGCATCCCCGGTGCCGTAGCGGGTCATCACGAGAATATCGATATCTGAAGAGCGGGCATATTGCAAAATCGCCTGCGCCGGGTCGCCCTCCCTTAATTCCCATCCCACCTGGAGCCCGCGACGTTCAAGGATCTCGGCAGTGCGCGACAGGTAAACCTCTGTCTGTAGTTTCGAAAGTTGCCAGTCAAGGCTGTTGACCGGTGCGGCGAACGTCCCACCGGGTTCTTCGACTGCTCCGAGCAGTTTCACCTCCGCTGAAAAAGCACGCGCGATGGCGACGGCGTGCGGTATTGCCATTTCGGCGGCGGGGGAGCCGTCAAGTGGAACGAGAATTCGGATCATGCCTGTCTGTCTCCGGGCAGCGTCGCTGCGTCAACGAATGAGGAGCCGGACCCAAGGCCCTGCTCCTGAAGTGACCTGATAGCTCCGGAGCGTCTTCAAATGTGGGTACGAAAGACCGGTCGCCATTCGACGACTTGGTACGGAAAGCAAAGACGTTCCGGCGGGCTTTAACGTCAGCGAGCGTCACTGCGCAAACCGGCGTATATGCGCGGCCCGCGCCCGGTCAGCAACAGAATGACCCTGAAAGGAGCCCGAGAAAGGGCGAAATGAGGAGCTGTTGCGTGACGGCTCGCTACGTAGAGATTCTACGCGGGTCGCCTTCGACAAAGCAAGGACGCGTCAGTGCGCGGCGGGAGCATCGGATTGCGCCTTGACTTCCTGGATAAACCGATCGACCTGGTCGTCGACGATGTTCAAAGTGACACCGCCGCTCAACAGCAGGACATCGTGAAAATCCCGTATGTCGAAGGCTGGGCCCAGTTCCCGTTCGGCTCGCTCCCGCAGCTCGAGGAACTTGAGCTCGCCCATCTTGTAAGCAAGTGCCTGTCCCGGCCAGGCGATGTAGCGGTCGACCTCGGTCCGCACGTTGTGCAGCGACAGCGCGGTATTCTCCGCCAGGTATTGCTGTGCCTGCTCGCGCGTCCATCCTTTGACGTGAATCCCGGTATCGATGACCAGCCGGCAGGCTCGCCACATCTCGTAGGAAAGACGGCCGAAGTGGTCGTAGGGGGTTTCGTATATTCCGAACTCGATCCCGAGCTTCTCCGCGTACAGACCCCAGCCCTCGCCGAAGGCGTGCGGATAGAACGCGCGCCGAAACTCAGGCGCTCCCTCGATTTCCTGTCGCAGCGCGCTCTGGTGATGATGTCCCGGTACTGCCTCATGCGCAGTCAATGAGGGAAGCTCATACAGCGGTCGCGTGTCCAGGGCGTAGGTATTGACCATGTACCACCCGCCACGGCGTCCACCGATGGGAGCGCCCCAGTACCGTCCTGTCGTGTAATTTGGTGCAATGTCATCGGGTACCGGCATGATGCCGTAGGGCAAGCGGGGCAGCGTGCGAAAGAAGGCCGGCATCTGGCCGTCGATCTTCTTCGCTATGTAGGCTGCCTCCTTCAGGAAGTCTTTCGCTTCGTCAACGTAGAAGCGCGAATCGGTTCTGAGGTAATCGACGAATTCTGCAAAGCTGCCGTCGAATTCCACCTGCCGGATAATGCCGTCCATCTCCGCGCGTATACGCGCAACTTCCTCGAGGCCCAGGCGATGAATGCCCTCGGGGGTAGCTTCATCAAGGGTGGTGAAGTATTTCACGAGTTCAGCGTAGTAGGCCTCGCCGTCGGGCAGTGATGAGGCACCGAGTTCATCTCGTGCGCCCGGCTTGTACTCTTCCTGGAAGAAAACGAGAAAAGTTTCGTATGCCGGGATGACGACCTCTTCGATCGCAGCGATGCCTGCATCCCGCAACCGTTCCCGTTCCGCAGCATCGAGGTGCTGCGGAATCGAGTTGAACGGCGTAAAGAACACGCTGTCCTCGGGATTTTCGGTGATGGGTCCGGAGATCGAAGCTTCTATGCCGTCGAGGATCGCTTTCGGCTGGGTCATGCCAACGCGCAAGCCTTCCCGCATGTTCTCGATGTTCTGTGTAAAGTACGCGGAAAGCGCCCGCAGCCTTGCGAGGTAGCGCTCGTAGTCGGCTACAGATTCGAACGGCATCGCTTCGTACATGCGCTGCACCCGTATGTGGAAACCGGCATCGCTCAGGATGGGAACCAGGTGCGGCCGGTACCGGGCCAGGGTCGTGCGGCTTTGAAGGATGAATTCGAACAGGTCGTAGTTGAGCTGCTCCTCTTCCGGCAGCGACGTCCGGTCGATGGACTGCAAACGCCTGAGGAAATCAAGGTCCTGTTCGAGAGATCGCTGATGCTGTTCCCCGGACTCGTCGGGAAGCCGGTCGTTGTAACGGTGGATGCCCATCGAGCTTGCGAACAGCGGGTCGCGTACCAGCCGGGCTGCCCATTCATCGTCGAACAGGGACTGCAATTCCATGCGGGGGGCGCGAATGTCCGCATCCGCTGAAGTTGCCTGCTGCACTGCATCTCCTGGCGGCGGCGAACAGCCAGGCAGCAGCATGCAGAGTGACCAGAAGGCGATAAAGCCAACACGATACCCCGTCAACTGCATGTTCTTCTCCCCTCGATTCTGCCGGCTGCGCCGGCTGCCGCGGCCCATGGTCCCCTGCAGCGGATACCTCTTTCCAAGCTGCCACCATTGGCGATCGTGTAGGACTTACAACTCGTGTAAGGCTTACATCAGCGTTTGTCAATTCCGGTCTGCGGGCACCAGTGCCGGTCCGGCACACATCTTGCTGCATTCAGGCAGGCCTTTGGCTCTGTGATGGTGAAGTGGTGATGAAACCCGGCGCCCTCGAGGATCTCTCCGAACGGCGGCATGCGATGGTCGCCACGCAAATCGCCGCGCGCGGCGTACGATCTCCGAAAGTACTGGATGCAATGAGGGCTGTGCCACGGGAGGCATTCGTTCCCGAACACATGCGAAAGCTCGCGTATCAGGACTCGCCGCTTCCGATTGGCTCCGGTCAGACCATTTCCCAGCCGCATGTTGTCGCGCTCATGATCGAGGCCCTGGACCTGAAAGGAGGGGAGAACGTTCTGGAGGTAGGCGGCGGCTCGGGATATGCCGCGGCCGTGCTGGGGCAGATCGCAGGAACCGTCTGCTCGATTGAAAGGATCGAGAAGTTGGCGCAATCCGCGAAGGAGACACTGGCAGCGCTCGGCTACAACAACGTCGAGATGCGCTACGGTGACGGAACGCGAGGCTGCCCCGACAAAGCGCCTTTCGACGCTATCGTCGTGGCAGCCGGGACGCCGGAGGTCCCTTACCCGTTGAAGGAACAACTAAAGGTTGGCGGCAGGCTCGTCATCCCGGTAGGACGCAGTGATCATTTCCAGCACCTTGTTCGGCTTACCCGTGTCTCGGAGGATCAATACGACGAGGAGGACCTGGCGCCGGTGCGCTTCGTCCCGCTGATCGCAGAAACCTACCACTGATAGCCGGAAACCTGTCGATACAGAGCACAGCAGGCCCGGAGAACGCTGCTCGAACCGGTCATGGCGGTACCAGCGGCAGTGTCCAGCTACAGGGCGGCCACTTTATTCGCGAGCCGCGCCGCATCGGCGGGCGCATGCACTTTGATGTCGTTGTCGAAATACAGGAAAATCTCGCGCGTCTTTCTTCGGGGCGGGTTTTTTCCCGACACCTTGCGCACCTTGGCTGCCTCTCCGCCTCTTCTCCACGCGTCGATCTTTCTCGCCCAGACATCGAGCACTTCCGCGGAGTAGCCGCTTTCGTAGATTTTCTTGTCGCCGTGCAGGCGCACATAAACGAAATCTGCCGTCACATCTTCCATGAACGGCCACTTGCCGGCGGTATCGGCTACCACCAGTGCAATCTTGTGGCGGCGGAGAAGATCGATGAAGTCTGGTTGCATGAAAGTCTTGTGACGCACCTCCAGCGCATAACGAAACCTGGCATCGGGACTGGTTTTGATCCGCGCCCGCGCCTTGATGCGTTCGTCGTGCTTGCGCGCAAGCCTGGAGGCGTCAATGCCTGTCCTCGGCAGCAACTCGAAGAAAGCCTCGAGGCGCTCCCGGTCGTACTGGAAGGTTGGCGGAAGCTGCCACAAAATTGGTCCAAGCTTTTCTGCCAGTTCGAACAACCCGGAGGCGAAGAAATTCGCGAGTGCCGTCTCTACCTCACGCAGCCTCAGCATGTGCGTTATATAACGCGACCCCTTGATTGCAAACACGAAGTCATCCGGCACTTGTCGGTACCAGTGCGCGTAGCGCTCGGGTCGCTGCAGCGAATAGAAGCTGCCGTTCAGTTCGATGGTATTGAAGCGGCCGGCAGCGTAGGCGAGTTCGTTCTTTTGCGGCAGGCCCTCGGGATAGAACTTGCCGCGCCACCCCGCGTAACGCCAGCCGGAGATGCCGATGCGCGCAGGCGGCTGAAATACATGAGAGTCGGCTGTCATAAATACTTTCCTACAGCGCTCCCCGGGCGACAGTATCATCCCGCGAGACGGCCGGCGATTGGAATTGTCTCCGAGCCAGACGTCCTCAAGCCACCAGGTGAGCTGCTGCGTTGCGTCCTGAAACTAATGCGGCCGCCGACGTTCCAATCGTGAATGTTTGCACCAGTCTCAACCCCTGAAATCGCCAGCCTCTTCCCGGGGCGGTTGTTGCGCTCTCTTTTCCTCGTGGCCGTTCTATTGCCCGCCAGCTGCGGCGGTGGCAGTGGAACTGTCGTGGCCGAGGGTCCTGGCAGTCACGAGGATTTCGCCCGCCAGATCGAGTCGAACGGGCTTAGCGAGACACTGATGGGGCAGCGCTGGCTGGAGGCGGCGAGGAGCGCGCTGACGGAGCCGCTCGTTATCGTTCCGCCGTATGCCGAAAGTGGCGGTTTCCTCGCACATAATGCCGGCGCACTCGGGCTGATCTTCGAGGCGATGGACGGCCAGACCCTGCATCTGCAGTTCAACCGTCGCGGCGAAGCCGCCGGGCGGGTTTACGTCGAACTGTTTCATGCCCGCGAACCGCTGGGCGAGGAACGCCACGTGAGACTGCGCGGGCTCGGGCCGGAGGATACGGCGCTCAAGCTGGAGTTGCCGTATGACGGGAAGTACATTGTGCGCCTGCAACCGGAACTACTCGTCGACGCTCTCTATGACCTGCGGCTGGAACTCGACGCTGCGGTTCCGTTTCCCGTGAAGGTTGAGAGCAACGCCGTCGGCAGTTTCTTTGGCGACCCGCGCGATGCCGGTTCGCGGCTTCACGAAGGAATAGACATCTTCGCGCCGCGCAACACACCGGTCGTTGCCGTTGCGGCAGGGCGTGCGCACGCCCGGACGACACCGCGCGGTGGAAACGTCGTGTGGCTGCGAACCGCCGACAGGTCTTACTATTACGCCCACCTTGAGAAGGCGGCATTTTCCGGCAGGCGATCCGTCGAAGCCGGCGAAGTGCTCGGCTATGTGGGCAATTCCGGGAACGCGATTACCACACCTACACACTTGCACTTTGGCGTCTATCGGCGGGGCCGCGGGGCCATGGATCCACTGCCAAGACTTGCCGCCAGGGTGTTCGAAGAACCGCCTGAAACAATGGAGTTCCCGCCGCGCCATGTCCGCACGCACGCCGGTAAGCTGAACCTGCGAGCCGCACCGGATACTTCGTCGGAAGTACTGGAACAACTGGACGCGGGATCGGTTGTGAAGGCCTCGGCGGTACGCGGCGAATGGCTGCGTGTCACCACACCGTGGAACGCGTCCGGCTGGATCCACAGGAACTATCACGAGGAGGTTTCGTCCGTCGGCCGATGGGAAGCCGCGGCTCCCACGGTGTTGCTGGACTCGCTAAGTGCGCGCGCGCTGCCGGTGGCGCTGGTCGGACCCGATGAAGAACTCGACGTTATCGGAAGCTACGCGACGCACCTGCTGGTCCGTGCCGCCGACGGGCAAAGGGTAGGCTGGCTGACAGGACCGCTTGCCGCGCTGGCCGACCCGGAGGATGAGTCAATGGTGATCGCATCGAGTGGAGACGACGCAGTCACGCCGGTATCGGGAAGCGTATCCTCGGGCGGTTCCGACTGACAAAGCGGACGAATTCAAAAAGGGGACAGATTTATTTTCCGAAAAGGGGACAGATTTATTTTTCGTGCGACGTTCCAGGTAGATGTTCACGACCACGGAAAAAATAAATCTGTCCCCTTTTCGGAAAATAAATCTGTCCCCTTTTTGGCTTTAGCTGTGTCGCATTAGTACCGGGATCGAAGCGCGGTTTAGCATGTGGTCGGTTACGCCGCCGAATATCATCTGGCTGAAGCGGCTGCGGCTGTAAGCGCCCATCACCAGCAGGTCGGATTTCATGGTTCGCACCGTGGAGAGAATTTCCCTGGGGTCGTCACTGCCCTTCGTGGAGACGCGTTCGGCCTGTACCCCCCAGCATTTCAGGTACGCTGCGAGCTGGCTTGACTTCGGGCCCGGCTTGTTCTCGGGACCAGCGCTGACGATGCAAACGTGCTGCGCCAGTTGCAGCAGGGGGAGGGCTGCTGCCACGGCCAACGCTGCGTCCTTGCTCTGGTTCCAGGCAATGCAGATCCTCTTGCCGACGGACCAGTCGCCGGACTGCGGCAATACCAGTACCGGCCGGGACGATGCCATGAGCGCCGACACGAGGAAGAGGCGCGCGATGGAGCCATCTTTTCCTTCGGGCCGTGAAACGACGAGCAGGTCCGAAACCGGTCCCATGATGCCGATGACACGCTGCGGGGAACCTGTTTTTTCCATCCAGATAGCACCGGGTTTGGCCCGAGGCGTCTTGTGCAAGTCGAACCCGTGGCTCTGGGCGAGCCGCGCAAACATCGTGCGAGCGGCGGGTGCCGTCTGCTGCTTGCTGCGCGGCTTCCACGCCGCCCGCCATTCCGCCTCCGCGCCGATGGCGGCATCGGTCAACGTTGCGGGAAGCGAGACCTCGGAGTAGCTATGCGGCCTGATGTGGCAGCCGACGACGGTGGCGCCCAGGTCTCCGGCGAGTTCGAATGTCTTGGTTAAGGCGACTGCGCATTCGGGCCGGTCGGCAACTGGTACGAAGATGACTCGCATAGGTGATTCCTTTCGTGGTTCGGCCGCCGCGGATGTTCGACGTAGGTCTACCGACGTCGCGGGCGCTGCGCATTCTTGGTTTTAGGCCGCGCAATCTTCTTATATTGGCCAGTGCAAGGCAAATGAGGCGGTGGCAATCGCATTGCCGCGGAACTCGAGCGATGGCCCGCCGGAGCAGGCGCCGTTATGTCTGACAGGCTGAGCTTAAAGGAGCGGTTGCGTGCCGCGACCGCGAACCAGGTCCTGAACGAAGGCCGCGCTGCGCGGGTTGACGTGGAACGAGTCCGCGATCAGGAAATATCCCTTGCGCCCATCGGTTGTCTCGATGAGGTAAACCGTCGCGTCATCGCCGGGGTCTGTACCGGTGTCGACCGACCGGCTGTAGACCGCCTTTATGTCATTGCTGCCGAAGCAGAGCCCGGTCTCAGGGCAGCGCAGTGCGTCCTCTTCCAGTGCGAAGTTAAGGCGGTAGCCGTCTCGCTCCGCTTCACTCAGGATTTCCGCAATATCCAATGTCATTCTCCCAAGGCTGATACCGAGTATAGGATAGCTGCGACGGAATCGCCCATGACCGCGCCGCCTCTTCCCGCTATGATCTCGCCTGATTCGCGCAGGCCTTGAACTCAACCACAACCCATGACCTTACCGATTATCACTGTCGAGCGCCTGAACAAGACCTACGCGTCCGGCTTCCACGCCCTGAAGGACATCAATCTGGAGATCCGGCGTGGTGAAATCCTGGCGCTGCTGGGGCCCAACGGCGCCGGCAAGACGACCCTGATCAACATCATCTGCGGCATCGTGAACCCGAGTTCCGGCAGGGTAGCCGTGGACGGGCATGACATCATCCGGGAGTTCCGCAAGGCGAGGGCGATGATCGGACTCGTGCCCCAGGAACTGGCAACCGATACCTTCGAGCCGGTCTGGGCTACCGTCAGTTTCAGCCGCGGCCTCTACGGCAAGCCCGCGAATCCGCAGCACATCGAATCGGTTCTGAAGTCCTTGTCGCTCTGGGACAAGAAAGACAACCGGATCATGACCTTGTCCGGCGGCATGAAGCGCCGCGTCCTGATTGCAAAGGCGCTGGCGCATGAGCCCCGGGTGCTATTCCTCGACGAACCGACGGCCGGCGTCGACGTCGAGTTACGGCAGGACATGTGGCAGATCGTTCGTAACCTGCGCGAATCGGGCGTAACCATAATTCTCACCACGCACTATATCGAGGAGGCTGAGGAGATGGCGGACCGGATCGGCGTGATCAATCACGGCGAGCTGGTGCGCGTCCAGGAGAAAGAAGAACTCATGCATCAGCTGGGAAAGAAGCAACTGGTGCTTCAGCTCCAGGAGCCGCTGGCAGACATCCCGCAACAGCTTGCGCGTTACAAGCTCGAGCTTGGTGCGCAGGGGAATGAACTGATCTACACGTACGACACCAAGGGTGAGCGCACCGGCATCACGGCCTTGCTCGGCGAGCTCAACTCAGCGGGCGTCAAATTCAGCGATGTCAATACCACCCAGAGCTCGCTGGAGGAAATTTTTGTGGACCTGGTGAAGAGGGCAGTATGAACTGGCACGGCGTAAAAGCAATCTACGGCTTTGAGATGGCTCGCATGCGCCGGACCATCTTCCAAAGTATCGTGTCGCCGGTAATTTCGACATCCCTCTACTTCGTGGTCTTCGGAGCTGCGATCGGATCGAGAATCAACGAGATCGATGGCGTGGGCTACGGCTCATTCATCGTCCCGGGACTCATCATGCTCATGCTGCTGACCGAGAGCATTTCCAACGCTTCTTTCGGCATCTACTTCCCGCGCTTTACCGGAACAATCTACGAAGTCCTTTCCGCGCCGGTGTCATTCATCGAGATCGTCCTCGGCTATGTCGGGGCTGCCGCGACCAAGTCGATTATCCTCGGCGGAATTATCCTGCTGACGGCCAACCTCTTCGTACCCGTTCACATCGCGCACCCTTTCTGGATGCTCCTGTTCCTGGTGCTGACTTCCATAACCTTCAGCCTGTTCGGTTTTATCCTCGGGATATGGGCCGATGGTTTCGAGAAGCTACAGATCGTGCCCATGCTGATCATCACGCCGCTTGCGTTTCTTGGCGGCAGCTTCTATTCGATCGATATGCTTCCGCCGCTGTGGCAGACGGTGACCCTTTTTAATCCCGTCGTGTACCTGATCAGCGGCTTCCGCTGGAGCTTTTACGAGAACGCGGACGTTAGCGTAGCCGTGAGCATCGGCGTGACCGGGGTGTTCCTCGTAATCTGCATGATCACCGTATGGTGGATCTTCAAGACCGGCTATCGCCTGAAGAGTTGAACCGCGCAAGTAGACCTTGTTTCGATCACGGCCGTACGCCGGCTGGGGTACACTAGGGAGCCCATGCGCACCCCTTTTCAGGAGATCCCCATGTCCAGGATGCTCGTAGCGACTCTCGCCCTCGCTCTCTTTGGCGCCGGCAGTGGCCTGGCGGAAGAAGCGGATCAATCGATGTCTTTCTTCATCACCAGCGAAGGACCGGGGGACGGCGCCAACCTCGGCGGCCTGTCGGGTGCAGACGAGCATTGCGCCAGGCTGGCTGGCGACGACAGGGAGTGGCGCGCCTACCTGAGCGCCGGCGCAACCGGCGGTGAGCCGGCCGTGAATGCGCGAGACCGGATCGGCGACGGTCCCTGGTTCAACGCCGACGGAGTCGAGGTCGCCGAAGACGTAGACGACCTCCATAGCGACAATAACAACGTAAACAAGGAAACGGCGTTGGACGAAAACGGGGAGACGGTCAACGGGCGCGGCGATTCCCCGAACATGCACGACATCCTGACAGGCTCCGATTCAGACGGGTATGCCTTCGATGACGGCGAGGATCATACTTGCCGCAACTGGACCAGCAATGCGAGCGCCGGCAGCGCCCAGGTAGGTCATCATGATCGACAGGGCGGTGGCGCCGACCCGACCTCCTGGAACTCTGCACACGGCTCGCGCGGTTGCGGCCAGGAAGACCTGCAGGGTACCGGTGGTAACGGACTCTTCTACTGTTTTGCCACCGACTGAACGCCCCCTGTGGAAGCCGGTGACACGCGCCCTGACAGGTGCGGATAACTCGCAACGGCGACGCCAGCAATGAGCCTGTCCAGGAAAGCAATCGAGCAGGCCTTTTTCCTGGTATTGCTATTGCTCGTCACCCTGGCCTTCTACCGCCTCATCGACGACTTTCTCAAGGCGATCTTCTGGGCTGCCATCCTTGCACTGATGTTCCGTCCGGTGCATCAATGGCTGGTGAAGGTCATGCCGAACTGGCCGGCTTTGAATGCCTTTCTGACTACGATTGCGATCGTTGTGGCGGTTCTTATCCCGGTGACGTTCGTGGCGCTCGCGGTAGCACAGGAAGCGGCCAATCTCGCGCGTGACATCGAGGCGGGCACCATAGACACGGAATCCACCCTGATGTGGCTCGAGCAGCGCATCCCTTTCCTGCCCGGGCTTATAGAGCGTTTCCAGATCGATCTTGCCCGTCTCCAGGAAGGTCTTGCGGGTGCCGCCATCGCCGCAGGAAGGTGGGTCGCCGGGAATGCGGTCACCATCGGTCAGAATACCCTGCAATTTTTCCTGCAGTTTTTCGTGATGCTTTACCTGCTGTTTTTTTTCATCAAGGACGGCAGGGCGATCTTGCTAGCCATCGCGCGCGTCCTGCCGCTGGAAATGGAACTGCAGCAGAACCTCAGATCGCGATTCGCCAATGTCGCGCGAGCTACCTTGAAAGGCACCTTCCTGATCAGTGCGATCCAGGGTTTCATCGGCGGGATCACGTTCTGGGCACTGGATATCCGCGCGCCGGTCCTGTGGGGCGTCGTCATGGGAGTATTCGCTCTTATCCCGGCGGTCGGACCGGCGATCGTCTGGTTGCCGGCCGCCATCATATTGCTGGCCTCAGGCGAGGTGGCAAAGGGACTGATACTGATCGTCATAGGTGCGGTCGTGATCGGCCTGGTGGACAACCTGCTGCGCCCGATCCTGGTGGGGCGCGACGCCCGCCTCCCCGATTACGTCATCCTGTTGACCACGCTGGGAGGCATCACCGTATTCGGCCTCTCCGGCGTGGTGATTGGTCCCATAATTGCTGCGCTGTTGTTTACCGTCTGGACCAGCCTCGAAGATCGGCAACAGCCGGAAGGTGAGGCTGCTGCCGGTGGAGGTACGAGCTGACACCCGCTTTCAGAACCCGACCAACAGGCGCCGCCGATGTTTCCGATCCGAGATGAAAATCCGCAGATTACGACGCCGCTCGTAACCTACGCGATTATCGTGATGAACATCGCCGCCTGGCTGCTGCTGCAGGGGCTGGGCAGCGAGCCTGCGTTGACGCAGTCGGTGTGCCAGCTCGGCGTGATTCCCGGCGACCTGCTCGGCACAGTCGACGGGGCCCAGGTTCCGCCCGACTTTCCCTGCACGATCGATGGCCAATCGAACTGGCTGACGATGCTCACGTCGATGTTCATGCATGGCGGATGGATGCACATCATCGGCAACATGTGGTTCCTGTGGATTTTCGGCGGCAACGTCGAGGATTCGATGGGCCACGTGAGGTTCGCGATCTTCTATGTGCTGTGCGGACTAGCTGCGGGCGCCGCACAGGTTTTCGCGAACACTACCTCGCCGATACCGATGGTCGGTGCGTCCGGCGCCATCGGCGGCGTGATGGGCGCGTACATTGTTTTGTATCCGCGCGTGCATGTGCATCTGCTTCTCCTGCTGGGCTTTTATATCACCACGTTCGCGATCCCGGCATTCTGGATGCTGGGCTACTGGATCCTTGTGCAGTTTGTCAGCGGGCTGACCTCGATAGGCGCGCAGGGCGGCGGAGTAGCATTCTGGGCGCATGTCGGCGGATTTGCCGCCGGCGTGATGCTGGTGTTCCTGTTCAAGGACGAATCGCTGCTTGCTCGTCATCCGTATCGCGGCTGGGACCAGAGGAAGCATTCATCGCCGGCGTGGCACAAGGCACAAAGCGATTGGCGCCGCCGGCGTTGAACGAGCCGCCGCGATCGGCCGAGCCAGCGCCGATCGACGATGACGAGTGGCGGACGGAACGGCTTGCCGCGACGAGACTCGCCGACTCCTTCCGTACGTATAACCATCGGTTCCGTGAGCTGACCCGTCGCACCGCTCGACATTTCCTCGACAGGGACTGGGCCGCGGCGCGGCTGGACGCCGTCCGGAGAATCGATCTGTACAACGACTCCGTTACTACCGCTATGCAGGAGATGCAGACGCTGCTCGGGACGAGGATTGCCAGCAGGGATACCTGGGCTCGAATCAAGAATTTCTACGCAGACATCATCGGGGACCGCCCGGATTCGGAATTCTACAAGACCTTCTTCAGTTCCATTACGCGACGAAATTTCGACACGCTCGGCGTCGATCCGCTGGTGGAGTTTCTTGCGGAAGATGTGGAGCCGTCTACCGGTGACAGGTTTCCGCTGCAGACACGCGGTTACAGGAACCGCGGCTCGCTGTTCTACCTCTTCGACGAGATATTGGGTGATCTTCCATTTGCGCACAGGTTTCGCGACGTTGAAAGCACTATTGCGTTCATCACCGCAGAGATTGGCGCATGGCGCAGCGAGCAGGGAATTGATTCCTACCCGATGGAAGTAGAGGTGATTACGCCGTTGTTCTATCGCGGTCGGCGTGCCTATCTCGTCGGCCGGGTGCTTGGTGAAGGATGGCAGGTACCGCTCGTCATTCCGTTTGCCAACCCGCAGGAGGGGATCACTTCAGATGCGGTGATTCTTTCCGAGGCCGAAGTCAGCATGCTGTTTGGCTTCACGCGAAGTTACTTCCACGTCGACCTGGAAGTCGTGGGCAGTGCGGTGAGGTTCCTCCGTGACCTTATGCCTCTAAAGCCCGTCGAGGAAATCTACACTGTGCTCGGCCGTGCAAAACAGGGCAAGACGGAGCGTTACCGCTCGCTGATGCGTCACATGAAAAGCTCGACGGACCTGTTCCAGTTCGCCCCGGGCGCGGCCGGTATGGTGATGCAGGTCTTCACGCTGTCGTCGTTCAATGTCGTATTCAAGGTGATTCGCGACAAGTTCGGTTTTCCAAAAAACATCCTCCCGGAGCAGGTGAGGGAAAAGTACGAGCTGGTGTTCAAACACGATCGGGCGGGCAGGTTGGTGGATGCCCAGGAATACCGGCGGCTGTCGTTCGACCTGGATCGCTTTGAACCCAGGCTCCTGGCATCCTTGCTCGAGGAATGCAGCCAGAACTGTTCAATACAGGGAGAGAAGCTGCTCATCGAACACCTTTATATTGAGCGCCGCCTGGTTCCGCTGAACCTGTTCCTGAAGGACGCGCCGGCGGATGACGCGGCTCGTGCCGTTGTCGATTACGGGCAGGCCGTGCGGGACTTAGCCTCGAGCAACATCTTTGCCGGGGACCTGCTAATGAAGAATTTCGGTGTCACTCGCCACGGGCGCGTCATCTTTTACGATTACGACGAGGTAACCTTTGTCACCGATTGCAACTTCCGGCCTCTGCCGGAGAGCGACTACCCGGAGGACGAGATGTCGGCCGAGCCCTGGTTTTTCGTTGGCCCTAACGATGTATTTCCCGAGGAGTTCATCAGGTTCTTCGGGTTCAACCGGGAACTTCAGGAGGTGTTTCGCCGGTATCACTCAGAGCTGCTCTCGCATGAATGGTGGTCCGGGATAAAGCGACGGCTCGAAGAGGGTGAAATCATCGAAGTGCTACCGTATAGCGTGAGAAGCCGTACGACCAAGCTTGCAGGAGCGGGCCTTTACGCCGGCAGAACGTGACAGGAGTACCAGGTGGATCTTTTGTCTGAATGGTTCGACTACCAGATTGCGGGTAATTCCCTCCTGGCCTGGGTGTCCGGACTGGCGCTCATTGTCGCCGCCTGGGTCGTGCTCAAGTTCGTCCAAGGCATTGTGCGAAAGCGCCTCAAGGCGCTGGGGGAGCGGCAGCAATTCAAGCGGCTGCGGATAGCCGCATACGCGGTGGAGCAAACCAGGAGCTGGTTTTTGTTTCTTGCGGCCGTTTTGATCGGCTCGCGACTATGGATATTTTCCCCAGCCACAGAGGCTCTGTTTAACAACATCCTGATGGTGGGTCTGCTCCTGCAGATTGGACTGTGGGCGACCGCGGCGCTCGACGTGGCGCTTCGAATGAGACGCGACCAGCAGTTGCAGGAGCACCCAGATGCGGTTGCCGCGATGGATGTCCTGGGTTTCGTTGTGCGGCTGGTCGTCTGGACTGTGGTCATCCTCGTGATCCTCGACAACCTGGGTGTCAAGGTCACAGCACTCATCGCCGGTTTGGGCATCGGGGGCGTTGCAGTTGCGCTGGCCACGCAGAACATTCTCGGTGACCTGTTTGCTTCACTTTCGATCGTGCTGGACAAGCCGTTCGTAGTGGGTGATTTCCTTTCCATCGCGGAATACTCGGGAAGCGTTGAGAAAGTCGGCATCAAGACCACCCGCGTGCGAAGCCTGTCCGGAGAGCAGCTGATCTTCTCCAACAACGACCTCCTGAACAGCAGAATCCGGAACTTTGGCCGCATGTTCCAGCGCCGGGTGGTTTTCTCTATCGGGGTGATCTATGAAACTCCCATGGAGAAGCTGAGGCGCATTCCGCAGATCATCAGGGAGGCGATCGAAGCTCAGGAGAAAGTCAGGTTCGACCGCTCGCACTTCCAGAAATATGGTGATTTCGCACTGGTTTTCGAAACCGTTTATTACGTGCTGTCGCCGGATTACAACTACTACATGGATGTTCAGCAGACCGTGAACCTCATCATCTTCGAGCGCTTCGCGGAGGAAGAGATCCGGTTCGCGTACCCGGCCCAAACGATTCATTTTGCTGATGGCGCAGGGCCGAAGCAGTTATCGGAGCCCGCCAGTCCGGTGTAAAACCTGCAGATGCCTGCAAAGGCTGCACATCATCTGCAGACAGGGATTGACAGCCTCACAGCGCCGTGTGCTGGCACCGAACTTGCAAGCGAAGCTGGTAAGGTTTGCAAAGGGCGTCAGCAGTCATGAACCGGGAAACCAGGATTTCGCTCAACTCGGGTAATCGGATGCCTGTCCTCGGGCTTGGTACCTGGCAGCTCACCCGGGACACGGCTGCCACTGTGTCCCGGGCGTTGGAACTGGGCTACCCGATGATCGATACCTCCGGCGACTACGGCACGCAGCCAGGGATTGGCGAGGCCATTCGCAGTACCGGTGCGGAACGTGAGTCGTTCTACCTGGTCACGAAAGTGGAGGAAACCGACAATGCCTATCGCGCGACCCACAAGAACCTGGGCGAGCTTGGCCTTGAATATGCCGACCTCGTGGTGATACACCGCCCGCCGGATGACGGCGTAGGTGAAGTGCTGTGGGAGGGGCTTCTGCAGGCAAGGCGGGAAGGCCTGACGAAGGATATCGGCGTCAGCAATTACTCGGTCGAGCAGATGCGCGAGCTTACCGAAATGACCGAGGAGAAACCGGCTGTCAACCAGGTCGAGTGGACGCCTTTTGGCTGCAGCGATGACATGCTTCAATATTGCAGTGAAAACGGGATCATCATCCAGGCATACAGTCCGCTTACCAGGGCAAAGCGACTGGACGACGAGACCCTCGCGGAGATGTCCGGACGTTATGGCAAATCGCCTGCCCAGTTGCTGATTCGATGGAATCTCGAGCGTGGCACGGTGCCGTTGCCGAAGGCCAACCAGGTGCGACACCTCGAGGAGAATCTCGACGTTTTCGACTTTGAGCTGGGCGGGGAAGATATGGCTACTCTCAACGGGCTCAACGACCGCTGGTCCTCGCTCGGTACTCTTCCCTACGAGTGAGACCTCGTCGAAGCTCGTCTACGGCTGCAGGACTATCTTGATCGCCGCGTCCCGCTTCTCCTGGAACATCGCGTAACCCTCTGGAGCTTCGTCGAGCGGTAACCGGTGGGTGGCGAGATCGAGCACGCCAAGTGGATCGCTGTTATCCAGGATCAGCGGCATCGTGTCGTCAATCCAATGTTTGACGTTCGCCTGTCCCATCCGCAGCTGTATTTGCTTGTCGAACAGAGTCAGCATGGGGAGCGGGTCCTTCATTCCGCCGTAGACACCGATGATCGAAACCGTGCCGCCGCGACGAACGGTATCTATGCTTGCGGTCAAGGCGGCCAGCCTGTCTACGCCGGCCTTCTGCATCATCGGCTCCGCTATCGCGTCGGGCAGCAGCCCGGTGAGCTTCTGCATGAGTTCACTCACCGGGGAACCGTGAGCTTCCATGCCGACCGCATCAATGACCGAGTCGGTACCACGCCCCTCAGTCATGTCGCGGATAGTCTCGGCGACATCGGCTCCGTTCGAATTGGATAGCGTTTCGATACCGTAGCGTTTCGCCAGTTCCAGCCTCTCCGGCACCAGGTCCACGCCAATCACCCGTGCCCCGTGATGCTGCGCGATTCGGGCGCACATCTGGCCGATCGGGCCGAGACCAAAAATTGTCACGCTGCCCCCCTTGGGGATGGCGGCGTACTCCACGGCTTGCCAGGACGTCGGAACGACGTCGGAGAGGTATAAAAACTGTTCATCCGGGCCATCCTGGGGGACCTTGATCGGCCCGAAGTCCGCGTGAGGCACGCGAAGGTATTCGGCCTGTCCTCCCGGCACCTGTCCGTAGAGCTTTGTATACCCGAACAGTGCCGCGCCGCAGCCGAATTCTCTCACCTGCGTGGTTTCGCACTGCGAGTAGAGGCCCTCGTCGCACATGAAGCAGTGCCCGCAGCATATGGTGAATGGCATGACTACCCGGTCTCCCGGTTTTATGTGCGTCACGGCCGCACCGACTTCCTCCACGATGCCCATGGGCTCGTGTCCCAGGATGTCGCCTTCCTCCAGGAAGGGGGATAGCGGGTCATACAAGTGCAGGTCCGAGCCGCAGATCGCCGTGGAAGTAATCCTGACGATTGCGTCGGTGTCTGCTTTAAGGACAGGGTCCGGCACGTTGTCGACACTTACATTCTGCTTGCCATGCCATACCAGTGCTCTCATGTCGGGCTACCTCCCGCGTTCCGCGGCTTGAAGTTTCGATCAATGATTGCGTAATGAGTCGATGAGTTGCTCCTTGCTCATGTTGGAGCGACCGCCGATGCCCACCTCCCTGGCCTTGGCGTACAGGTCTTCCTTGCTCCAGTCCTCGTACTTCGCGGACTTGCCACCGCGCTTCGCTGCCTTCTTGCGGCCGGTATTCGCAATACGCGCAGCCTTCTCCTTGCTCATTCCCTTGCCGCGAAGGGTTTCATACTGTTCGTCATCTTTGATGCTCGCGCCGTGATTTTTCTGCGCCATGCCTGGTCCTCCTCTAGATGCTGGCAGCTTGATGCCGTGCGTCGCATGATTACGTTTATTACCATTGCAAGTTCTGTGCCACGGACCGGACGCGATCTTTTTCTGCAGCAGAATGTCCTCATCCTCTCCGGCGGCTACGGCACGGAGCGAAGCGCTTCTCCAGCAGCTACAATGCTCATTGCCCGATGGGCGAGCCTCATCGCGGGGCTGGCGAGTCGACCAACTACAGAAAAAGAAATGGTTCCAGAAGGAAAACCGCAAAGCTGGCGGTCAGTAGCAACGGTGAGTGCTGCATGAGCGACCGGCAACGTGCTCTCAGTGAGTCGGCAAGGATACAGGCAGAGGAGGCGTTGCGAGCAAGCGAGGAGCGTTACCGCGTTCTCGTCGAAAGCCAGTCGGAGATGCTGTGCCGTTTCCGGCGGGACGGAAGGATCGTTTTCGTCAACGGAGCCTATGCGCGGGCCAGGGGCACGACGGCTGAGGCGCTTACCGGGAATAACTTCTGGTCCTTCGTACCGGAGGCGGAAAGGCCCGCGGTGGAGGCTATGCTCGATCGGCTGACGCCCGAGTCGCCTGAGGTACGCATCGAGAATCTCTTCCAGACAGTCGATGGCGAGCGCTGGATTCTGTGGACGAACCGCGGGCTGATCTTCGATCCCGACGGGCGCTTGCTGGAAGCTCAGTCCGCCGGCATCGACATCACCCGGCGAAAGGAGATGGAACAGGCGCTCAAGGATTCCGACCGCCGCAAGGACGAGTTCCTGGCTACGCTGGCCCATGAGCTTCGAAACCCGCTGGCTCCGATCGGTAACGCGCTTGAGATACTGAAGCAGGCGGGCGACGATCCGCAGATCCTGAAAACAGCCAGCGGAGCGATAGAGCGTCAGGTGTCTCACCTGGTGCGCCTGGTGGACGATCTCCTGGACGTCAGCCGGATTACTCGCGACAAGCTGGAACTGCGCAAAACCCGTGCCGACCTCAACTCGGCTATACGTCACGCAGTCGAGACCTGCCAGCCGCTTGCTGAAGCAAAACGCCAGGTGATCACGGTCGACCTTCCCGTGGAGCCGGTGCACCTCGATGCAGACCCGGTTCGCCTGGCCCAGATTTTCAACAACCTCCTGAACAACGCCTGCAAGTACACGGGAAGGGGAGGGAGAATAGGGTTGACCGCCGAGGTGCGAGATGCCGAAGTCCTGGTGTCGGTGAGCGACAGCGGCATGGGCATGCCTGCCGACAGGCTGGACAGCATTTTTGAGATGTTCTCGCAGGTCCCGGCCTCGTCGCCGACTGTCGGCCTGGGGATCGGGCTGACCCTGGTGAAACGGCTGGTCGAACTGCACGGCGGCAGTATCCGCGCCTGGAGCGAAGGGTCAGGTCATGGCAGCGAGTTCGTCGTGCGCCTGCCGGTTTCCACGACCCCTCAGCAGCCACAGGAGGAACGTCTTGCAGAGGTTAACGGTGAAGCGTCCTCACCGCGTCGCATCCTGGTCGTGGACGACAACCGCGACAGCGCCGATTCGCTGGCGCTGCTCCTGAACCTCCAGGGCCACGAAACAGAGGCGGTCTACGACGGCCTCTCGGCCGTGCACACGGCAGAGCGTTTCGCGCCCGACGTGGTGCTTCTCGACCTGGGCCTGCCGATACTGGATGGCATCGAAGCTTGCCGCCGCATCCGGGAAAAACCCTGGGGCCGGAACATGGTAATCGTCGCCCTTACCGGCTGGGGCCAGGAGGAAGACCGCCGCAGGTCGAGAGAGGCGGGATTCGATGAGCACCTGGTAAAGCCCGTCAGCAACGACGCTCTCATCAAGTTGCTGAAGCA
>DATGQI010000199.1:0-4524 GCA_035304285.1 Woeseiaceae bacterium
ACGTCCGCGTTCGTGATCCTCGGCGAGCAGCCGAGCGTCGTCGAGCTCGTCGCGGGCGCGGTCGTCATCACCGGCGTCCTGCTCGGGTCGCTCCCCGGCCGCAAGAAGGTACAGACGCCGACTGTCGATGCCGAGGCCCTCCGAGGCCCTCGAGCCCGCGCCGCAGCGGTGAGCGACGACCACTGCCTGGACGAGCGAAAAACTAGAGGCGCTGCGTACGAGCACGAAGCAACGGAAGCGTGAGCAGCTCGGCCGGCCCGCGCCTGTACAGCGCGGCCGGCCTGCCTCGCCGCGAGTCAGTGACCTGCCCCGTCGCTTCGAGGAAGCCGTCCATCTTCGTCACCTTGCGGCGAAAGTTGCTGGGATCCAACTCGAATCCCCAGATCACTTCGTAGACGCGGCGAAGATCGGAAACGGTGAACGGTTCTTTGCAGAACGCCGCCGCGACCGTCGTGTACTCGAGCTTCCATCGAGCCCGCTCCCGCGCATCGCGAAGAATCATCGAATGGTCGAATGCCAAGAGGTCGCCGGACAGCGCATCGTCGACCGGCATCAACAACGCCTCGCATGCGTCACTTCCCGCAACCAGTCGTTCCAGCTCAGGCACCAACGCGAGGTACGCCGTCGTTATGACGCGGCCGCGTGGATCACGTTTTGGGTCGCTGTAAGTGTGCAACTGCTCGAGATGAAGACGCGTACCGTCCAGCCCCGTCTCCTCGCGAAGCTCACGCAACGCGGTCTCGTCAAGGGTTTCCTCGCCCTCGAGGTAGCCCCCCGGAAGCGCTAGCTGACCCTCGAAGGGCGGCTTACCGCGCCTGACCAGCACAACCTGCAGCTTTCCACCCCGGACCGTCAAGATCACCAAGTCGACGGTCATATACGCCAAGTGTCGTTCCCTGCTCATCACTCACCTAAAGGTCGGATTGACCTTAACCCATTGCCCTCTTTACGGTCAATGTGACCGTAAATCTGTTCGCGTAGGGGGGGAGAGCATGAGCGGCGGCCCGACACTGGTCCTGGACGGCGACATCGACAGGAAGCAGCGATCGGACACCACATCAAAGGCGACACGGCACCTGTGCGCCGGGGTCTACCTCGATCGCCGGTTTCGCAACATGATCATCCATCGAATCCACAACGACCCGCGACGACGGATCGCGCCGTCCTACGGTTTCGATCTCGTTCCGGTGGTGCGGCACGCGTGGTACGCATGGCTCTGCGAGTCGTTGTTCCACACTTGCTTATTACTGACACCTTTCCTGATCGGCATCACATGGGGGTGGCTGACCGCCGCCCTCTTACTCTGCATCGCTGCAGCATTGGCAGTTGCGTCGTTCGGCGTGCAAACGATACCGGCAATTACCCGGTTGAAGTGGGCAGCATTCGCAGATCAATGGGCGGCCGAAAAGAAGAAGGAGCGCCGGTCTCAGCTCGAGCCACCGAAGGTCCAGCTCAATCGGCAGATACGCCGCTTCAAGAGGACGTTCGGTATTGCTGTCGCCTGTTTGATCATTCCTGTTGTCGTTCTCCTGGCAAACGGCGAGTCAGTAGCCGATCGCCTTCGCCAAGCTGCGATCGGGATGCTGATGATCGTGCTGTGCGGTGGCGCGTACGGAGCTATTCGCCAGTTGGCGCTCAACCACATCCGCCATGCCACCACGGTGCGGCCCCGCAAGCTGCGCCGCCGCGAGAAAGTAATCGACGGGCAGCAAACACACCCTTGCATCATTTACCGCAGACCACCCGACGACAAAGAGGTCGACCCGCTGAGCCTCCTGCTGCGCCAGGACGGCGATCCGTCGCCGTTCATCGGCGCCGGAAAGCTCGTGAACCGGTGGCTGCCGCCGATGACCATCCAGTTGATCCGACCTGGCGCGCCGGACCTGGCCAGTGGCGAGTACGAGCAAGCCCCGTTCACCGCCCACGCGCTGGTACGTCACTTACGAAGCACCTTGGAGCAACTGGCCACCGGCGACAGTGCCGAAAGTATTCCGGATCTGCGCGTACGCGACCGAATTTACGTTGCCGAGCAGGACATCTCGTCCGACCGGAGGCTGCTCAGCAGCTCCATTACGGATTTCGAACTCAGGCAAGTCATCAACAACCATCGAACCCTCGCCCACCATTTCCTTGAAGCCAGCGCACCGATCGCCGACGGTGAACTGGTAGTGACCGTCCTGGTGCGAGTCAGTATCAAAGGGCGGTGCCTCAGCTTGGATGTGGCTACCTGCGCACTGACCAGGACGCCCCAAAGCTTTCACGTCATCGACGTCTATGGCGAGTCCGGGCCAGCCGGTTATCTGAGGCAAGCGTTCCGCTCCATACGTCAGCTTCCCCTCGAATTTCGACGGGTACCTACGCTTGCACTTGCTCCTTGGACACTCGCGCGGGCGTGGTGGTCGACAAAGGATCGCACTTCCCTACCACGCCGGAAACGAGAAGTCGGCCCGGAACTCGCAGCACGCGAGGAAAAGGCAATTGACTGGAAGCACGCACAGCTCGACCGAACCACGATTTACGATCACATGAAGATCATCGAGCAGCGGATCATCCGCTCGACAGAAGACTTCCTCGCCGAACACAACGTCGATACCACGGCATTCCAGAAGCAGGCGACCAACATCATCAACAGCGGTGTGCTGAACATGGGCGGATCGATGGACATATCCAATTCCGCACTAGGCGCCGGCGCCCAATGGGTACAAACGCAGATCGCACAGCTATCCCAATATTCCTCGACGCAACAGGAGGCCGCGACGGCATGAACTACATAAGCAACTCCGGGTTCATCTCGATGGGCAACGTGAAGAACATAACGGGCTCGGCGATCGGCGAAGGCGCGGCGCTGTACATGGGCCAGCAACATCCACTGCCCACTCCTGAGTCCGAAACGTCCCGCAGCGACATCGGCGTCGTCACGATCTTGGCGGTGGAAGCCGCCGCCGTCTGCCGCTCCTTGGGACTCGAGGAAGAACACAGCAACGGGCGCGTCTACTACACCCGACCTGGCCACGGCGGTGCCGATTCAGCGAGCATTGCGATGACACGTGCGGCCGGACAAGGACACCAGGCAGCGATGTCGGCGCTCGCCGACCTTGCCCGAACCTACTCGCCCGCCGTGTACGTCATCGTCGGCATAGCCGGTGCCATCCAGCCCGACCTGGACATTGGCGACGTGGCCGTCGCAACTCGTGCCGTTTACTACGACCTGCGGAAAGAGACACCCGCAGGAACGCTCCGCCGAGGCAGTGAACGAGAAGCACCCGTGCGCGTGGTGCACGCAGTGAATTCCTTTTTCACCGAACGTGGGGAGCCGGCAAGGCTCACCACTGCGCACGGCGACGCCCGAATCTTCAGCGGGCCGATAGCATCCGGAGAATCGGTGGTTGCCGACGCGGACAGTGACATCCGCAAGTATCTCCGGCAGTACAACGACAAAATCTTGTCTGTCGACATGGAAGCAGCCGCGCTCAGTCAGCACTGCCATGAGACAAGCGTCGGTGAAACCGGCCGGCAACCAGGATGGGTCGTCATCCGAGGCATCTCCGACAAAGCCAATCCGGACAAGAATGACGACGCCCACGAGCTTGCCTCGTGGAACGCAGCCGAAACTCTGCGGGAATTGGTTCCGTATCTGTCCAGAGCCGCTCGCGACTGAGTTCGTCGCGTCTTCCGATGGGGGCGGCGTAACCACCCCAACCACGCAGGGGGCGGGCAGGAGAACCTGCCCGCCCCCTGCCGTTCACCAGATTCGATCGCGATCCACCCGATCCACCGACCGTTCACACCACGTCGGTGACGCTGACCGGGGAATCCGGCACCTCGCGCGGACCGCCGCTGGTGTCGATGAGCTCCGGGGTCACCTCGTGCCGGGTGATCTTGCCCGCTTCGATGTCCTCGGCCCAGTGGCATGCCACCCGGTGACCGGGGCGGATCTCCCGCAGCTCGGGCCGTTCGGTGGCGCACTTCTGCTCCTGCCGCCACGGGCAGCGGGTGTGGAAGCGGCACCCAGCGGGCGGCTTGGCCGGCGACGGCAGGTCCCCGGCCAACAGGATCTGTTCGCGGGAATCCTCCACGACCGGGTCCGGCACCGGGATGGCCGACAGCAGCGCACGCGTGTACGGATGCAGCGGCGTCTGGTACAGCTCGTCCGAATCTGCTTCCTCGACCACCGAGCCCAGATACATCACGCCGATGCGGTCGGAGATGTGCCGCACCACCGCGAGGTCGTGCGCGATGACGATGTAGGTGAGGCCGAACTCGCCCTGCAGGTCCTCCAGCAGGTTGATCACCTGCGCCTGGATGGACACGTCGAGGGCGGAGACGGGCTCATCGCAGACGATGAAGTCCGGCTCGACCGCGAGCGCGCGGCCGATGCCGATGCGCTGGCGCTGCCCGCCCGAGAACTCGTGCGGATACTTGCGAAGCGCGCTCTCGGGCAGCCCCACCGACGCGAGCAGGTCCTTCAGTCTCCGCCGGGTCTCCGCGGCGTCGGTGTCGAGGCCGTGGGCTCGCATGCCCTCC
>DATGQI010000200.1:0-2672 GCA_035304285.1 Woeseiaceae bacterium
GGCCTGGCGCGCTGTAGCCAAAGTGGCTGAGTCCTTTGCCGCACGAGCTGTCTTTACCAGCCGCCGAGGGGCAATGGCCGAACAACTGGCGTATTGACCCTGGCAATCGGGAGGGACAGTCGGAGCCCCGCCGATGAAAAAGGCAGTCGCCGCCGGTTTCAAACGGCGACCGCAGTCCTTTGAGGCCTTCCTGATCCTGTAGCAGGGACGACATTTCCGGGCTAGACTCCCGCCCCCCCCCCGAGCGGCCGCCAACTGCCGGGGAGGTCGTTTGCAACCGATCCTCGAATCCAGGCATCAAATTGATTGCCCGGATGCAACTTTTCAGCGGACTCCCGGGTCGTAAGGGCCGGTGCCTGAGGGAACACTCGCGTGGTTATAAAAATACGAAGCGTTTGCCACGTTAGTGTGGCGCTTGTCCTGGCGGTTTCGACGATCGGCCTGGGCGCCTGCAGCAAGGGGGCTGGCGGTACGCCCGAGGAGGCCGAATCCGCGCCGTTGCTGCTTTCGCCTGAAGACCTCGTTACCGTCAGCGAGAGCTCGCTTGCGTCCGGTCCCTTGATCACGGGGTCCGTCGAAGCCGAACGCCGCGCCGACCTGCGCGCGGAAGTGCCCGCGATAGTGCTGGCTGTGCTGAAGGAGAATGGCGACCCGGTCCGCAGAGGCGACCTGTTGGTGCGCCTCGACCCCACTGCCATTCGCGATGCCCTGACGTCTGCCGAGGCGTCGGCGCGCGCCGCCGACCTGGCTTACCAGCAGGCCGAGCGCCAGTACCAGCGCCTTCTCAAATTGCGACAGGAGAACATGGTCTCGGCACAGCAACTGGAAGACGCCGAGATCCAGCGCAACAGCGCGCAGAGCGAAGCCGAGGCGGCACGTACGCGGGTGGTGGCTGCCCGCCAGCAACTGGAACGCACCGAGGTGCGCGCGCCGTTCGATGGCCTCGTGAGCAACCGCAAGGTTTCCGCTGGCGACACGGCGTCTGTAGGCAAGGAACTCATGCAGGTCATGGATCCGGCGAGTATGCGCTTCGAAGGTCGCGTGTCCGCCGACAGCATCGGCGAGGTGGCCGCCGGCCAGATCGTGCATTTCCGTGTGCAGGGTTTTCAAGAAGCCGACTTTGCCGGCACCGTAGTGCGGGTGAATCCCGCCGCCAATGAGACGACGCGCCAGGTCGAGGTGCTGGTGAGCTTCGATAATCCAGTGCAGATACCCGGAGTGGCGGGGCTGTACGCCGAGGGCCGCATTGAATCCCAAAGTGCAGCTCGGTTGACCGTGGCAGCGCCCTCGATCCAGCGCGATGGCGACAACGCCTTCGCCTGGCGCTTCAGGGACGGCGTCCTCGCGCAGGTCTCGCTCGATCTTGGTGCGTACGATGCGCGCACGGGCCGCTACGTCGTTGACGGCGGACTCGCCGAAGGAGACGCCGTGCTGCGCTATCCCGGCTCGACGCTCAAGGACGGCCAGGCGGCGCAGCTCGCGGGCAGCAGCGAATCGGTGACGATGACAGCGGAGCAGTGAGTCATGCTTCTTTCTGACTTCAGCATCAGGCAACCGGTGACCACCGTGGCGATGATCATCGTGCTCATGTGCCTCGGGCTCCTCGCACTGAAAAATCTCCGCGTCAACCAGATCCCGGACGTCGAACAGCCGGTGATGGTCGTCAATTTCCCGTACCCGGGCGCCTCTCCGGAGACAGTCGAGCGGGAGATCGTCAACCGGGTCGAAAAAGCGCTGCAGAGCATCCCGCAGGTTTACGAGATCCGCTCGACCTCCTACGAAGGAAACGCGCGCATCGTCATCATCTTCGACTTCAAGAAGGAGATGCCGGCGGCCGCTGACGAAATCCGCAACGCGATCGCCTCCGTGCGCTACAAGTTGCCGATCGAGATGCGCGAGCCCGTGCTATACCGTTTCGACCCGGCCTCGCAGCCGATCATGAACCTGGCGCTTTCGTCGACCAGGCAGTCGCACGCCGAAATTTCGCGGCTTGCCGAAGACGTGCTCGCCGATCGCCTGCGCGGTCTCAATGGCGTTGCGGTGGTGGAAGTGGATGGCGCATTGCGCCGCGAGCTGTCAGTCCTGCTGCATGCCGACAAGCTGCGCGAATTCAACGTATCGGTCGGCGAGGTGGTCGAGGCACTGCGGGCACAGAACACCACCGCACCGGTGGGCCAGGTGCGGGGGCCGCTCGAGGAACAGAACATCCGGCTGGTCGGCCGCATTGAAACTCCGGTCGAATTCAACGACGTGGTGGTCAAGCGCGTGGGTGGCGAGATCGTACGGCTGGGCCACGTGGCCACCGTCGAGGACGGCTTCGCGGAACCCCAGAGCTACAGCCTGCGGAACGCCCGTCCGAACGTAGGGCTGTCGGTGGTGCGCTCACGCGAAGCCAGCACCGTGAAGGTCGCCGATCTCGTGCGCGAGGAAGTGGCCGGGATCAACGAGACGCTGGACGAGGGCACCCTGCTCGAGGTGACCTATGACGGCGGTGAGGACGCATCCAATTCACTCGGCAACGTCATCCACGCGCTCATCTTCGGCGCCGGCCTCACGATCTTCGTCGTCTACGCTTTCCTGAATTCCTGGCGTTCCACCCTGATCACGAGCCTGTCGCTGCCGACCTCGGCCATCGCGGCCTTCATCGCTATTTGGCTGTGCGGCTTCACGCT
>DATGQI010000201.1:0-11658 GCA_035304285.1 Woeseiaceae bacterium
ACGCCGCTCGTCGTTCCTGACGCGCGCAGCTTTCTGGCGAAGTCGTGGCCGGGGGGAGGGTGTTCCAGGACTGTCGCAAACAGGGATGTTTGCGCAGAGCCCCCATGGATGGGTTCACGGCGTTCCTGGAACACCCTCCCCCCGGCCGCGGCTTCGCCTGCGATACGTTCATCATTCAGGAACGACGAGCGGCCCCGCGGAGGACGCAAGCACCTCGTGCCGCGTCCGGACCTCAGGCCGCGAGGATCTCCTTGACGCGCTCCCGCATCGCAGGCTGGCTGGCCTTGTTCTGCTCGTGGTTGCCGCTTCTGGAAATGATGGCTTCCAGTTCCAGCACCGATTGCCTCAGGTCGTCGTTGATGATGACGTAGTCGAACTCCTCCCAGTGGGAGATGTCGCCAATCGCATCCCGTAAGCGCCGCGCAATGACGGCCTCGCTGTCGGTGCGGCGGTCGCGCAGGCGCCGTTCCAGTTCCTGAAGTGATGGCGGCAGGATGAAAACGGAGTCGCACTCCGGCATCGTCTGCCGTACCTGGCGGGCCCCCTGCCAGTCGATCTCGAGGATCACGTCCCGGCCTTCGGCAAGGCGCGCCTCCACCTGTGCGCGGCCAGTGCCGTAGCGGTTGTCGAATACTTGCGCGGATTCGAGGAGCTCACCTTCCGCTTCCAGCTGTGCGAACCGATCCTCGGTCACGAAGAAATAGTCGCGCCCGTCTTGCTCAGTCTCGCGCTTTTTCCGCGTGGTGTACGAAATGGAAAAGCTCAAAGACGGGTTTCGATCCAGCAGCGCCCTGACCAGCGTCGTCTTGCCCGCCCCGGAAGGGGCTGCGATGACCAACAGCCTTGCGCGGCGGCCGGTTACGCTACTCGACATTTTGTATCTGTTCTCGCATCTGTTCGATCAGGACTTTGAGTTCCACGGCGGCGCGTGTCGTGGCCGTGTCGGCTGATTTCGAGCCAAGCGTATTCGCTTCGCGGTTCAGTTCCTGCATGAGGAAGTCGAGACGCCTCCCGACGGCCTCCTCGCTGCCGATCGCCGAACGTATTTCGCTGACGTGACTCTCCAGCCGGTCCAATTCCTCGTCCACGTCCAGCTTCTGGGCCACCAGCGCGAGTTCCGCCTCGAGCCTGGCCGGGTCCGCATCGATATCGAGCTTGTCGAGACGCTCCTTTTGCCTCGCGCGCGCCGATGCCAGGACCTCCGGCATCCGCTCTCGAACGGAGGCGGCGATATTCAGGATCTCACGGCAGCGGGAGTCGATCATTTCGGCGATACGCTGCCCTTCGCTCCGGCGCATCGCCGTAAGCTCCTCGAGCGCCGCTGCGATCACGGCGACTGCTTCCTCGTACAACGGCTCGGTGTCGATCTCTGGTTCCTCGATCACCCCGGGCCACCGCAGGACGTCGATAGCGTTGAGGTTGCCGAGCGCCGGAAATACACTCTTCAGCTCATCTGCGCGGCGCCCGATTTGCTCCACCAGGGCCTGGTTCAGCCGGAGTTCGGCCTGTTTACCGGACGCGCGCCGGTAATGCAGCGTGCAGTCCGCCTTGCCACGGCGCACTACGCTGCCGATTAGCTGCCGCAGGTCCGCTTCCTTCGGACGCAGTTCCTCCGGCAGGCGGAACTGGACGTCGAAGTAGCGGTGATTGACGGTCCTCAGCTCACAGGTAAGGACGCCGGTTGCCGATTCCGCGGTATTCCGCGCGAACCCGGTCATGCTATGTAACATCGATATCCCCGGAGGCTGGAAGAATCAGGCGACCCGCTGGTTTTTTGTTGACGCAGTCACTGACAGACGGGTTTCATGCATTCATACTGCCGCCCTCAGTGACCGCGACTGATTGAACGGTTCGAGGCTGCGATAATTCTAACCCGAAGCGCCATGGCGTTGGCGAGCAGCTTCGCGTCAGTGTTTATGGCTGCCTGACGCAACCGAAGTTGCGCCGCAAAACCACAGTAGTTTGAGCATCATGCGCATCGAGTACGCAAAGGTTTCCGCCGTCGGAGACCGCCAGGACAACCAGGATCGTGCCGCCGTGGTCGTGGCGGAAGAAGCCGCTTTGATGCTGGTGTTCGATGGCATGGGCGGGCATTCCGACGGCGCGCGCGCGGCGGAGGTTGGCCTGAAGACGATCCAGGACATGTTCACGGCCGCACGCCTGCCGATTCTCGACCCGCAGGGCTTCTTGTATACGGCGCTCGCGCGAGCGCACGATGAGGTGGTGCGCTTGGGGCTCGATGTCCCTGTGGATTTCCGTCCACGCGCGACCTGCGCCATCTGCCTCATCCAGGAGGGCGGGTCGTTCTGGGGGCACATTGGCGACAGCCGCATCTACCAGATGCGGGAGGGACGCGTGCTGGCCAGGTCCAGGGATCACAGCCATGTGGAAGTCCTGATCCAGGAAGGGGCGATTACCGAGGAGGAGGCCCAGGATCACCCGATGCGCAATTTCGTGGAATGTTGCGTAGGGGGCGACGCGCCGGTTCCCGACATGACGATCACTCGGAAGAAACCCCTGAGACCCGGTGATGTCCTGCTGGCGTGCAGCGACGGGCTGTGGTCCGGCATCTGCGACGAGGAAATGGCAACGCTCGCGACCCGGCCGGACGAAGACCTTGCGGAAAACTTGAAAGCACTGACAGTGCGGGCCCTGACGGCGAACGCTCCCTATAGCGACAACACCACCGGCACCTTGTTGCGCTGGTTGGGCGAATAGACGAGACGGCGACGCTGCGGCTCCCCGTCAACCTGGCTGGCGCTTCCGGCCGGGAAGTGCAGGGGAGCCGTCACGCGGGAACGAGAAAGGTGGCCTCGGCCAACTTGGCCGCATCGCGGGTCCCAACAGTTGCTTTATCATTCGGGACAATCCAACGAGGAGTACGCCCATGCGACCAAGCGGCCGCGCGCACGACCAGATGAGACCGGTGCTCTTCAGCCCGAACTTCACCAAGTACGCCGAGGGCAGCGTCCTGGCAGAGTTCGGCGACACCAGGGTTCTCTGCACCGCGTCGGTCGAGGCCCGCGTTCCACCGTGGATGAGGGGCGCCGGGCGTGGCTGGGTTACCGGCGAATACGGCATGCTGCCGCGGGCGACGCATCTTCGTTCCGGACGGGAAGCGGCGCGTGGGCGGCAGGGCGGGCGCACCATGGAAATCCAGCGCCTGATCGGGCGTTCGCTCCGGGCCGCAATCGACCTGGAAGCGCTTGGCGAGCGCACTATAACCCTGGATTGCGATGTGCTGCAGGCGGACGGAGGTACACGTACCGCAGCGGTAAGCGGAGCCTACGTTGCGTTGCGGCTGGCAGTGGACTCGCTCCTCAAGACCAGGAAGCTCAAAACGAACCCCGTGCACGGGCAAATCGCTGCCGTTTCGGTCGGCATCTATCGCGGGAGGCCGGTTCTCGACCTCGACTACGCCGAGGACGCGGAAGCGGAGACCGACATGAACGTCGTCATGAACGAAGCGGGCCGGCTGATAGAGGTGCAAGGCACGGCGGAAGGCCATGCCTTCAGCATCGAGGAACTCGGGCAGATGCTGGAACTTGCCCAATCAGGCGTAGCCCGGATACTGGCCGCACAGGTCGCCGCGCAAGAGGGCGGCTGAATCGCGCCCCGCTGCAGCGCCGACCATTCGAGATAGCCACGATGATGGCCCCAACAGTCACATGAAAGAACGAACGGTCGTGATCGCGAGCGGGAACCGGGGAAAGCTTGCGGAAATCCGTCGCTTGATGGCGCCGCTTGAACTCGACGTTCGCCCGCAGTCGGACTACTCGGTCACGCCGGCGGCTGAAACCGGCGAGACGTTTACGGAAAATGCACTCCTGAAGGCTCGTCATGCCTCGGCAATCGCCGGCCTCCCCGCCATCGGGGATGATTCGGGACTGGAGGTGGCCGCGCTGGGCGGTGGTCCCGGGGTGCGCTCCTCGCGTTTCGCTGGCGAGACCGCGACGGACGAGGAAAACATCGACAAGCTGCTCGAGGCTCTCCGCAACCTGCCTTTGAAGGAGCGAAGCGCGAACTTCCGGTGCGTTGCCGTATACGTAGAGTCCCCGGACGACCCGCAGCCGCTCGTCGCTGCGGGTGTCTGGGACGGCCGCATTATCGACAGGCGCCGCGGTGCCGGTGGTTTTGGCTATGACCCCGTCTTCCTGGATCCGGTTTCCAACAAGACGGCGGCCGAGATGACCGGAGACGAGAAGAATGCAGCGAGTCACCGCGGCCAGGCATTCCGCGCGTTGTCCGCGCTGATCGCGGATGCCCTCAAGACGCGCGGGGAGGTCCGGACATGACGCCGCCGCTGTCGCTTTACGTCCATCTCCCCTGGTGCGTCCGCAAATGCCCTTACTGCGACTTCAATTCCCACACCGCGGGAGGAGCGGCCGACAAGCAGCGCTACCTCGACGCGCTGGTAAGGGACATCCAGCAGGAAGGCGCCCGCGCAGGCGAGCGGTTGGTCGAGAGCGTGTTCTTCGGTGGCGGGACGCCAAGTTATTTCGATGCCCGCGAAATAGGCCGCCTGCTCGAGGCGATAGCCAGTTCCTTAAGGCTCGCCACCGGGGTCGAGGTCACGATGGAAGCGAACCCTGGCACGGTTGAACGGGATCGGCTGGCGGACTACCGGCGCGCCGGCGTCAACCGCCTGTCCCTGGGAGCGCAGAGCTTCGACGACGAGTCGCTCCGCCGCCTCGGACGCATCCACGGGTCGGAGGAAATCAGGAACGCCTTCGGAGACGCGGTGAAAGCCGGGTTCACGAGCGTCAATATTGACCTGATGTACGCGCTACCGGGCCAGACGCTCGAGACGGCGCGTTTGGATATCGAGCGGGCGATCGCCCTCGGGCCGCAGCATATTTCGTGGTACCAGCTCACCCTCGAGCCGAATACCGTGTTTCATGCCAGGCCGCCTTCGGACCTGCCCGATGAAGAACTGGCGTGGGCAATCGAAGAGCAGGGTTACGAACTGTGGGCCGCCGCAGGCTACGAACGCTATGAAACCTCTGCCTTCGCGAAGCCCGGCCATCGCTGTCGCCATAACCTCAATTACTGGGAGTTCGGCGACTACCTGGCGGCAGGCGCTGGCGCGCATGGCAAGTTCACCGACGACGATGGAAGCATCTGGCGCTACCGGAAGCCGCCGAACCCTTCTTCCTACATGCAGAAGTTCGAGTCGGGCACGCTCGATGTCCCGAAGCAGAGGCTGCTTCCACGGGATATCGCTTTCGAGTTCATGCTGAACGCGTTGCGCCTGACGCGCGGGTTCAAGAAAAAACAGTTCACCGGCCGAACAGGCTTGCCCTTAAGCCTGGTGCTCCCGGGGGTCGCCCGGGCCGAATCGCTGGGCCTGCTATGGTGCGGCGTCGGCGAAGATGGCGAAAGCCTGGTCGTCCCGACCGCGCACGGTCGCAGGTTCTTGAACGATCTCCAGGCGCTGTTTCTGCCGGAGCCCGCTGCTGCTCAAGCGGCCCCGGCTCAGGCGATGCCGTAAACACACTTGAGGCGACGTCGTTTCCGCCAGGATCGGCTGATCCGCGGCGGCCGCGACTGTGACCGGAGCGGGCGGTACGGGTTTGCAGCGCGCATTTTATTCACAACGACGGCCTTATCTGTATTATCCGCATAGTAAGGCAGCTAATTCAGCCGCGCTGTCGAGAACAGCCCGTAAGCCCATGAAATATCTAGAGTTAACATTTTGCACATAAAATAGACATTCTAACAATGAGGCTTTAAAAATCTCGACTTAGCGCACTCACTCAATTTTAGTTCACAGAGTTATCCACAGCTTTTGTGGATACTTTTCAGGTAGGGCGGGCAAGGCGGGGCCGCGCTTGCAGAGCTTTGATGATCCCTATATCCTACGCGGCCATTTCCGCACCGACTCCTCGCAATGGTGTTCTTCAGGCGGTGCCAAAGCGGGCTCGAGCGACGCCACCCGCTAATTTTTCCGGAGACCAAAGGTAATGAAGGCCGAGATACACCCCGCCTACAAGGAAATCAAAGTCACTTGTGGCTGCGGTAACGAATTCACGACGCGTTCCACCTTAGACCACGACCTGCACGTCGAAGTCTGCTCGGCTTGCCATCCCTTTTACACCGGTAAGCAAAAAATAGTGGATTCCGGCGGCCGCGTAGACAAGTTCCGCCGCAAGTACGGCATCAGCGAATAGGCTTTCGAGGCTAAACGGTGGCGGCAGCGAGCGATGCGCCTGCTGCCGCTTCGGCACGCTTCCCTCGCGTGCATTTGCTCGCCTTTCTCGCTTCCGGCAACATGACGGACTGACGGCGCGCCGGACGAGCCGGGCGCCGCCAGCTACGCAAACTTGGACTTCGTTGAAACCGTACGATGTCCGGCGTTCGGTTACGCGTGCGCCGGCAACGCGCCCTATCGTTCCCAGGAAACCTATGACCAAAGAATCGTACACACTCAGAAGCCCCGATGGCGCCTCGTCGCTCGAGCTTCCCGCTCGCAAGGGCACCCTGGGACCAGACGTACTCGACATCAGCCAGCTGTATCGCGAGCAGGGCGTGTTCACCTACGATCCCGGCTTCGTTGCCACCGGCAGCTGCGAAAGTGCGATTACCTACATCGACGGGGACGAGGGTGTGCTTCTTTATCGTGGCTACCCGGTGGTGCAGCTCGCGGAACGGTCCAACTTCATAGAAGTCGCCTATCTCCTTTTATACGGTGAGCTCCCGACGGGCGAAGAGCTGTCGCAGTTCGACACGTCTATTCGTACGCACACGATGCTGAACGAGGGGATGCTCCGGTTTTTCAACGGCTTCCGCTACGACGCCCATCCAATGGCGATGCTGTCAGCGGTCGTAGGGTCCATGTCCGCCTACTACCACGATACGATGGATGTGAATAATGCCGACGCGCGGGAAGTGTTCACGCACCGGATAATCGCGAAGCTTCCCACCATTGCGGCAGCTGCCTACAAGCTCACCGCCGGCCAGCCATTCATCTACCCGCGGAACGACCTGGGATACTGCGAGAACCTGCTGCACATGTTTTTCGCGGTCCCGGCCGAGCCTTACCAGATCAACGAAGTGGCGGCGCAGGCCATCGACCTCCTGTTCGTACTGCATGCGGATCACGAGCAGAATTGCTCCACGTCGACCGTGCGCATGGCCGGCAGCTCCGGCGCCAATCCCTATTCGGCGATTGCCGCGGGAATCGCCGCCTTGTGGGGCCCGGCTCACGGTGGAGCCAATGAAGCCGTGCTGAAAATGCTGAACCAGATCGGCGACGCGAAGAACATCCCGAAGTTCGTGGCGAAGGCGCGTGACCGCGATGACCCGTTCCGGCTGATGGGTTTCGGCCACAGGGTTTACAAGAATTTCGATCCGCGCGCGACCATCATCCGCGACATGTGCCACAAGGTGCTGGCGCAAATGGGCCACAAAAACTCCCCCCTGTTCGACCTGGCGCTGGAACTCGAGCGTGTGGCATTGAGCGATGACTACTTCATCGAGAAGAACCTGTACCCGAACGTCGACTTCTACTCCGGCATCATTTATCGCGCGCTCGGCATTCCGATGTCGATGTTCACGGTGATGTTCGCGATTGCGAGAACGGTAGGCTGGGTGGCCCACTGGCGCGAAATGATCACGGACCCGAACGGCCGCATCAGCCGCCCGCGCCAGCTCTACACCGGCCCCGTGCATCGCGACTACGTTAAACTCGACGATCGGTAGTATGCAGACGAGCGGGGCTGACCTTAAGCTGGTCGCCCGCGGGGCGGGCTCGTAGAGTCTGCTATTTTTAAGGGATTGCGTCCATCCGCCGGCGACCAAACCACCAGATGAGTTCGGATCGCGGGCTGTAGGAGCCCGCCCCGCGGGCGACAAGACGACCGGCGGCCTACTGGTCTTCCAGCAACTCCCGTACCGCCTGCGCGTCCGCGCGGCGCATCGGCCGGCCATCGATCGGGCTGATCGGCGCCTGGCGCACTCCGTCCACCGGAAACACCGTCGCCTCGATCGCACTTTCGTCCTGCATGAAGCGAACGCCCGCGAAAGTTTCCGCCTGGTCGCGGCGGCTCTTGAGGCGCCGCTCATACAGGCGGTACGGGACCCGGTTCTCCTGCAGCTTGAGGGCGACCAGCTCGAAGTTGTCCGAGAACACGTGGAGGTTTACGGCGGAGTTCGATGCTGCCGTGCCATGCAGCACCGGCCCAACCAGCCGCGGACCGAACTGGGATAGCATGTCCATCGCGGCGAGCGCGGCACTGCGCAAACCGCGCAACAGCTTGCTGTGGGATTCGCGACCGAACAGTTGGAGGTGCTCCCCCACGGCGCGCTCGATTTCGCTGTTATTCGGCAGCACACCGCGTGCCGACATTCCGAGGCGGTCTGCGGCCTTCAGTTTCGCTGCCCGATAATCCTGGATGCCCTGTTCGACGATGATGCGGGCGGCCTCTTGCGCCAGCACGTGTCTCGCCCTGTCGAATCCAAAGGTGGTTTTCTTGCCCATAGCCCTCTCTCCGGAAAATAACTTCCTTCAACTGCTCTTAAAGGAAAATGCTTCTTCGAAACTTCCCTTAGCAGACATCCTCAGGTAGACATTCTTAGAAAATGGGCTCGGCCTCCTCCTCGTCTTTCTCGTTCTCATGGCTGGTGTTGAAAATATCGCTCTGGTTGTCCGGGGTGTCGCAAACCGGGACGTTGTCCTGGTCGAAGATTTCGAACATGACGTCTTCGAGTGGAACCTCCGCGGTCGCGGGACAGCCGGTTGACTTCGAGATGCGTACGCTGACGATGCCCTCCGGCATTGGCAAGGCGTTTGGTCGCGCGCCCTTCAGCGCCACGCGCATGAATTCTATCCAGACCGGTAGTGCCGTTCGCGAGCCTTCCTCTCCGGCACCGAGTGGCAGGTCGTCGTCGTAACCTACCCAGACCACGGACGAGAGGTCGGCATTGAAGCCGCCGAACCAGGCATCACGCCGGTCGTTCGAGGTTCCGGTCTTGCCGGAAAGGTCGCTGCGCCCGAGCGCGAGTGCGCGCCTGCCGGTACCGCGCCGGATGACGTCCCGCATCATGTCTGAAACCAGGTATGCGTTCTGCTCCGATATAACGCGCGGCGCGAGCTTGATGCCGCGAAACAGCTCCGGCGCCGCGAGGGCGTCCGGCCGGTAGGACTCGCCCACCGCGGCCATCTGGTCCAGCGTCATCCGCTCCTCGAAGTTTTCACCGTACCCTTCCTCATACTCCTGCGACGTCGCTGCGGCGAACTGGTCGGGTGTCAATGCAGCCCGCATCCCCTCGATTTCGTCCAGCTCGCCTTCGCACTGGCGGCAGACGACCGCGGGTTCGGCCCGGTAGAGAATCTCATCGTCGGGCCCGCTGATGGTGTCGATGATGTAGGGCTTTACTCCATAGCCGCCATTCGCGAACACCGCGAAGCCCTGCGCCATATCCAGGGGCGTGGCATTACCGCCGCCGAGCGCAAGCGAACCGTTTCGCGGCAATGCGGCGGCGCCAAAGCCGAAATTCGCGATGTGCCGCACGGCGTTCCCGATGCCGGTGTTATTCAGCAAAAGTCGCACGGACGCCAGGTTCATCGAACGCACCAGCGCTTCGCGCATGCGTTGCTCACCATAGAAGCGTCCCGTGTAGTTGTGCGGACGCCATACAGCCTCGAGTTCGGACGAATTGATCACGACCGGGGCATCCAGGATTATCGTTGCGGGCGTGTTGCCCTGCTCGAGCGCGGCGGAATAGATGAAAGGCTTGAACGACGAGCCGGGCTGCCGTGCCGCCTGCGTGACCCGGTTGAACTTGCTGGCGGAGAAATCGAAACCGCCGGCCAGGCTGGTGATGGCGCCATCCATAGGGTCCAGCGAAACCACCGCGGCTTGCGCTTCCGGAACCTGCGCGAGCGCATAAGTACCGGCCGTGGTCGGCATCAGGTAGACGACGTCACCCGGCGCCAGCACCTCGCCTACGGTCTTCGGCGCAGGGCCGAAGGTTTCCCGGTCAATGAAGGGTTTCGCCCAGGAAATCCCGCGCCACGGCAGTCTCTCCCGGCGCCCGTCCTGCATCACGACGGTGGCGCTCCTGTCCTCCTCGTCCAGCGCTGCCACCATGCCTACGGCGAGCCCGCCGGGGTTGCCGTACTCGGTCAGCTCGAGCTTCAGTTCATCCGGCCACTCGGCATACGGACGCTCGAGCACCTTCAAGTCGACGCTCTCGGCCACATTGCTGATGGGTCCGCGATAGCCGCGGCGACGGCTGAACTCGAGCAGGCCGTTTCGCAGCGCATAATTCGCCGCCGCCTGCAGCCTCGAGTCGAGCGTGGTGACCACCTTGTAGCCGGCCGAGTAGGCGTCCTCGCCGTAGCGCTCGAGCATCTCGCGCCGGGCCATTTCCGCTACCCACGGCGCCGATAACTCGTTCTTGGTCCCGTAGAGCCGCGACTCCAGCGGGTAGTCCATGGCTTCGTCGAGTTCCGCCTTGCTGATGAACTCGAGTTCATGCATGCGCCGCAAAACGTAGTTGCGGCGCATCAGCGCATTCGACGGGCTGGTCACCGGGTTGTAATAAGAGGGCGAAGGCAATACGCCGGCGATGGTTGCGGCCTCCGCGATGTTCATGTTCTGCAGGCCCTTCCCGTAGTACACCTGCGCTGCAGCCGCTACTCCATACGCGCGCTGGCCGAAAAACATCTTGTTCACAAACAGGGCCATGATTTCCTGTTTGCTGAATTCCTTCTCGATCTTGTAAGCGAGAAACGCCTCGCGCAACTTGCGGGTGAACAGCACGTCGCGCGTCAGGAAATAGTCCCGCGCGAGCTGCTGCGTGATAGTGCTGCCGCCACCGCCCTCGCTCGCATCTCCGTAGCGCAGCAAACTCACCGCGGCGCGCAGAATGCCGCGATAGTCGACACCGGGATGCTCGAAAAAGCGCCCGTCTTCGGCGGCCACGAATGCGTCGACTACGTATTGAGGGAGGTCGTCGTAGCGCACGACGATGCGTCGCCGCTCGCCGATCTCATCGATCAATCGTCCGTCGCGGCTATAAATGCGCAGTGGAATCTGCAGCGGGATCTCGCGGATCGTCTCTGCCTGAGGCAAACCCGGTGCGACATAGTAATAGGCTCCGATCACGGCAGCGGTCAGTCCCAGCACCAGGGCCAGCCCGAAGCCTGTAAAAAGCATGAGCCACCTGGCGTAGCCGCGCTTGTATGGCGGGTTCCGCCGCGAATTGTCCGTATCGGCTTTCTGCATGTCGGGTTTGTTTCGGGTGAGATCCCTAAAGTAACGGATGAGTCAGAGGACGAGCCAGGGCGCAGGGATTGACCTTCCGCGCCAGTAAGCGTTCAGTTCGCGAAGCGCGCAGGCTCCTGGAGCCTTGCCAGAACAGTCGAATTGCCACGGATGATAGCCAGCATACCCGCTTCTGTCAGGTCCTCAAGGGCCGCATGCGCAGGCTGCGAACCAGTTCCCCTGCGGCGGGTTAATGTGACGCAGCTACTGTCGCTGCTCGACTACACCGGGCTAAGCTGCAATCATTACCGGCTCCCTGCGAGTTCCAGGCGGGGGGCAACCGGGGGGGGGGGGCGAAGAACCGGGCAAAGGCCCTGAAGCCATGACAAGCCGGGAGACCGGCAAAAGGGACCATTCGGGGGGCCAGGCAGTTTTGGGACAGGGGGAG